>NZ_BJZO01000034.1 GCF_007992075.1 Pararhodospirillum oryzae
TCCAAGGCTTCACCCAAGGCTTCACCCGATTGATGGTGTCCTGGATGGGGCGCGTCGGGGGCTTGACCTTCCAGTGGCTGGAAGCCCCAGGTAGGAGGTCGAACCCGGAAACCGGAGGCGACCATGACCGCGTCAACCCGCATTCTTCTTTCGATCGAAGGCATGTCCTGCGCCTCGTGCGTGGGGCGTGTTGAACGGGCCCTGGCCTCGCTTCCCGGGGTGGTGGACGTGGCCGTGAACCTGGCCGCCGAAACGGCCACCGTGACCTTCCTGGACGGGGTGATCTCGCCCGAGGCCCTGGCCGCCGCCGTTTCCAACGCCGGTTATCCGGCCCGGGTCGCGCAAGGGGGCGCCAGCGTGGACCGGGCCGCGCGCAAGGAAGAAGAAGCGCGGGACCTCGCCCGGAAAGTGGCGCTCGCGGCGGCGCTGGCGCTGCCGGTTTTCCTGATGGCAATGGGCTCGCACGTCAGTCCGGCTGTGCACGAGTTCATCGGTCGGACCGTGGGCGAGCGCACCAGCTGGGTGATCCAGTTCGTTCTGACCACCCTGGTTCTGCTTGGTCCCGGACGGTCGTTCTACCGCAAGGGAATCCCGGCGCTGCTCAAGGGGGCGCCCGACATGAACAGCCTGGTCGCGGTTGGGACCGGCGCGGCCTATGCCTATTCCGTCGTCGCCACCTTCCTTCCCGCCCTTCTGCCCGAGGCCGTGCGCGCGGTGTATTTCGAGGCGGCGGCGGTGATCGTCGTCTTGATCCTGATCGGGCGTTTCATGGAAGCGCGGGCCAAGGGCCGGACGGGGGCGGCGATTGAAAAGCTCCTTGGTCTGCGCGCCAACACCGCGCGCGTGATCCGCGAGGGGCAGGCGATCGAAGTCCCGCTTGAGTCGCTGGGCGTGGGCGACGTGGTCGAGGTCCGTCCGGGCGAACGGGTCGCCGTCGATGGCGAGGTCCTTGAAGGAACAAGCCTCGTCGACGAAAGCATGATCACCGGAGAGCCGCTCCCGGTGACCAAGGGCGCGGGCGACGCGGTCACGGGGGGAACCGTGAACGGCGCCGGCGGGTTCCGCTTCCGCGTGACCCGGGTGGGGGCCGACACGACCTTGTCCCGGATCATCCGCATGGTGGAGGAGGCGCAGGGGGCCAGGCTGCCCATCCAGCGGGTGGTGGACGCCATCACGCTGTGGTTCGTGCCGGCGGTGATGACGGTCGCGGCGGTGACGGTCCTGATCTGGCTGCTGTTCGGGCCCAGTCCTTCCCTGACGCATGCCCTGGTGGCGGGCGTCTCGGTGCTCATCATCGCGTGCCCCTGCGCCATGGGCCTGGCCACGCCAACGTCCCTCATGGTGGGGACCGGGCGCGCCGCCGGGATGGGGGTGTTGTTTCGCAAGGGGGATGCCCTGCAGGCGTTGGCCTCCGTGGGTGTCGTGGCGCTCGACAAGACCGGCACCGTGACCGAGGGGCGGCCCGCCCTGACCGACCTCGTCGTGGCCGATGGCTTCGAACGCGCCGAGGTGTTGTCTTGGGTCGCGGCCCTGGAGGAACGCTCCGAACACCCGATCGCCGCCGCCCTGATCCGCGCCGCCCGGGACGAGGGGGCCCGCCGGCCCGATGTGTCCGGGTTCGTGTCCGTGACCGGTCACGGCGTGCGGGCGCGGGTGGACGGCCGCGACGTTCTCGTGGGCGCCGGCCGCTTCCTGGAAAAGGAAGGGATCGATCCCGGCCCACTGGCCGCCGTGGAAGCCGATCTTGCCCGGCGGGGGCGGACCGCGCTGTACGCGGCGGTCGAAGGGCGGGTTGCCGCCGTCATCGGCGTGGCCGATCCGGTGAAGCCCGCCAGCCGAGCCGCCATCGCGGCCTTGCATGCCCAGGGCTTGCGGGTGGTCATGATCACCGGCGACAAGCAGGAAACCGCCAGGGCCATCGCCGCGCAAACCGGCATTGACGACGTGATCGCGGGCGTCTTGCCCGAAGGCAAGGTGGCGGCCCTGGAGCGTTTGCGCGCGGGCGGCCGCACGCTGGCCTTCGTGGGCGACGGCATCAACGACGCGCCCGCCCTGGCCCGTGCGGATGTGGGCATCGCCATCGGCAGCGGGACCGACGTTGCCATCGAATCCGCCGATGTGGTTCTCATGTCCGGGGATTTGCGCGGCGTGGTGAATGCCTTCGAGGTTTCCCGCCGGACCATGCGCAACATCCGCCAGAACCTGTTTTGGGCATTCGGATACAATGTTGCGCTGATTCCGGTGGCCGCCGGCGTTCTCTATCCGGCCTTTGGCCTTTTGCTGTCGCCCCTTCTGGCGGCGGGAGCCATGGCCTTGTCGTCGGTTTTCGTTTTGACCAATGCCCTTCGGCTGCGCCGGGTGGCCGCCTTGATGGATGAAACGGTCGAGCCGTCCAAGGCTTGAGCGGCACGGACGAGGGCTTCCGGGAGAGAAGGAAGGGGCAGATGAACATTGGAGCCGTGGCGCGCCGGTTGAATCTTCCGGCCAAGACCATCCGCTATTACGAGGACATCGGCCTGCTGCGGCCGCCGCGCGACGAGAACGGCTATCGGCATTTCCGGGAAACCGATGTGCACAAGCTGGCCTTTCTCGCGCGCGCCCGGGCCCTTGGCTTCACCATCGAGGATTGCCGCGCCCTCCTGTCCTTGTACGAGGACGCGGGGCGGGAAAGCGTCCGGGTCAAGCGCATCGCCGAGGACCACCTGGCCCGGATCGACGAAAAGATCGAGCACCTGCGCTCCTTGCGCTCCACGCTGGCCCATCTCATCGAGTGCTGCGCCGGAGACCACCGCCCGGACTGTCCGATCCTGGAGGATCTTGGTCAGGGGTAGGGTCCGGGAAGGCGGGCGCGACCCCCTGGAAACGTCCTTTTCCGAGGAGGGCCGCGCCCCGGGCAGAAGGCGGGAGCACGCTGTCTTGGTGAATTTTTGGGTCTTTTAAAATCGTCGCCGGGGTATCACAGAAGTTTACTGTGTTTCTTGAAGGGTAAATTATTTAAAATCAATAGTTGTATTGATTGATCGATCGATTTTTTATATAAAATTTGGAAAATTATTTGATTAACCAAGGTATCAATTCCCCTCTTTTCTAGGAAGCGATGAACCGTTTGCACAAAGTGCGAGCGGTTTAGTCCTTTGGCGGTGACCTTTGTCGCGTCGTCCGGGATCAGGATACCGCTTTTGTGCTTGTCCTGGCTCTTTCGAGGGGATTCCGGGGGCGAGATGACAAGCACAGCCTCGCCGGTTTCTTCGCGAGAGACGGATGGCGCAAAAAGAGGCAACCGCGATGCCTGATTAATATAACGATTGATCTCCAAAAAATAAATAATCGGTCAATTGATATCACAATGTAGCTTCCAGTCAACTTCATTAGTAATTCAATCTTGTTCTATCAGGCTTCATCTCTTGATGTTTGGGCGTCATGGGTTGACATTGGTTGATGTTCTCCAATATGATTGGGAATCGCAAAATTATGATTAGAAAACTCAGATAGAGGAGGTCTCTTGTCTGGGAACGACAAGATTGTCGTGCGCAACCTGTTCAAGGTCTTCGGCGACGATCCCGACGCGGTGATCTCGTTGCACCGCCAGGGCGTCGACAAGGAGGAAATCCACACCCGCACCGGCATGACCCTGGGCGTGTCGGATGCCTCCTTCACGGTGCAGGAAGGCGAGATTTTCGTCATCATGGGGTTGTCGGGATCGGGGAAATCGACCCTGATCCGCTTGATCAACCGGTTGATTGAACCCTCGGCGGGCGAAATCATCATTGACGGCGTGGATATCGCCCGCCTGTCGGCCCGTGATCTGCGCGAGTTGCGCCGGCGCTCCATGGGCATGGTTTTTCAGTCCTTCGCCCTGATGCCGCACCTGAACGTGCTCGAGAACACGGCCTTCGGCTTGGAACTCTCGGGCATCCCCCGCGCCGAGCGCGAAAGCCGGGCCCAGGCCGCCCTGGAACAGGTCGGGCTGGCGTGCTGGGCCCAGTCCTGGCCCGACGAACTGTCGGGCGGCATGCGCCAGAGGGTGGGCCTCGCCCGCGCCCTGGCCAACGATCCCGCCATCTTGCTCATGGACGAGGCCTTCAGCGCCCTTGACCCGCTGATCCGCGCCGAAATGCAAGATGAACTGCTCACCCTTCAGGCCGAGCAGAAACGCACCATCCTTTTCGTGTCCCACGATCTGGACGAGGCCATGCGCCTGGGCGATCGCATCGCCATCATGGAAGGCGGCCGCGTGGTCCAGGTGGGCACCCCTGACGAAATCCTCACCCAGCCGGCTGACGACTACGTGCGCTCCTTCTTCCGGGGCGTGAACATTTCCGCCGTGCTGACCGCCGGCGACGTGGCGGTCAAGCAGCAGGTGACCTTGGTGGAACGCGACGGCACCGTGCGCGCCGCCATCGCCCGCATAGGCAAGGCCGATCGCGACTTTGCCTATGTGGTCGATGGCCGGCGCCGCTTCCACGGCGTGGTTTCGGTGGCTTCGCTGGAAGTCGAGGCCCGCACGCCCAAGCCCGAACTGCACCGGGCCTTCCTGTCCGATGTCACGCCTTTGCCGGCCAGCACCAGCATTGCCGACATCATTTCACCCGTGGCCCAGGCACCATGTGGTCTGCCGGTCGTGGATGACGACGGCCGCTACATGGGGGTTGTGTCACGGGCCTTGCTGCTGCAAGCCCTGGCCGGAGAAGGAACCCCCGCCCATGACTGAGCAACCCCCTTCGCCCGCCGCCAATCCGTGGGGCGCTCCGGCCACCCCCGCGACGCCCGATCCCGCCGCCCCGCCCCCGGATACCGACTGGCTGGGGGCCGCGTCCGCGCCGGCCCCCGACCCCGCCTTCGATCCCTGGCACCCCTTCACCGATTCGGTCATTCCTCTTGATCACTGGGTCGAAGACGCGCTGGCGTGGCTGGTTTTGCATCTGCGTCCCGTTTTCCAGGCCATTCGCTGGCCGGTGGACGGGGTTCTGGGCACGATCGAAAGCACCTTGCAGGCGGTGCCCGCCCCGGTTTTGATGGTTCTGATCGGCCTCGTCGCCTGGCAGGTGGCCGGGCGGCGGCTGGCCGTGGGCAGCATGCTGTCCTTGCTGTTCATAGGCCTGATCGGGGCCTGGGATCAGGCCATGACCACCCTGGCCCTGGTGTTCACCTCGGTGGTGTTCTGCCTGATCCTGGGGCTGCCGCTGGGCTTGTGGCTGGGGCGCAACGACCGCGCCGCCGCCATCACCCGCCCCATGCTCGATGCCATGCAGACCACCCCGGCCTTCGTGTATCTGGTGCCGATCGTCATGCTGTTTGGCATCGGCAACGTGCCGGGCGTGGTGGTGACCACGATCTTTGCCCTGCCGCCCCTGGTGCGCCTGACCGCCCTGGGCATCCGGCAGGTGCCGGGCGATCTGGTTGAAGCCGCGCGCAGCTTCGGCGCCTCGGAAAGCCAGGTGCTGTTCAAGGTCCAGCTCCCCCTGGCCCTGCCCACCCTCATGGCCGGGGTCAACCAGACCTTGATGCTGGCCCTGTCCATGGTGGTCATCGCCTCCATGATCGCGGTGGGCGGCCTGGGCCAGATGGTGTTGCGCGGCATTGGCCGCCTGGACATGGGGCTCGCCACCGTGGGGGGCGTGGGCATTGTGCTGCTCGCCATCGTGCTCGACCGCCTGACCCAGGCCATGGGCGATGCCGGCCCCCGACGCCGGGGCGCCGGCTGGCGCACCCGGGGGCCCGCAGCCCTGATCGCGCGCCTGACCCGCAAGACCCCGGCCGCCCCGACCTCGGGCGCCTCCGGGACCCCGCGCTAATCCTGCTTTGCTCACGCCCGTGCCCCGGCCCCGGGGCACGCCAGGCGCCGGTGGCTCCCTCCCGAGGAGGCCCCGGCGCATGAACCAAGGGAGCCAATCCACAATGACGCAAGCTGTTTTCCCCCGCCTGCGGGGACGTCTGGCCGCTGTTCTGGGCCTGTGCGCCGCCTTGGGCGCCGGGCCCGCCCTGGCCGACGCCACCAAGCCAGGAGCCGGGGTGACGGTCATCCCCCTGAAGTCGTCGATCGCCGAGGAAACCTTCCAGACCCTGCTGGTCAGCAAGGCCCTGGAGGAACTGGGCTACACCGTCGAGCCGATCAAGGAACTGGAATACGCGGCTGCCCACGTCGCCATCGCCAACGGGGACGGCACCTTCCTTGCCGACCATTGGGACCCGCTGCACATCGATTTCTTCAACGCGGCGGGCGGCGATGCCAAGATCTTCCGTCAGGGTGTGTATTCTCCGGGCGCCTTGCAAGGGTATCTGATCGACAAGAAGACGGCCGAAAAATACAACATCACCAACCTGGGTCAGTTCAAGGATCCCAAGATCGCCGCCCTGTTCGACCACGACGGCGACGGCAAGGCCGACCTGGCCGGCTGCACCCCGGGCTGGGGCTGCGAAAAGGTGATCGAACATCACCTGGGTGTTTACGGCCTGCGCGACACCATCACCCATAACCAGGGCTCCTACTCGGCCCTGATCGCCGACACCATCACCCGCTACAAGCAAGGCGAGCCGATTTTCTATTACACCTGGACGCCCTACTGGGTGTCGGGCGTGCTGGTGCCGGGCAAGGACGTGACCTGGCTGAACGTGCCGTTTTCGTCCTTGCCCGGCGCGCGCAAGGACGTGAACACGGCGCTTCCCGATGGTTCCAACTACGGGTTCCAGGCCAACGATCAGCGCATCATAGCCAACCGCGCCTTCGCCGAGGCTCACCCCGACGCCGCCACCTTGTTTTCGATCATGCAAGTGTCGGCCAACGACATCAGCGCCGAAAACCTGCGCATGCGCGATGGCGAGAACAGCGAAAAGGACATCGCCCGCCACGCGGATGCCTGGATCGCCGCCCACCGCGACACCTGGAACGGCTGGCTGGCCAAGGCCCGCGCCGCCGCCGCGCAATAATCCCGCACGCCGCGTAATAATCCCGCAGGGGGGCGGTTCGCTCCTCCCGCCTGGGCGCCCTCAGGGTCCGGCTCGCCCGTAAGCCTCGCCCCGGAAGAGGGGCGGGCGCTTTCCTTGAACAGAGGTCCGGGGAGGCCAGGCCTCCCCGGCCGGGATTGGGGGCCGGGGCCCCCACCGGGGCCCCAAAGGGTGCCCCCTTTCAATCACCGGGGCCCCCAAAGGGTGCCCCCTTTCAATCACCGGGGCTCCAAAGGGAGCCCCCTTTCAATCAACGCCACTGGCGAAGCCCTTCCTCACACCACCGGCCTGGCCCGTTCGGGCAGGGGGGATGCCCCCGCCTGCCCTGGGGTGCCTGGGGGGTGCCTCAGGCGCCGGTGTCGTGCATGGTGCCGGTCTTGACGAAGCGCTGGTGCCAGGAGAGGGCTTCGTCAAGCAGCGAGGGGGAGTGCAGGCCGTAGGAGTGTTCCTTGGCGCGACGGAAGTAGTCGGCCAGGGCCGGGCGGAAGTCCGGGTGGGCGCAGTTTTCGATGATCACGGCCGCCTTCTGCTTGGGCGACAGACCGCGCAGGTCGGCAAGGCCGTGTTCGGTCACGATCACCTGGACATCCTGGTTGATGTGGTCGACGTGGCTGACCTGGGGCACGATGGCCGAGATCTTGCCACCCTTGGCCGTGGACGGGGTGACGAAGATCGACACGTAGGCGTTGCGCGCGAAGTCGCCCGAGCCACCGATGCCGTTTTGAATGCGCGAGCCCATGACGTGGGTCGAGTTCACGTTGCCGTAGATGTCGGCTTCGATGAGGCCGTTCATCGCAAGGCAGCCCAGGCGGCGGATCACCTCGGGGTGGTTGCTGATTTCCTGCGGGCGCAGGATCATCTTGTCGCGGTAGCGCTCCATGTTGGCATTCAAGGCCACCGCCGCGTCGGGGCTGAGCGAGAACGCGGTGGCCGAGGCCATGCGCAGCTTGCCGCAATCAAGCAGGTCGAGCATGCCGTCCTGGATGACCTCGGTGTAGGCGGTCATGTTCTCGAACGGCCCGTCGAGCAGGCCCGACAGCACCGCGTTGGCGATGTTGCCCACGCCCGACTGCAAGGGCAGCAGGTTTTCGGGCAGGCGGCCCCTCTTCACCTCATGGGCAAAGAAATCCAGCAGGTGGTTGGCGATGCGCTTGGCGACCTCGTCGGGGGGCGTGAAGGGCAGGTTGCGATCGGGCGAGTCGGTTTCGATCACCGCCACCACCTTCTCGGGATCGCAGCGGAAGGTGGTCTGGCCGATGCGGTCGTCGGCGCGAATCAGGGGAATCGGCACCCGGTTGGGGGGAAGCGCGGTGCCGTAGTAAATGTCGTGCATGCCCTCAAGGGCCGGGTTCTGCCAGCTGTTGACTTCCAGAATGATCCGGCTCGCGCGGTCGAGCCACGTCTTGTTGTTGCCCACCGACGACGACGGGATCAGGCTGCCATCTTCGTGGATGCCCACGATTTCGATCACGGCGACATCGAGCGGCCCCAGGAAGCCCTGCCACGCCACCGGCGCCACCTGGCTCAGGTGCATGTCGAAGTAATTCATTTCGCCGCGATTGATCTTGTCGCGGGCGATGGGATCCGAGTTGTAAGGCAGGCGGAATTCAACGCCATTGGCGCGGGCCAGGGCGCCGTCCAGTTCGGGGCCGGTGGACGCGCCGGTCCACACGCTCACGCGAAACGGATTGCCGGCGGCATGTTCGGCTTCAATCTTGGCGGCCAGGGCGAGCGGAACGGCCTTGGGGTAGCCCGAGCCCGTGAAGCCACTCATGCCGATGGTGTTGCCCGACGCGATGAAGGTCGAAACCGCCTCCTCGGCGCTCATCACCTTGGCCCGCAGCTTCTCGCAGCCGATTCGCTTATGGTTAATCAAGTCTGTCTCCTCCGATGACTCGTCATGACCGCCGTGTCCGATGCAAACCGCCCCCCGCCGCAAGACGCGCGCGCAGACGGGGTGCGCGATCTTGCGGGTTTTGAACGTCCCGGACCTGGGAAGCAACCCCTCAATGACGCTGCGGAAACAAGGACGTCAAGGCAGAAATGATTTGTGCACCGCACCCCTTGCGCACGACGCGCGGTAATGGAAGAACCTTCCTCGCGGGGCGCGTGGCGACCGAGCTCCCGGGGTCATCTTTCCGGCTTAATAAAGGAAAAAAGGTGCGATAATGATGCTTCTCGATTTACCTCAAACCAGCGCCTTTTTGGGAGCCGCGATACTGGTTACCGTGGCGCCGGGGCCCGACAATCTGATGGTTCTCACCCTGGGGCTGGCCCAGGGGCGCATCCGGGGCATGATCTTTGGGCTGGGCTGCGCCCTGGGGTCGATCAGTCATGCCGTTCTGGCGGCGCTTGGCATCAGTGCCCTGATTGCCGCCTCGCCCGTTGCCTTTTCGGCCCTGCGGATGCTGGGGGGCCTGTATCTGATCTGGCTTGGGATTCAGGTGCTGAAGGGCGCCCGGGGGATTCAGGCGGCGGACGGGCCGGTCCGGCCGGCCGGGGAATCGCTGGCCCGCCTTTTCGGGCGCGGAGTCCTGGCCAATGCGATCAACCCCAAGGTCATTTTGTTCTTCCTGGCCTTCCTGCCCCAGTTCGTGGTGATCGAGCGCGGCATGGTGGCCGGGCAGACCCTGGCGTTGGGCCTGATTTTCGCGGCACAGGCGGCGGTGCTGTTTTGCGCGCTGGGATATTTCTCGGGGCAGGTCGGGGCACGACTGGCGCGTGCCCCGGGGCTGGGGGTATGGTTGGACCGGCTGGCGGGGGTGACCTTCCTGGGCGTGGGCGGGCGCTTGTTGATCGAGCCCTTGATCGCGGGGGCTTGAGGACCGGCGGGAAAGGGAAACAGACTGCTTTTTTTGCAAAATCCTCTCGACCCGGGTTTCGCCAACACCATGTTTGACAGACGGTTGCCCGATGCAGCACCATCCCCGGGACGCACGTCGGGTTTGTAATCGGGGGGCGATCCGGCCGCGGCATGCGACGGCCGGGCCCTGTCAGGCGGGGGACTATCCGCAGGCCGGGCAGGAAAGCCGGTCCGCCACGCGACTCGACCCCGGTCCCCTTGCGCATGAATAGTCTTTGGGAGCAGATGCTCGGACATGGCAAAGAAAATTCTGATTGTCGAAGACAATGATTTGAACATGAAGTTGTTCAATGACCTCCTGGAGGCAAATGGGTACGAGACCATCCAGACCAAGGATGGCCGCGAGGTCGTGGGCCTTGTTCGCGAGCGCAGACCCGATCTGATCTTGATGGACATCCAGTTGCCCGAGGTTTCCGGCCTGGAAATCACGCGCATGCTCAAGGACGACGAGGACCTGAAAGCCATTCCCGTGATCGCGGTCACGGCCTTCGCGATGAAGGGCGACGAGGAGAAAATCCGCGAAGGGGGGTGCGAGGGCTATATCGCCAAACCGATTTCCGTGGCCAGCTTCCTGCAAACCGTGGCCCGTTTCCTGAACGCCGGTCCGGTGGCCCCGTAGGGGCCGGCGTTCCGGATGGACGCGGGCGCACCGTGGCTGCCTCCGGTCGAGGCCGTCTTTTCGGCGAAAACGGCGCCCGCTTTTTTCTGATGCATTCCGGGTTTTTCTTTCCCCGTGCCGTCCGGAGGGCTCCGCCTTTGGATGGGGGCGGGCGGCGCCCTCCGAACGGAGAATCAGTCGCGCAGGGCCTCGGCCGGGGACTGGCGATAGGCCGAGAAGGCAGGCACGAGGGCCGCCAGGGCCCCCAGCCCGAGCAGCAAGGCCCCCTGGGCGGCGTCGGTGCCCGTCAGGGTCACGGGCAAGGACACGCCGGTTTCGCCGGCCAGCACCGATGACAGCACCACGCTTGCGCCCAGGCCCACGCCCAGGCCGGTCAGAACCCCCAGCCCCAGCAGCACGAACGATTCCAGCCAGACCAGGGTGAAAAGGACGGCGCGCGGCGCCCCGAAGGCGCGTAGCGCGCCGATCTGGCGGCGGCGTTGCACGACCTCGGCCATGACCACCAGCAAGATGGCCGCGCCCACCAGGGCCTGCGCCCCGGCGGCCACCGTGGCCAGGACCCGCCGGGCATCGCCCAGGGTTCCGTACAGCCGGGTCAGGACCTCGCCCGGGAAAACGGCGAGGGTGTGGCTGGTCCGGTAGTCCTGACGCAGGGCATAGGCAGCGGCGATGCTGGCCGGCTTGATCAGGATGGCGGGGACGCCTGGCGCGTCGGGCTGGCGCACCGCGTTTTCATCGACCGGTCCCGCCAGCGCCTCGTCCGGGTCCCCGTCGGTGTGTTCGTCGGCGTGTTCGTTCCCGGTTTCCGGTTCCTCGTGGCCGGCGTGATGGCCATGGATGTGCCAGACCGCCTGAATCGGCACCAGAATGGCGCGATCCCAGGGCGTGCCGGTTTCAACCAGCCGTCCCACGACCCGGTAGGCGACATGGGCGTGTTCGTGCCCGCCTTCCTCGACGTGGCCATGCATGGGGTGAAGGGTATCCCCCGGCGCCAGGGCGACCCGGGCGCCGACGATGGCTTCGTCAAGATGGGCGAGGCCGGCGCCGTCGGACAGCCCGCCCAGGGCGTGGACCAGGGCGCTGGTCGTGCCCACGATGGGGGACGATCCGAAAAAGTCGCCAAAACCGATGGGGGCGGCGAAGGTCACGCGTGGGTCGCGCGACAGATCGGCCAGGACCGAGCCGGGCAGCAGGGGCAGGGCGGCCGGTTGCAGAAAAACCGAACTGAGGACCAGCTGGGTTTCGCTACCCGGCGCCCCGACCACCAGATCGAAGGCGGACGCGGCGCGGGCGCTGCCCAGGCGCAAGGCCCGTTCCTGCACGGTAACGACCACGCCAAGCGCGGTGGCAAGCGCGATGATCAACACCAAGAGCAAGGCGCCAACCCGTCGCGTGTTCAAGTCGGCCAGAATGAAGCGGATCATGGAAGGCGCTCTCCCGGAGCATCGTGCGTTTCATCCGAAAAGCGGTTTCGCCTTTTCGGGGCTCGCGTCAGGCGGACCCGACGCGCCCGGCGCGGATCGTGACCACCCGGGGAAGGCGGGCCAGGAAAACGGGATCGTGGCTGGCCACGATCAAGGTCGCCCCCAGGGGGGTGGACAGGTCGATCAGCAGGTCGGCCACGGCCTTGCCGGCGTCGGGGTCCAGGCTGGCGGTGGGCTCGTCGGCAACCACGATTCCCGGGCGGCGCAGGAGCGCCCGGGCCACGGCGGTGCGCTGCATCTGGCCGCGCGACAAGGTGCCGGCCCGCTGATGGGGGCGTTCAAGGCCCACCCGATCGAGCAGGGCCAGGGCATCGGCCCTGAGGCCGGCCGGCAGGCGGCGGTGGGCGAGGCGCTGGGGCAGCAGCACGTTTTCCAGCACGGAAAGGCCCGGAAACAGATGAAAATTCTGCATCACCAGGCCCACGTGGCGGGCGCGCCAGGCGTCGCGGGCGGTCTCCGACAGGCCGATCAGGTTCACCCCGTCCCAGGCGACCACGCCCTTGCCCCGGCCATCAAGGCCTGTCACGGCGTTCAGGAACGTGGTTTTTCCCGCGCCCGACGGCCCGGTGACGACCAGGGCCTGGCCGGCGGCCACGTCGAAGGCCTCCAGGGCAAGGGCGGGCTGGTCCAGGCCGGGGTAGCGGACTTCCAGGTTGTGAATCGACAAGGCGGGCATGGTCACACCGTTCGAAAAGAGGCGCCAACCAGGCGAACCAGGCTGAGGAAGCCGGTTTCCGGGTCGCGCCATGATCCGACTTCCAGGAGTCCGGTGACCCGGATGGGAGCGTTTGACTGGACGAAGGTCTGGGGATAGTTCAGGTAGACCACGACGATATTGTCCGGCCAGTCGGCATCCGACGAGCAGAACGGGCACAGGGCCATCGGTTGCTGGGTCAGAACGAAGAACTTGGCCTCGGCCTTCAGGGGCGGGGCCATGAAGCCCTGCATGACCACGCTCTTGCCCCGGGCTTCCTTGAGCTTGTCCGAGAAGATCAGGCCCAGGGGGCTGACCCCGCTGTACAACTCGTCGAAGGACAGGGGCAGGGCGCCCGCCCGTGCCGGGGCGGCCAGGAGCACGGCGGGCATCAGGGCCAGGGCTTCCAGAAACCGGCGTCGCACCAGGGTCATGAGGGGGGCATCCTTCCTGGAAGGGGGCCGGAGGGCCCGGGGGGCCGGAGGGCCCGGAGGGGCGGAAAGCCCGGAGGGCCGGAAGGCCCGGAGGCCGGGGGGGCGGTGGATCCGGCCCCCCGGGAAAGGCGTGGCGTTACTTCGCGGCCGGGGCCAGGGCCATGGCATCGGCAAGGACGCGGAAGACGTCGCTTTCCTCCATGTAGCCCTTGAACTCACCGGCACCCGGACCGGCGGCCTGCAAGACCACGTCGTCGACGGCGTGGACCGCCGTGTCCTCGTCGCGCGGGATGTTGCCTTCGCGGAACACGGCACCCGGCACCGTCTTGTAGGCTTCGTTGGCCACGTACTGCTTGTTCTCGTTTTGGATCGCCGGCACGAACGGGCCATCCATCTTGGGCCGGAAGGTTTCGTAGTAATCCGGGTAGTTGGTGGCGAAGAGGGCAAGGCGTCGCGAAACGTCCACCCGGTCGGGATAGGGGCTGCCATTGGTGTGGGTGTAGTTCGGGAACCCGGCGGCGGCGTAGGTGCCAACCTTTTCGCGCATGTCGGGGCCCGGCTTGTCGTCGTCGATGGTGCCGACGATGGAAACCCCGTGGGTGTGGTCGCCGGTGACGACGATCAGGGTGTCGGGGTGTTCCGCCTGGAACTTGCGGGCAAGGCCAATGGCCTGGTCGAACTCGATGGTGTCGAAGACAGCGCGTTCCCAGTCAAGCGGGTGCGACATTTTGTCGATCGACGACGCCTCGACCATCAGGAAGAAGCCGTCCTTGTTCTGAGACAGCCGGTCCAGCGCGGCCTGGGTCATGTCAACCAGGCCCGGCTGATCGGGGAACTTGGCAACGGTGCCCTTTTTCAACTGCATGCGGTCCAGGGCGACATCCATGTTGCCGGTGTGGAACAGGCCCAGCAGCGGGCCCGGCCCGGCGGCCTTCAGTTCGGTGCTGGTGGTCGCCACGGTGTAGCCGGCGGCGCGGGCATCCTGGATCAGGTCCTTGTCGTCCTTGCGCTTCGAGCCCGGCACGGCTTGCGGCAGGAAATAGGCCGACCCGCCGCCCAGCAGAACGTCGGGCTTCAGGGCCATGATCATGTCGGCGATCGCGGCCTTCTCGGCGCGTTTGCGGGTATGGGCGAAGACGGCGGCCGGGGTGGCGTCTTCCAGTTCCGAGGTCACGACGACGCCCACCGCCTTTTTGGTGGTCCGGCGCACGGCCTCGGCCATGGTTTCAACCCGGGGGTCGTCCATGCTGTCCTTGGTGCGGTCGACATAAACGCCCAGCGCGTTGACCGCCGTCTTGTGGCCGGTCATGTAGGCCGACATGGTGTTGGCGCTGTCGGTGGCGATGGAACCGGTCGACGAGGTGCCGATGAACGCCATGTGATCCAGGTCGTCCATGGCCAGGCGGCCGTCGGCCTTGCCCTCGGTCATGCCCCGCGACATCAGCCGCGCGGCGGTGCGATGCGCGACCGACAGGCCATCGCCCAGGAAGAAGATCACGTTCCTGGCTTCGGCCTTGGCCGGGGTGGCGTAGACCTCCCAGGTCACGGTCTTGGTGTCGGAGCCGGCGGTCGCGGTGATGGTGTGCCGGCCGGGGGCGCCCAGGGTGACGGCGCGCGCAAGGAGGGCCGAGGCTTCGGTGCCGTCCTCTTTTTCGATGAACGCCAGGGGCTTGCCCAGCACCGAATCGGCGGGCTTGCCGTCGATGGTCACCTTCGCGTCGCCGGCCTTGACCAGACCGTCGAACTCCACTTTCACGTCAAACGGCGACCCGGCCAGAATCGTGGCCCGGTCAAGGGGGAAAATCGTGGCCGCGCTGGCTGGCGCGACAAGGCAGGGAATAAGAAACACGCTGGCGCACAGGCTCTTCATGGGGAGTCTCCATCCAAGAGCAGAAAAGAGCACCGGCGATCTATAACCATCCCTTGGCACGGGTCAACAAGACCCCGGGACTGTCTTAAATATATAAAGAATGAACGACGGGTCGGATTTAATTACCGCTCCGGGATTGTCTTAAAAATGAAATATTTTAATGATGAATCTTGGAAGGTACGGGTTGTTATGGGGGCGTGGTTTTCTGGCTGGAGTCCGTCCGTTTCACGATGAAGCGGACAATCTCTGGATCCCTTTGTTTGAGTTTGTCTTTTCGGGAAAACGGTGCTCACTTTTCCCTGAAGAAGTCTAGCCATGGGCCGGGGGCGTTCAGGCGCGCACTGCCTTTTTCTTGAAGGCCCCGGCCGCGACACCGGCTCCCGGGGCCCGGTGAAGCAATAAAAAAGGCCCCTTGAACAAGGGGCCTTTTTGCGGAGCAGCGATACTTCGAAACGAGGCGAAGAAACGGCTCTCGTTGTCGCGCTTACTTCAGCTTGGTTTCGCGGAACACAACGTGCTTGCGCACCTTGGGATCGTACTTGCGGAACTCCAGCTTGTTGGTCGTCTTGCGCGGATTCTTCTTGACCACGTAAAAGTAGCCGGTATCCGCCGTGCTTTCCAGCTTCACCAGGATGGTGGCAGGTTTGGCCATGGCCCCGAACCCCGTTTCTTGTCACTCGGATTGAACCAAAAATGAGCGCGGAGGATACGCGCCCATCGCGAGATGTCAAGCGCCGCCAGTGCGGTCGCCTTTTTTTCCGATCAGGGCCGTCCGGCCGTGGCCTGGGGCGTGGGCGTCACGCGCAAGGCCTGGTCAAACAGCGCCGGATCGGCCAGCAGATCGTGGGCCACCCCGTCGTCCAGCGTGCCCCCGGCATGCGGGGCGGGAGGGCAGGCCTGACGCAGTGTCGCGCGCCGTGTCACGTTGCGCGGGTCGGTTGCCCGCCACACGGTGGCCAGCGATGCCGTGTCCGCCAGATGGGCGCGCACGCCCGCCACCACCGCCTCGGGGGTCAGGGGCGCGGCGTGGCCCCCCGTGCAGGCCACGGGCATGACCCCCAGCCCGTGCAGGACATAGCCCGAGGGACTGTGAAAACGCGACCACGTCAGCGTGATTTCGCCGCCGTTGGGCAGCGGCAGCACCGTTTGCACCGTGCCCTTGCCGTAGGAGGTGGTGCCCACCACCACCGCCCGGCCGCTGTCTTGCAAGGCGGCGGCGACGATTTCAGCCGCCGAGGCGCTTTCCCCGTCGATCAGGACCACCAGCGGCAGGCCCCCGGTCAGGTCGCCCGGGGTCGCGCTATAGAACTGCCGCGCGTCGGGATGACGGCCCCGGGTGGAGACGATGGGCCCGCGCTCCATGAACAGATCGCTGAGCGCCACCGCCTGGTCCAGCAAGCCGCCGGGGTTGCCCCGAAGGTCCAGGATGACGCCCTTGAGGGCGCCCCGGCTTTTCGCCTGGGCGGCGCTGATCGCCTCGGCCACGGCGGTCGTGGTGCGCTGGTTGAAACTCGACACGGTGATCAGGGCGCTGTCGCCTTCCAGCCGCCATTCGACGGTGGGCAGCACGATCAGGGTTCGGGTCAAGGTCACGGCGCGCGGCGCGGCAACCCCGGGGCTGGCCACCAGCAAGGTCACCAGGCTGCCACTGGGACCGCGCAGCTGATCGCGCACGGTGTCGTTGGAGAGTCCGCGCAGGGTCTGTCCGTCGATGGCCAGGATTCTGTCGCCGGCGGCAAGGCCCGCCTCGGCGGCCGGGGTTTCCGCGAACACACGGGTGACAATCGCCTGGCCGTCGGTCAGGTCGTAGAGCAGGCCAAGGCCGCCGAATCCGTTGCGCGCCCCCCGGTTCAAGGTTGCCGCCTCGGCGCTGGCGTAATGGGAAAACGGGTCCAGATGGGCCAGCGCGGCGTCGAACACCGCCTTGTACAGGGTTTCCCCGTCAAGGTCGCGCAAAGGGGGCGAGGCATCGTGCAGAAGGCCAAGGGCGCTCGCAACCAGGCGGCCCCAACTGGCCGTGTCCTGGGCGGCGGGCAGGCGGAACACCCCCAGCACCGTGTCGCGGCGTCCCACCTCCAGCACCGCGCCCGTGCGCCGGATGCTCAGGTGGTCGTCCAGGGTCCGCAATCCCTTGAGACCGGCCACGGCCAGGCTTTCCAGGTTGACGGGCTCCAGGTAGCGCTGGGCGATGGCGTCGAACGCGACGGAAAACAAGGTCGTGGCGTCCGGGCGGGAAAAGGGAGCCCCCGCGTTTTCCAAAGGAGAGGAGGGGGCGTCGCGGGTCATCGCCGGTGCCGGGGCCGGTCGGAACGAAGCGGGCGCCGGGGAGACCAAGGACCGTTCCGCCGGGGCGACAGGCGCTGTTTCCGGGGAATGCGTGGCCATGACCGTGCAGCCCGACACCAAGGCGGTGCCCAGCAGCATCCACAGCCGTGCCGTTCCACCCCGCGAGGGGTCGCGCCGGGCCGTCTGGCCCCGGGTACGTGTCGGATTCATGTGAAGATCTCCGGTCAGGGGACCCCTGTCCACACCGACCTTGGTCGTGTTTTAGGTAGCGTTTCCTGCTTTGTCCATCCCTGGTTCAAAATTCCTGTTTCAAGCGTCGCGACCCCCAGGATAAGGGCCGTCCGTTAAGAGTCCGTTCGGGAAGAAAGGAGGCCCTCCTTCCCGAAAAACAAACCCGATCAAAGGGATGGAAAGTCCGCCCCCTTTAATGCGAAACCGACGGGCTCTAGCGGCGCGGCCGTCGGAGAACACGCCGCCCGCCCCGGGGCGCTCTCCGGCGTTCGGCGGTGCGACTCCCCCCTTCCAGCAACTCGAACAGCAGGCCGCCGCTGATCGGGTTGGCGTCGCGCAGGCGGACCACCACGGCCATGCCCAGATGAAATGTCAGGCCGGAATGCTCGCCGCGCAAGGTATGGGCGGCTTCATCGTGCCTGTAGTAGTCGTCGGGCAGGGTGGACATGGGCACCAGCCCGTCGGCGCCGCTGTCGTCGAGGGTCACGAACAGGCCGGCGCGGTTGAGGCCGCTGACCCGGCCCGGGAACGCCGCGCCCACCGATCCTTGCAGGAACGAGGCGGTGTAGCGGGCGAGCGCGTCGCGTTCCGCCGTGGCCGCGCGCCGCTCGGTCGCGGTGATGTGGCGGCCGATCTCGGCCAGGTCGGGATCCGGCCCGCCGGCCGCCCGCCCGTCCGGGCCCAGGCCGAGCCCCGCGATCAGGCCCCGGTGAACCATCAGGTCGGCGTAGCGGCGAATCGGCGAGGTAAAGTGCGCGTAGCGGCTGAGGGCGAGGCCAAAGTGGCCGATGTTGTCGGGGGTGTATTCCGCCTGGGCCTGGCTGCGCAGGATGATTTCGTTGACCATGATTTCATGGGGCGTGCCGTGGGCGCGCTCCAGAAGGCCGTTGAACTGGCTCGCGCGCTGCACCGTGCCCTTGTGGAAGGGCAAGGACAAGGTATCGAGGAACTCGGCCAGGGCGTGCAGCTTCTCGGGAGCCGGCTGGTCGTGGACCCGGTACAAACAGGGCTGGCGTCGCGCCTCCAGGGTTTCCGCCGCCGCCACGTTGGCCGCGATCATGAACTCCTCGATCAGGCGGTGCGAATCGTAGCGCGGCCGGGGCACGACGCAGCGCACCTGTCCGGCCTCGTTGAGCAGCACCTGGCGCTCGGGCAGGTCCAGTTCCAGGCAGCCACGCCGCTTGCGGGCTTCCTTCAAGGCGGCGTAGGCCTCGAACAGGGGGGTGATCACCCGGTCCATCAGGGGGGCGGTGGTGTCGTCGGGGGTGCCGTCGCGGGCCGCTTGCGCCTGGGTGTAGGTGAGCCGCGCCGCCGAGCGCATCAGCCCGCGCGTGAAGGCATGCCCCAGCAAGGTGCCGTCGGCGGCGAAGGTCAGGCGCACGGCCAAGCATCCCCGGTCCTCGTTGGGGCGCAGCGAGCACCAGCCATTCGAAAGGGCCTCGGGCAGCATCGGCACCACCCGGTCGGGGAAGTACACCGAATTGCCGCGCTCGAAGGCGGCCTTGTCCAAAGGATCGCCCGGGCGCACGTAGTGGGCCACGTCGGCGATCGCCACCCACACGGTCCAGCCGCCCGGGTTGTCGGGATCAAGGTCGGAGTCGGCGAACACCGCGTCGTCGAAATCGCGGGCGTCCTCGCCGTCGATGGTGACAAAGGGAATGTCGCGCAGATCGGCGCGCCCCTCCAGGCCCACGCCGGTCGCGGCCTCGGCCTGCTCCAGGGCCTCGGGCGGGAAATCAACGGGGATGTCGTGGGTGTGCACCACGATCAGGCTGATCGAGCGCGGGCCGTCCTGCTCGCCCAGCCGATCCACCACCCGGGCCCGGCGCAGGCCCAGCGCGCGGCCGGGCAGCACCTCGACCTCGACCAGATCGCCCGGTCCGGCGCCCTGGGTGTCGGTCGGGGCCACGCGGTAGTCATCGCGTTCCTTGCGGCTGGTCGGACGCAAGCGCAGGCCGTCGCGTCCTTCCGCCAGCACGCCCAGCACCCGCGAGGGGCCGTGTTCCAGCACCCGGATGGGGCGGGCGTCGTAGCGGTTTTCGCCGGCCTGGCTCAGGCGCGCCAGCACCCGGTCGCCCACCGCCGGCGCGATCCCGGCCGCCGCCCGCCCGTCGCGCCGGGCCGGCCACAGCAGGATTCGGGGCGGCGGTTCTTCGTGCGGCCAGACCACCGGCTTGCAATACAAATCGCCGTCGGCATCCTGGTGGGTGACGGTCAGCACGGTGACCTCGGGCAAGGTGCCGGGCGGACGCAGCCGCCGGCCCCGGCCGCGCTGGACATCGCCTTCGCTTTCCAGGTCCTTGAGCAAGGCGCGCAGCTCGGTGCGCTGGGCGCCGGTGATCTGAAAGGCGCGCGCGATCTCGCGCCGGCCAACCGCGCCTCCCGCCTCGCGGATAAAGGCCAGCACCTGCTCGCGGGTGGGAAAGGGAACACTCTTGGCGGGCTTGTGGGTCAACGGGAAGTCCTTCGTTCGGTCAGGCAAGGGGGGGAGGAGAAAAAGGGGCGGGGCCCGGATTAACGGGCTTCGCCGTGGGCGACGTGGGCCGCGATCAGGGCAACCAGCGCGTCGGGTTGGTCGCGGTGCGGGCCGTGGCCGCACGCCGGCAGGAAGGCAACGCTCACCGGCCCCGCGCAGTGACGCCGGACCAGGGCCGGCTGAAGGGCGGTGCCATAGGCGTCGTCGTCGCCCTGGACCACCAGAACCGGCCGGGTCAGGCCGCGCAGGGCAATGCGCAGGTCCCAGGTCGCGAACAGGGGATCGCGCCAGGCGCCGTTCCAGCCCCAGAAGGTATCATCGGTCTTGGCGCCGTGGTGGCGGGCCAGGCGCGCGCGCAGGTCGGTGGTTTCATAAAGGGTTCCGGTGTGGGCGATGGCGGCGACGCACATC
The DNA here is from genome assembly GCF_007992075.1 of Pararhodospirillum oryzae. Taxonomy (GTDB): domain Bacteria; phylum Pseudomonadota; class Alphaproteobacteria; order Rhodospirillales; family Rhodospirillaceae; genus Pararhodospirillum; species Pararhodospirillum oryzae. Next base: position 20,314 of record NZ_BJZO01000034.1, read on the forward strand.
GGCTCGACCACCACGTGGGGGGCCACCAGCACCAGCCCCCTGACCCGCGGGTCGGGCACGGTGCCGGCATACAACAAGGCGATGGACGCGCCGTCGCTGTGGCCGATCAGATAATGCGGCCCCGGCACCGCCTTGTCCAGGACCTGGGGCAGGCAGCGCAGGGCTTCGTCGTGCAGATAGGTGAGCGGCCAGGGGGGCGCCGGCCGGGGCGAGGATTGGCCATAGCCGGCCCGCGACCAGGCGAACACCCCAAGCCCGGTGGCGGCGACCAGGCGTTCGGGCAGGTCGCGCCACAGGGAAACGGAGCCCAGCCCTTCGTGCAGCAGCACCAAGGTGGGCCCGGCTTCGGGCGGCGGCCCCCAGCGCGTCCAGGCCAGCCGCTGCCCGGCCACGTCAAGGAAACCCTGGGTCGGGGCCGGGGTGTTCGAGGCTGGCATCGGGGATCCTTCCCTGGGCCGGAGGGGGCGTGCAATCCAAGGGCGGGGCACGGCGTGCCGCCAGGAACCCGGCGCGAAAAGAAAGGGAAAAACGGGCCCGGCAGTGCTGCCCCCGCCGGGCCGGAGCGATCCCCCCCCCTAGGACGGCCGGCAGCGGCTCCGGCATGGGGGGATCGAAACGAGAAAGTGTACCGCGCCCGGTGAAACGGACAAGGTCTAATGATGCAGGATCTGGCTCAGGAACAGGCGGGTGCGGTCGTTCACCGGGTTGGTGAAGAAGGTGTGGGGATCGTTCTCCTCGACGATCTGGCCCTGGTCCATGAAAATCACCCGGTCGGCCACGGTCTTGGCGAAGCCCATTTCGTGGGTGACGCAGACCATGGTCATGCCCTCCTCGGCCAGCGAGATCATGGTGTCGAGCACTTCCTTGATCATTTCCGGGTCAAGGGCGCTGGTCGGTTCGTCGAACAACATGATCTTGGGCTGCATGCACAAGGACCGGGCGATGGCCACCCGCTGCTGCTGGCCACCCGAGAGCTGGCCCGGATACTTGCTGGCCTGTTCGGGGATCTTGACCCGCTCCAGCAGGCGCATGGCCCGTTCCTCGGCGACGCGGCGCGGTTCCTTGCGCACCCAGATGGGGGCCAGCACGCAGTTTTCCAGCACCGTCAGGTGGGGGAACAAGTTGAAGTGCTGGAAGACCATGCCGACCTCGCGGCGGATCTGCTCGACATGGCGCACGTCGTTGGTCAGCTCCACGCCATCAACGACGATGCGCCCGCTCTGGTGTTCCTCCAGGCGGTTGATGCAGCGGATCAAGGTGGATTTCCCCGATCCGGACGGCCCGCACAGCACGATGCGTTCGCCCCGGTGCACCTGCAGCGAGATGTCGCGCAGCACATGGAAGGCGCCGTACCACTTGTTCATGGCCTCGATGGCGATGACCACGTCTTGCAGGCGGCGCGACCCCAGGCGTGGGGAGGCGTCGGTGTCTTCGGACGGGGTCGGGGTTGGGGTCGCGGGAGCGCTCACCATGGCGATTACCTTTTGTGTCCGGTTTGCAGCTTGCGCTCCAGGGCGTGGCTGTAACGCGACATGCCAAAACAGAAGACCCAGTAACACAGGCCCGCGAAAACGTAGCCCTCCACCGCCACCCGGTTCCAGGCCGGATCCACGATGGCCGCCTGCACCGAGCCCAGGACATCCAGAAGGCCGATGATCAGCACCAAGGTGGTGTCCTTGAACAAGGCGATGAAGGTGTTGACGATGCCCGGAATGACCAGCTTCAGGGCTTGGGGCAGGATGATCAGGCCCATGGTGCGCCAGTAGCCCAGGCCCAGGGCATGGGCGGCCTCGAACTGGCCGCGCGGAATGGCCTGAAGCCCGCCGCGCACCACCTCGGCCATGTAGGCCGACTGGAACATGATGATGCCGATCAGGGCGCGCAGCAGCTTGTCGAAGTTCACGCCCTCGGGCAGGAACAAGGGCAGCATGACCGAGGCCATGAACAAGACCGAGATCAAAGGCACGCCGCGCCAGAATTCAATGAAGGTGGTGCAGCTGACCCGCACGACCACCATCTTGGAGCGCCGCCCCAGGGCCAGCACCACGCCCACCGGCAACGCGGCCAGGATGCCAACCATGGCCAGAACCAAGGTCAGCATCAGGCCGCCCCACTTGCCGGTCTCGACGAACGGCAGGCCGGCGATCCCGCCCAGCAGCAACACGGCGGCCAGGACCGGCAGGCCCAGGAAGCCGAACACGGCCAGCGCGCGACGCCCCGGAAAGCGGGGCAGCAGTTGCGGCACGATGACCAGGGCCAGAAGGGCGAACAGCACGTTCACCCGCCAGCGCTCGGGGGGCGGATAGAACCCGTAGACGAAGAAGTCCAGCCGGGTGGTGACAAACGGCCAGCATGCCCCGGTGCCGGTGCACGCGTCGGCCGTGGTCCCCCGGAAGGTGGCGTTGAGCAGCGCCCAGTCCACGGCGGGCACCACCAGGGCCACGATCAGCACCACCCCGACGAGGGTGAGCCCCACGTTGAGCGGCGACGACAGCAGGTTCTGGCGCGCCCAGCCCACGGGGCCACGGGTCAGCACCGGGGGGGGCAGGGCCGGTTTGGCCTCGAAGACAGCCATCGTTAGCGCTCCTTCAGGGCCATGGCGGAATTGTACCAGTTCATGCCCAGGCTGATGGCAAGGCTGATGAACAGGTAGACGGCCATGGTCATGCCGACGATTTCGACCGCCTGACCGGTCTGGTTCAAGCTGGTGCCCATGAAGACGGCAACCAGATCGGGATAGCCGATGGCGGTGGCCAGCGAGGAATTCTTGATCAGGTTCAGGTACTGGCTGGTCAGGGGCGGGATGATCACCCGCATGGCCTGGGGCAGCACGATCAGGCGCAAGGTCAGGCCCGGACGCAGGCCCAGGGCAGAGGCGGCCTCGGTCTGGCCATGGCTGACCGCCAGAATGCCGCCTCTCACCACCTCGGCGATGAAGGTGGCGGTGTAGAGGGACAAGGCCAGGGTCAGCGCCACCAGTTCCGGGATCAGGCGCAGTCCGCCTTGGAAGTTGAAGCCCCTCAGGGCCGGGGTCTCGAAGCCCAGCGGCGCGCCCAAGGCCAGGAAAACGAGCAGGGGCAGGCCAATCACCAGGCCCAGCCCGGTGGCCAGGGTCGGGAACGGTTGCCCGGTGGCCTGCTGGCGGCGCCGGGCCCAGCGCGCCAGTCCGATCGCGCCGATCAGGGCACCGACAAAGGCCAGCCCCACCCAATCGAAGCCGGGTTCGGCCAGGGGGGCGGGCACGTACAGGCCGCGATTGTTCAAAAAGGCCGCTTCACCAAGCGACAGGCTTTGCCGGGGGCCGGGCAGGGTGCGCAGTACCGCGAAATACCAGAAGAAAATCTGCAACAAAAGGGGGATGTTGCGTATGGTTTCGATGTAAACAAGCGCGATGCGGGAAACCAGCCAGTTTCGCGACAGGCGGGCAATGCCCACGGCGAAGCCGATCAAGGTTGAAAACACGATCCCCAGGACCGACACCAGCAAGGTATTGAGCAGGCCGACGACGAAGGTCCGGCCATAGGTCATGGTGTCGTCGTAGGGGATGAGGCTCATCAAGATGCCAAAGCCGGCGGTGCGATCGAGGAAATCAAATCCGGTCGCGATGCCGCGATGGGCCATGTTGGTGAGCGTGTTGTCGAACAAGGTCCAGAAGAACCACACCAGGAAGGCGGCGGTGAGAACCTGGAAGGTGATCGAGCGTGTCCGGGGATCGTTCCAGGGCAGGGGCCGGGGGGCGGGTGCCGCGGGTTTCAAGGACACGGTACTGGACTCTGGAATGCCAGGGGGGACAGGGGTCACGGGCGCATCCACCTTCTGTCCTGGAAGCCAGGGGCTTGGGAAAGCCCCCGGGGAGGAGGGCCGGCGCTTGAGGGGCCGGGCGCTCGTCTCCCCGGGGAACGTAAGGCGCGCGGGCAGGCCTAGCGCACCGGCGGGGCGTACTGAAGGCCACCCTGGCTCCACAGGGCGTTCAGGCCGCGCGCGATGCCCAGGGGCGAACCGGCGCCCACCGTGCTGTCGAAGACCTCGCCGTAGTTGCCGACCTGCTTGACGATGCGATAGGCCCAGTCGTTATCCAGGCCCAGTTGCTTGCCGAAATCGCCATCCAGGCCGATCAGGCGGCGCACGTTGGGGTCGGAGGAGGTGGTTTTCTTGTCATCGACGTTGGCCTGGGACAGGCCCAGTTCCTCGGCGTTGAGCATGGCGAACAAGGACCAGCGCACGATGGCGAACCACTGGTCGTCACCCTGGCGCACCGACGGCCCCAGGGGCTCCTTCGAGATGATCTCGGGCAGCACGACGGCCGAGGCCGGATCGGACAGCTTGAGGCGCAGGGCGTAAAGCTGCGACTGGTCCGAGGTCAGCACGTCGCAGCGGCCGGATTCGAAGCCCTGCGAGGTCTGGTCGGGGTTGTCGAAGACCACGGGGCTGAAGGTCATGCCCTGGGCGCGGAAGTAATCGGCCACGTTCAGCTCGGTGGTGGTGCCGGCCAGCACGCAGACCGAGGCGCCTTCCAGCTGCTTGGCGCTGGTCACGCCCAGGCTTTTCTTCACCATGAAGCCCTGGCCGTCGTAATAGGTGGTGCCGGCGAAGGTGATGCCCATCGAGGTGTCGCGGCTCATGGTCCAGGTGGCGTTGCGCGACAGCATGTCGATTTCGCCGGACTGAAGCGCGGTGAAGCGTTCCTTGGCGGTCAGGGGCACGAACTTGATCTTGGTGGCGTCGCCCAGCACGGCGGCCGCGACCGCCCGGCAGATGCTCACGTCGATGCCGGTCCAGTGTCCTTTTTCATCGGGCATCGAGAACCCGGGCAGGCCGGTGTTCACGCCGCATACCAGTTCCCCGCGGGTCTTGACCGCGTTCAAGGTATCGCCGGCGTGGGCGGTCCCCAGGCCGAGGGCACCAGCCACGCCCAGGGCGGCCAGGGCGGTTTTCAGATTACGCATCAAACGGTCTCCCAATGGTGAGGGGCAAGGGGCGTGTCGGGTCCCTATCAGGGACCTTTCCGCCTGCAAAGGACGCACTCGCCCGCAAGGGTGCCAAAAAAATGTCTCCGACGCAAACCGCTGCTCGAAACCAAGGCGGCGGGGCAACCCCCTCGCGGGGCGGGGATGCTTGCGAGGGCGCGGCCAATCCGCTAGAAGCGATGCAGTCTTACGCGCGGCGAACGGGCCCTGGTTCACGGGGCCGTGCCGGTCGGGTGCGGCAAGGAGGGCCGGCCGCGCCTGAACGGAGTCCACCATGGCCGATCCCCTTGTCCCCGTTTCCGCCGGCGCCTTCGCCGGTCCCATGGTTGTCCCTGTGGTGTTGTCCGGGGGCGCGGGGACCCGGCTGTGGCCGATGTCGCGGGGCGCCTACCCCAAGCAGTTCCTGCCGCTTGCCGGTGAAAACAGCCTGCTGCAAGAAACGCTGGAGCGCCTGTCGGGGCCCTTGTTCCATCCGCCCATGGTGGTGTGCAACGAAGAGCACCGTTTCGTCGTGGCCGAGCAGTCGCGTGCCATCGGCCTGCCGCCCGCCGCCATCGTGCTGGAGCCCGTGGGGCGCAACACCGCGCCGGCCGCCGCCATCGCCGCCCTTCTGATCCGCGAGCGTTTTCCGGGCGCCCTGGCCCTGCTGGCGCCCTCGGATCACGTCATTACCTATCCCGGCCGCTTTCGCGACATCGTGGCCGCGGCCGTGCCGGCGGCGCGTGCCGGGCGGGTGGTCACCTTCGGCGTGGTCCCCGACAAGCCGGAAACCGGGTATGGCTACATCCGGGTCGGCCGTGAACTGTCCGAGGCGCCCCCGGCCTGCGCCGTGGAACGCTTCATCGAAAAGCCCGACCGCGACAAGGCCCAGGCGATGCTTGACCAGGGCGGCCACCTGTGGAACGGCGGCCTGTTCCTGTTCGATCCCGAGATCTTCCTGGCCGAGTTGAAGCGCTTCGCGCCGCGCTTGCTGGAAGGCGCCCAGGAGGCCCTGGCCAAGGCCGACCGCGATCACGATTTCACCCGTCTGGACCGCGAGGCCTTCGAGGCCATCCCGGGCGACTCCATCGACTACGCGGTGATGGAACACACCGACCGCGCCGCCGTCATCGCCACCGACGTGGGATGGAGCGATCTGGGCGCCTGGTCGGCGCTGTGGGACATCGCGCCCCACGATGAAGCCGGCAATGTGGTGCGCGGCGACGTGCTGGTGCGCAACACCACCAACTCCTACATTCGCTCGGAAGGCCCCCTGGTTGCCGTGACCGGGGTTGACGATCTCATGGTCGTGGCCACCGACGACGCGGTCATGGTGGTCCCGCGCGAGCGCGCCCAGGACGTGAAGGCCCTGGCCGAGGAATTGAAGGCCCAGGGCCGGCGCGAGCACGCCCAGCACACCACCGTCTACCGCCCTTGGGGCACCTATCGCGGCATTGATCACGGCGAACGCCATCAGGTGAAACACATCGTGGTCAAGCCGGGGGGGTGCCTTTCGTTGCAGATGCACCACCACCGCGCCGAGCACTGGATCGTGGTGCGGGGCACGGCGCGGGTCACCCAGGGCGAGCGGGTGTTTTTGCTGCACGAAAACCAGTCCACCTATATTCCCGAAGGCACGGTGCACCGCCTGGAAAACCCGGGCATCCTTCCCTTGAGCCTGATCGAGGTTCAGTCGGGCTCGTACCTGGGCGAGGACGACATCGTGCGTTTCGAGGACAACTATGGCCGCAAGGAAGCCACCTCATGACCGCCACCCCTCCGGCTGGCCTGCTGTCGATCGTTATTCCCCTCTACAACGAGGAAGATAACGTCGAGCCGCTGTGCACGGCCCTGTTCGACGCCCTGGCCGATCTTGATCGTCCGTTCGAGGTGATCATGGTCGATGACGGCAGCTCCGACGCCACGGCCCGGCGCCTGGCCGAGGCGACCACCCGCCACCCGGCCCTGACCGTGGTCACCTTCCGGCGCAACGTGGGCCAGACCGCCGCCATGATGGCCGGCATCGACCAGTCGCACGGCGAGATCATCATCCCCATGGATGGCGACCTGCAAAACGATCCGCGCGACATTCCGGTGCTGCTGGCCAAGATGGACGAGGGCTTCGACGTGGTCTCGGGCTGGCGCAAGGACCGCCAGGACGACGCCCTGACCCGCAACCTGCCCAGCGCGGTGGCCAACTGGCTGATTTCCACCGTCTCGGGCGTTCACCTGCGCGATTACGGCTGTACCTTGAAGGCGTATCGCCGCGAGGTGCTCTCGGGCTATCGCCTGTACGGCGAGATGCACCGCTTCGTGCCCATCTATGCCCGCTGGCAGGGCGCGCGCATCACCGAGATTCCGGTGCGCCACCATCCCCGGGTGGCCGGCAAGTCCAAGTATGGCTTGAACCGCATTTTCAAGGTGCTGCTGGACCTGATGGTGGTCAAGTTCCTGACCCAGTTCGAGACCAAGCCCATCTACGTGTTTGGCGGCCTGGGCTTCGTGCTGTTCATCTCGGCGTTCCTGTCGCTGGGGTTGGGGCTGTGGCTCAAGCTGTTCCACGGCATTGATCTGGACCACACGCCCTTGATGCTGCTGTCGGCCATGTGCGTGATCACCGGCATGATGTGCATGCTGCTGGGCCTCGTCGCCGAGCTTCTGGTGCGCATCTATTTCGAAAGCCAGGGCAAGACGAACTACACCATCAAGGAGGTGATCCGGGGCGGCCCGTCCAAGTAGGCCCGGACGCATCCCCACGGGCCGGAGGCGAGGCGTCCGGCCCTTGACCTTTGGCCTTGTTGCCGGGATCGTTAACGATCGGGGGCAAGGCCCAGGGGGATGCGATGGACGACCTGTTTGCCGATCTTCCCACGACCGACGCCAGGGCCCGGGCGTCCCGCCCCCTGATCGTGTCGGCCAGCTACCGCACCGACATTCCCGCGACTCAAGGGCGCTGGTTTTTGGAGCGTCTGGCCGAGGGCAGCGTGGAGGTGCCCAACCCCTATGGCGGGGCGCCGGCGCGGGTGTCGCTGCGCCCTTCGGATGTCAGCGGGTTCGTGTTCTGGACCCGCAACGCCCAACCGTTCCTGCCCGCCCTGGACGAGGTCAGGGCGCTGGGGATTCCGTTCATCGTCCAGTACAGCCTGACCGCCTATCCCAAGCCCCTGGAGCCCAGGGTGCCGCGCCCGCGCGAGGCGCTGGCGGTGATGGCGGCGTTACGCGCGCGCTTCGGGCCCAAGGTGGTGGTGTGGCGCTATGATCCGATCTTGTTTTCGTCGCTGACACCCCCGGCCGTGCACCGGCGCCATTTCGCGGCCCTGGCCCGCGCGGCCGCCGGCCTGACCGACGAGGTGGTGGTGTCGGTGTTCCAGCCCTATCGCAAGGCGATCCGGCGTCTGGGGGCCGTGGAGGGGCTGACGTGGTGGGATCCGTCCGACGACGAAAAGCGGGCCCTGCTTGCCGAGCTGGCCGCCCTGGCGGCGGAACGCGGCTTGCGGCTGCGGGTGTGCGCCCAGCCCGATCTGGTGGTGCCGGGGACCACGCCCGCGGCGTGCGTGGACGTGGTCCGTCTGTCCGAGGTGGCGGGGCGCGCCGTGGTGGCGCGGGCCCGCCCGCATCGGCAAACATGCGGCTGTGCCGAATCCCGCGATATCGGGCGCTACGACACCTGCGCCCACGGCTGTTCGTACTGTTACGCGACCACCGCGCGCGAGGGGCGGTAGGGGGCATCCGCCGGGGGGTCCTGGATCGCTTCCACGGGGCGCACCAGCTTCAGCATGGTGCTGAGCGTGATCGACTCCAAGGTGGCCCGCTCCAGATCCTCGATCTCCCACAGCACGCGGCGCAGCGCCTGACCCTCGGCGGTGGTGTCGCCCGCGTCGCGGGTGCCGGCGGTCTTCGAGCCGATGGGTTCGAACAGGGCGATCACGTCAAGCAGGGTAATACGCTTGGCATCGACCGCCAGCCGGTAGCCGCCGCCCATGCCACGCACCGCCTCGACCAGGCCGGCCCGGCCCAGGGTGCGCATGACCTTGGCCAGGTGGTTGGACGAAATCGAGTACTTTTCGGCGATTTCCGCCGCCGAGACCTGGTGATCGGGGCAAGCCGACAGTTCCATCACCGCGTACAGGGCGTAGCGGGTGGACATTTGCAACTTCATGGCACCAAGTCCTTTTCCAACTCGATGAACGGCCCGGCCATCATCCCGTGGCTGCGGAAGAACAGCATCAAGGTGCGGGCGTCGCCTTCCTTCGAGACCATGGTGCGGACCTTGGTCACGCCTTCTCCACGGAAGCGGTCGCAAATGGCCTCGAACAAGGCGGTGCCAACCCCGTGCAGGCGCAAGGTGGGGTCGACGGTCAGGGCGAAAACCCATCCGCACGGCGGCGAGCCGAACTCCCAGGCGCGCACCTCGCCGATGATGAACCCCGCCAGCGTTTCGCCCGTGGTGGCCACCAGGAAGTGCCGGCCGACCTGTCCCTCGCCGTAGCGGTCGAACAGGTCGCGCCAGTAGTCCGATTTGAAAACGGTGGTGATTTCCGCGTCCAGGCGGGTGACCGCCTCGATATCGGCCGGGGTGGCCGGGCGGATCACCAGGGGTTGGGATCCCATGGCGGCCATGCCGCCAGCGGCGGGCGGAACCCGCTTATGTCCAAATGTCTCCACGAATGCCTTGCTCCACGGTCACGCATGCGTCCTCCGGAAGGGAACGCGACACCGGCCAACCCGGGAATGGCCCCCGGCCGCGATGCGCGAACCGGACCTATGCGCGATCGCCCCCAGCCGGCGCGCGTGCGCGGGGGGGTGATTGGGTCGGGACGACGTGAGGTACACGCTTCCGGGCCCCTGGGTCAACCACCCTCGCGCCTTGGGGATGGGGGAATCGGCGCGAAAATGCCGGAAAGACCCGGCCGCCTCGCGTTGAACTCATACTTCGCGCACGCTGGTCAACCCCCGCAGGTCCCGAAGCGCGGCCAGGGTGGGGGCGCGCAGGGCAAACCCGTTGGCCAGCCGGATTTCCACCTCCTTGTCCCCCAGGTCGGCAACCAGCAAGACGGAGCGGTTGCCGGGGCCATCCTTGGCCAGGATCTCGCGCAGGGCGGGCAGGGGGTCGGCCGAACCCAGCGACACCTTGATGCGCCGCGACGCGCGCGACACCGCCTCGTCGAGGGATTCGACCCCTTGCAGGAGCAAGCGCACGTCCTCGCCTTCCAGGCGGGCGTCGGCGCGCACCAGAAGCGGCCGCCCGGCGTCCAGCGCCTCGCGCGAGATGGCCAGCACTTCCGAGAACATCATGCCCTCGCAGGTGCCGGTGGCGTCCGAGAGTTCCACGAAGGCATAGCGGTTGCCCGACTTGCCGATGCGTTCCTTGCGCGCGCCCGGGGTCACGGCCAGGCGCACCACGCCCGAGCCCGTGTTGCGCAGATGCCCGGCCAGCAGGGCCAGGGGGACCACGTCCAGGCGCTCCAGGGCGTCGCCGTACACGTCGAGCGGATGGGCCGACAGGTAAAAGCCGATGGCTTCGCGTTCGAAGGCCAGGGTTTCGGTGACCGACCACGGGGTCACGTCGGCCAGGGCCAGGGGGGGCGCCTGGGCGGGGCCGGCGCCGAACAGGCTGGACTGGGACGAGGCCCGTTCCTCGGCCGCCGCCTGGGCGTGGCGCAGCAGGCGTTCAACGTTGCCCATCAAGGTGGCGCGCTCGGGGTGCAGGCCATCAAGCGCCCCGGCCTTGATCAGGTTTTCCAAGAGCCGGCGGTTGACCAGCCGGGGGTCGATCCGGCGCACGAAGTCGGCCAGGTCGCGAAACGGGCCGTTCGCCACCCGCTCGTCGACCAGGGCCTGCATCGCGGCCTCGCCCACGTTGCGCACGGCCCCCAGGGCATAGCGCACCGCCCCGTTTTCCACCCCGAAGCGGGCTTCCGAGGCGTTGACGTCGGGGGGCAGCAAGGCAATCCCCAGCCGGCGCAGCTCCACCTTGAACGCCGCCAGCTTGTCGGTGTTGTGCATGTCGTAGGTCATGGTCGCGGCCATGAACTCGACCGGGTAGTTGGCCTTCAGGTAGGCGGTCTGGTAGGCGACCAGGGCATAGGCGGCGGCGTGCGACTTGTTGAAGCCATAGCCCGCGAACTTGGCGATCTGGTCGAAGACCTCGCTGGCCTTGGCCTCGGGCGTGCCCCGGGCGCTGGCCCCTTGCACGAAGATGGCGCGCTGCTGGTCCATCTCGGCTTGGATCTTCTTGCCCATGGCCCGGCGCAGCAGGTCGGCGCCGCCCAGGGAATAGCCGGCCATGATCTGGGCGGCCTGCATCACCTGTTCCTGATAAATCAGGATGCCATAGGTTTCCTTCAGGATCGGCGCCAGGTCGGGGTGGAGGTAGGCCACCTCCTCCTCGCCGTTCTTGCGCCGGATGTAGCTGGGAATGTTGTCCATCGGCCCCGGGCGGTATAGGGCCACCACGGCGATGATGTCTTCCAGGGTATCGGGCTTCAGGCCGCGCAGCACGTCGCGCATGCCCGTGCTTTCAAGCTGGAACACCCCGCTGGTTTCGCCCCGGCCGAGCATGGCGTAGGTGGGCCGGTCATCGAGCGGGATGGCCGACAGATCCATGGGCACGCCGCCTTTTTCCAGAAGGCGCACCGCCATGGCCAGCACGGTGAGGGTTTTCAGGCCCAGGAAGTCGAACTTCACCAGCCCGGCCTGTTCCACCCACTTCATGTTGAACTGGGTCACCGGCATGTCGGAATGGGGATCGCGGTAAACCGGCACCAGCTCGTCCAGGGGCCGGTCGGCGATGACCACGCCGGCGGCGTGGGTGGAAGCGTGGGAGTACAGGCCTTCCAGCGCCAGCCCGATGGACAGCAGGCGCGCGACCGCCGGGTCCTCGTCGCGCAGGGCCTGCAACTGGGGTTCGGCCTCGATCGCCTGGGGAAGCGTGACGGGGTTGGCCGGGTTGTTGGGGACCAGCTTGCAAATCCGGTCCACGTAGCCCAGCGGCATTTGCAAGACCCGCCCGACCGAGCGCAGCACGGCGCGTGCTTGCAGTTTCCCGAAGGTGATGATCTGGGCCACCCGGTCGGCGCCGTATTCGCGCTGAACGTAGCGGATGACCTCTTCGCGGCGGTCCTGGCAGAAGTCCACGTCGAAGTCGGGCATGGAAACGCGTTCGGGGTTCAAGAACCGCTCGAACAGCAAGCTGAAGCGCAAGGGGTCCAGGTCGGTGATGGTCAGCGCCCACGCGACCACCGAGCCCGCGCCCGATCCACGCCCGGGCCCCACCGGGATGTCGTGCTCCTTGCCCCACTGGATGAAGTCGGCCACGATCAGGAAGTAGCCGGGGAACCCCATTTTAACGATGATGTCCAGCTCGTAAGCCAGCCGCTCGCGATAGGGCTTGGCGCGGGCCTCGCGGTCGGCCTCGCTCATGCCCTCGGTGAACACGCCCTTCCACAAGCGCCGCTCCAGCCCCTCGGTGGCCATGGCGCGCAAGGCATCGGCCTCGCTGCGCCCCTTGACCGCCGGCGAGTGGGGCAGGATTGGCTTGCGCTTTTCGATCATCACCGCGCAGCGCCGGGCGATGACCAGGGTATTGTCCACCGCCTCGGGCAGATCGGCGAACAGGGCGCGCATCTCGGCGGCGCTCTTGAAATAGTGCTCGGGCGTCAGGTGGCGGCGCTTGGGGTCTTCCAGGACCGTTTTTTGCGCCATGCAGATCAGAACGTCGTGGGCCTCGAACTCGTCGCGGGTGGCGAAATAAGGTTCGTTGGTCGCGACCAGGGGCACGTCCAGGGCATGGGCGAGGTCGATCAGAAGGGGCTCGATACGGTCTTCGTCGGGCACGCCGTGGCGCTGGATTTCCACGTACACCCGGTCGCCGAAATGGGCCTTGTGGCGTTCCAGCATGGCCCGTGCCGCGTCCGTGCGTCCGGTGCGCAGCAAGCGGCCCAAGGGCCCGCCGGTGCCACCGGTAAGCAAGATCAGGCCTTCGTTCAGGGCCTCGATATCGCCCAGGCGGACTTGCGGAAGCTCGCCGCCATCGGTTTCCAGGAAGGCCTTGGAGACGATCTTGTACAGGTGGGCAAGGCCGGTGGCGTCCTTGGCCAGCAACACCACCTGGTCGGGATCGGGAGCCCTGGTCTCGCGCGCCGCGCCGAAGCCGCCCTCGCGCGGGTCCTCGTTGCGCACCGCGATCTGGCAGCCAATGATCGGCTGCACGCCCGCGTCGGCGGCGCTGACCGAGAACTCCAGGCCGCCAAACAGGTTGCCGGTATCGGCGATCGCCACCGCCGGCATGGCGTGCTTGGCGCACAGCTTGACCAGTGCCTTGACCTGGATCGCGCCTTCGGACATCGACAAGGCCGTGTGCACGCGCAGGTGCACGAACCCGCCAAAGGGGGGGGCGTCGGCAACGGAAGAAGAAGGGGAGGGGGCTGGGTCGCTCATGCCTTGATCCTGCCACAGCCCGCTTGCAGCGTCAGCCGGAATAGGGACCCTTGCGGTCCCCGCCGTTCCTTCCCTGCCTCCCTGCCTCCCTGCCTCCCTGCCTCCCTCCTTCCCTTCCTCCCTCCTTCCCTTCCTCCCTCCCTCCCTCCCTGCCATACGGATTCCCGGCATGAGCGACACCCTGGGCGCCATTCTTCCCGTTTTTCTGGTCATCGTGCTGGGCTTCGTGCTGCGCCGGGGGCGCTGGGTGCCGGACAGCTTCTGGATTCCGGCCGAGAACCTCACCTATTGGGTGACGTTTCCCGCCTTGCTGGTCCTCAACCTGGCCCAAGCCGACCTCGCGGGCCTGCCGTGGGGGGCGTTGATGACCATCGAGGCCGGAGCCGTCGTCGTTGTCGCGGCCGGCCTCGTGCTCTGGCGTTTCGGGGGGGCGCGCGCGGCCGGGGTTTCGGATGCCACCTTCACCAGCGCCTTCCAGGGCGCCATCCGGCCCAACACCTACATCGGGCTGGCCTGTGCCGGGGCTTTGTTCGGCGCCCCGGGCATTACCTTGACCGCGTTGTGCCTGGCCGTGGTCGTGCCCTTGGTCAACCTTTTGTCGGTCGCGGCCCTGGTGCGCTGGGGAACGGGGCAGGGGGGGGGCCGCGCCCTGCTGCGGGGCATCCTCACCAACCCCTTGATTCTGGGCTGCCTGGTGGGGGGCCTGATGAACGCGAGCGGCCTGGGCGCGCCTCCGGTTCTGGGGCCCTTCTTGCAGATCCTGGGCAGCGCGGCCTTGCCCCTGGGCCTGCTCGCGGTCGGAGCCGGCCTGTCGGCGGCGGGCCTGGCCGGCGCCGGGCCGGCCGTGGCCGCGTCCACCCTGGCCAAGCTGGTGATCACGCCCGCGCTGGTGTTCGCGGGGGCGGCCGTGGCCGGCCTGGACCCGGTGGTGCGCGCCGTGGCCGTGCTGTATGCCGCCTTGCCCTGCTCGGCGTCGTCCTACGTGCTGGCGCGGCGCATGGGCGGCGACGCCCCGGCCATGGCCGCCCTGATCACCGCCCAGACCCTGGCCTCGGCCCTGACCTTGCCCGTGATCGTGGCCCTGGTCGCGCCCTGATTCCAACCGTCCCCAATGCCCCCGGGCCGGCGCGGGTCTTGCACCGCAACCGCGCTGGTCTACACTGAGCGCCCCTGTCCAGAAGCCCGGAGACGTGGCGCATGCGCACACTGCTGGTTGGAACGCTGCTGGGACTCGTCCTTCTGGTTCTGGGGATTCTGATTCTCCCCTCGTTCATCGACTGGAACCAGTACCGCGACCGGCTGGCGGCCGAGGTCCAGGACATCACCGGGCGTGCCTTGACCATCGACGGCGACCTGTCGCTGCGCCTTCTGCCCTCGCCGGCGCTGGCGGCGCAGCGCGTGCGGCTGGCCAACGACCCCCTGGGCTCCGAGCCGGTCATGATGACCATGGAGGCGGTGCGCATCCGGGTCGCCTTGCCGCCCTTGCTGTCCGGGCGGCTGGTGGCGAGCGCGGTCGAGATCATCCATCCCGACATCCTGGTGGAACGCCTGGCGGACGGGCGGTCCAACTGGGATGTGCAGGCCGGGCGGAGCGGATCGGGCTCGGCCGGGGGACCCTTGCCTCCGCCCAACGGGGCGGGATACGCAAGCGGGGCTGGCGCCCTGGCCGTGGCGCTCGAAAACGTGCACATCATCGGGGGGCGCGTGCGCCTCAAGGACGGCGACGCGACCGCGCCCCGAACCCTGGAGGATATCGATCTCGCCCTGACCGCCGCCAGCCTGAACGGGCCGTTCGCGCTGCGTGGCGCGTTCACCACCCAGGGGCTGCCGTGGTCGATCGGAGCCACGGTGGGAGCGCTGGGGCCGGATGTCGCGACTCCGGTCAACGTGGACCTGGGGTTGCTGGGCACCAACGGGAAGCTGGCGCTCAACGCCTTGCTGACCGGGCCCGCCGGGGCCCAGTCCCTGCGTGGCGGGGTGTCCTTGGACCTGGATAACACCGCTGCCGTTCTCTCCCACGGGGCGGCCTTGCTGGGCACGCCGCTGGCGCCGTTGCCCCCGGCGCTGGACGGGGCCTTGTCGGCGCAAGGACGCCTGACCCTGAGCGACGGGTCGGCGGCCCTTGAGGACATGACCGTGCGCGTGGGCGGGTCCGAGATCACCGGGCGCCTGGATCTGGACTGGGAGGACGCCACGCCCCGGCTCGGGGCCGTGCTGGCCGCGCCGCGCCTGGATCTGGAGGCATGGCGGCCGGTGCCCCGCCCGGTTTCCTCCCCGGAGTCCCCTGTTTCTTCTCTTTTTTCTTCCGCCCCCCCTCCCTCGTCGCCCTTCACCTTGCCAAGCGGCCTTGATGTAACCTTGGACCTCACCGCCGACGCCTTGAACCTGGACGGAGGGCTGTTGCGCGACCTGCGCTTGAATGCTCTTCTCAGTGCCGGCGAGCTGACCCTTTCCCAGCTTTCCGTGCGCCTGCCCGGAGCCTCCGACCTGTCGGCGCACGGCTTTGTCCAGGCCCGCGAGGGAATGCCCTGGATCGATATCTCCGGTTCGCTGTCGGCCAGCAACGTGCGGGCGCTGATGGAATGGCTGCGGGTGTCGCCCGGCGACGTGCCCGGCGACCGGCTGCGCGCCCTGGTGGTCCACGCCAACCTGACCGGATCCCCCCAGCAGATGCGCGTGACCGGCCTGGACGCCACCCTCGACGCCACCCGGGTGAAGGGTGCGCTGGTGGTGCGTCCGGGGCCGCGTCTGGGCCTGGGGCTGACCGCCGTGGCCGACAGCCTGAACCTGGATGCCTACCGTCCGGCCGGTGCCGGTCCCACCCTGGGCGACGTGATGGCGGCGCTGGCCGGGTTGAAGGGCGTGGACGCCAACGTGGACTTGAGGGTGGATGCCCTGACCACCCACGGCGAGGGACTGGAAGGGGTCGGCCTGCGCGGTTCGCTGGTGCAAGGGCTCCTGACCATCGAGGACGGCGGGTTCACCCGGGGCGTGGGCGGCAGTCGGGTGAGCCTGAAGGGGGGGGTGTCGGATTTCGGCCCCCGGCCGGTTTTCCATGCCTTCAACACCCGGCTCGCGGTGCCCGATCCGGCCCTGGCCTTTCATGTGCTGGGGGTCAGCCTGCCCTTTGCCCTGCCGCCGGGGCCGCTGGACCTGGACGTGACCCTGGACGGTCCCTTCAACGACCTGGGCGTGGAGGGGCGGGCGCGGCTGGCCGATGTCGATGTGGGGGCAAGCGGCGCCCTGGGCAATCTGGCGGGGGGCTGGCCCGACCTCGACCTGGGGCTGGATCTCGCGCATCCCGACTGGATCGCCCTGGTGCGTCTGGCCCGGCCCGATTACCGTCCGCGCGGCGCCCCGGGCCCGGCGCGGGTGCAGGCCCAGCTGCGCGGCGGCTTCCTCAAGGGGTTGACCCTCGACGATATCGACGTCGCGGTGGGGGGGGCGCACGTGACCGGAACCATGGGCCTGAGCGTGCTTGCCTTGCATCCGCGCTTGAATGCCACGCTGAATCTGGGCGATCTGGTTCTGGATCCCTTCCTGCCCGTCACGCGGGCCGCCGGGCTGGCGCCCGGGGGCGGGGTCCGGTGGGCGGGGAGCCTGGGACCCGCGCCGCGTCCGGGGAGCGTGCTTCCGGTCGCGGCGGAGCAGGACGGCGGCCGGGACCTGGCCACAGGCCCGTGGTCGGCCACGCCGTTCGATCTGCGCCTGCTGGGGCTGTTCAACGCGAGCGTGACGGTTAACGCCGCCTCGTTGACCTGGAAGACCGTGCGCCTGCAAGACGCCCGCCTGGACGCCACCTTGGAAGACGGGGTGCTGGGCGTTTCACGCCTGGAAGCCGGTGTGCTGGGCGGACGCCTGGAAGGCTCGGCGCGGCTCGACAGCCGGGGCATTCCGGCCTGGTCCCTGACCCTGGCCGGCCAGCGCCTTGACCTTGCCACTCTCCCCGGTGCCGGGGGCACGGCCGGTGCTGGGAGCACTGCCGGTGCCGGAAGCACTGCCGGTGCGGCGGGCACGGCCGAGGCGCAGGTGGATCTGGTGGCCGAGGGGGCGTCGCCCCGCGCCCTGGTCGCGGCGTTGACCGGCAAGGGGTCCATTGATCTCAAAGGCCTGGTGCTGGCCCCCGGCGCCCTGGCCCGCTCCCCCCTCGCCGGGGTGGCCGAGCTGCTGGGGGGGCTCGATCAGTCGCTGGGGGGCAGGGCGGACGGGGGGACCGATCTTTCCGCCCGGTTTACTCTCAAGCAAGGCGTGCTGGCCTTCGATCCCCTTTCCCTGGCCGCCCCCGCCTACAAGGGCAGCCTGAAGGGGAACGCCGATCTGGCCACCTGGCGCCTGGCGGCGGCCGGACAGGTCAGCGTGGACCGCGCCCACCGCCCCAAGGGCCTGCGCCTGCCCGATCCGCTGCCCGTGGCCCTGGTCGGCTCCCTCGACGCCCCGGTCTTGCGGGTGGGCACCACCACCGTGACCCCGCCGGCGGCGGCCTCCAGAGGAAACGAAGCGTGGTCCGGGGAGCCCGAGCCCCCCCGGGCCGCGCCCACCGGTCCGCGCCCCGAGGTGGAAACCCTGCCGCCCCCCGGGTGACAGGTGACGGGTGACAGGTGACGGGGCGGGCGGCCGGACCCTTCAGGCGCTGGCGGCGACCAGCCCGGTCAGGCCCACGAAGGCGGGGTAGGGGTGCAAGACCAGGCGGCGCGGCACCGCTTCCAACTGGGCCCGGAACCGGCCCTTGGCGGCGTAGCGTTCGGTGAAAACCGAGGCTTTCAGGGCCTCGGGATTGCGCGGCAGGATGCCCCCCATCAACCACAAGCCTCCCCACGCGCCGGCGCTCAAGACCAGGTTTCCGCACATCGTGCCCAGGAAGGCGTAAAACAAGGCGCTGGCCTCGGCGCAGACCGGACAGGTGCCGTTCAAGGAACGTTCCATGATCCGGGCCGGGGTATCGCCGGGCACGGGATCGTGTCCCCCCAGGGCGCGCAGGGTTTCGGCCAGGGCAAGGAGGCCGGGGCCCGAGGCGGCGCGCTCGGCCGAGGCGTGGCCAAAGCGCGCCTGCAAGGCCGCCACCACCTCGGCCTCGCGGGGCGTGGTCGCGGCCAGGGTGACGTGGCCCCCCTCGGTCGCGATCGCCTGGCCGGTGCCGGGCAGCAGCACGGCCACCCCCAGCCCGGTTCCCGGCCCCACCACCCCGATCGGAGCCGTCGGATCGCCCGGGCCGCCGCCCAGGTCCATCACATGCCCGGGCCCGAGGCGAGGCACGGCCAGGGCGTTGGCCACGAAGTCATTCACCACCGTGAACGCCTCCAGGCCCAGGGTTTTCCTGGTTTGCTCGATCGAAAAAGACCACTCGCGCCAATTCGTCAAAGTGACCGCGTCGCCGGTGACGGGCGCGGCCACGCACGCGGCGGCGCGGGTCGGCGGCGCCTCGTCCGGGGCCAGCACGCCGTCCAGGTAGGCTTGGGCGGCGGCGGCCAGGCCGGCATGGTCGGCGCAGCGGAAGACGCGCTCATCGCGCCAGTGCCCCTCGGGGGTGGTCAGGGCGAAGCGGGCGTTGGTTCCTCCGATGTCGGCGATCAGGCCGGTCATGGGCAAGGTCTCCTTCGGGCAGGGGATAAGAGGCAAGGGGGAACGGGCCAGGGGCCGGAAAGCGTACTGATCCGTTGCCGGGGCCGCGCAAACCGGGATAGTTTGGCCCCCTTCGAGTCTTGTTCCGGGATTGGACCGTGGGATGACATCCAGAATTACGGCAACCTATCATGTGACCGCGAGCGCGGCGACCATCGAGGCCCGGGCCCAGGGCATCGCGGTCGAGCAAAGCGTTGAAATGCCCCTGGCCGCCATCGATGACGAGCGCGTGTTGCGCGACATCGTGGGCCAAGTCCAGTCCATTACTGATCTGGGGAATGGGGTCTTCGAGGTCAACATCGGCCTCGCGGTCGAGACCACCGGCCTGGAAGCCGGCCAGCTGATCAACATGTTGTACGGCAATACCTCGATCCAGGACGATACCGTCCTGTGGGACGCCACGTTCCCCGACGAGGTCTTTGCCGCCTTCAAGGGCCCTAACGTGGGCATTGAAGGGCTGCGCGAAGGCAAGGCCCCGGGCCGCGCCCTGACCTGCGCCGCGATCAAGCCCCAGGGGCTGCCGGTGCCCCGCCTCGCCGATCTGGCCCGGCGCTTCGCCGAGGCCGGTCCCGACTTCATCAAGGACGACCACGGCCACGCCGACCAGGCCTTCAGCCCCTATGCCGAGCGCGTGCCCGCCATCGCCCGCGCGGTGCGCGAGGCCAACGCGCGCGCCGGCACCTCCACGCGCTACCTGCCCAGCCTGAACGGCAATCTTGATCAGATCCGCGCCCAGATCCGCCTGGGCCACGAGGAAGGCCTCAACACCTTCATGATCGCGCCCATGATCGCGGGTTTTTCCAATTTCCACACGGTGGTGCGCGAAAACCCGACCACGGCCTTTTTCACCCACCCGACCATGACCGGCGCCTCGCGCATCGCGCCCGCGCTGTTGCATGGCAAGCTGTTCCGCCTGCTGGGCGCCGACGCGGTGATCTACACCAACCACGGCGGACGCTTTGGATTTACCCGGGAAACCTGCCGGGAGATCGCGCGGTACGCGACCATGCCCTGGGGGGGCATCAAGGGCGCCTTGCCGGTGCCGGCCGGGGGCATGACCCAGGACCGGGTGCCCGAGATGGTCGAGTGCTATGGCGCCGACGTTGTCTTGCTGATCGGGGGCGGCCTGCTGCTGGCCCGCGAGCGTCTGACCGAGGAAACCCGGGCCTTCGTCGAGGCCGTGGCCGCCCTGCCGGCGCCTCCGGGGCCCGGCGCGGAGGCACGGGCATGAGCGAGGCGCCCGACCTTCCCCCCCGGCGGGCCCCCACCGACCCCTTCCGCTGGGAAGGGGTCCCGTTCCTGCCTTACAAGGAGGAAGGCTCGGCGCCGTTCAAGGCCGTGTCGCGTCAGGTGTTGTTTCACCATCCCGCGCTGGCGGGCGAGCTGCGCTATTTCGAGGTCGAGGCCGGCGGCCACACCACCTTGGAGCGTCACGAGCACGCCCACGGGGTGATGATTCTGCGCGGGGCGGGCCGGGCCCTCGTCCACCCTATTGTCCAGACGGTGGGGCCGCACGATCTGATCTTCATTCCGCCCTGGACCTGGCACCAGTTCCGGGCCGGGGCGGAACCGCTGGGATTCCTGTGCCTGGTCAATGTTGATCGCGACCGGCCCACGCTGCCCGGTCCCGAGGACTGGGCCGCCTTGCGCGCCGATCCCGCCGTTGCCGCCTTCCTGGACGGCGGGCCCGTCTGAGCGCTCGTCCGGTCCCGGCTCCCGGGCTGCCGGGGGCCGGGTCGGGTATCCCTTTCCCCCCCCTTGTGCCCCGAGGGCTTGCCGTGACCGAATTTACTCCTTCCCTGCCGGAATCCGATCGTTCCGATCCGCGCGCGCATTTTTCGCGCATGCGCTCCATGTTCGACCTGGTGGCCGACCGCTACGACCTGATGAACGATCTGATGAGCGGCGGCACGCATCGCTTGTGGAAAGCGCATTTCCGCAAGGTGGCCGGCCCGGCTCCGGCCGGAGGGCAGGCCCTGGATCTGGCCGGCGGCACCGGCGACATCGCCCTGGCGCTCACCCGTCAAGGCTGGTCGGTGGTCGTGTGCGACCCCTCGGAACGCATGATGACGGTGGGCCGCGAGCGGCTGGCCTCGGTGCCCGTGCGCTGGGTGGCGGGCGCCGGCGAGGCGCTGCCGTTCCCCGATGCCTCGTTCGACCTCGTGACCGTGTCCTTTGGCCTGCGCAACATGACCGACCGCGCGGCGGCGCTTTCCGAGGTGCGCCGCGTGCTGGTGCCGGGCGGGCGCTTCTTGTGCCTGGAGTTTTCCAAGGCCTTCTGGCCGATGGCGCCGTTGTACGATTTCTATTCGACCCATGTGATTCCGCGCCTGGGCGCGCTGGTCTCGGGCCGGCCCCAGGCCTATTCCTACCTGGTTGAATCCATCCGCGCCTTTCCCGATCAGCAGGGGCTCGCCGGCCTGATGGAAGCGGCCGGTTTCACCGGCGTGACCTGGGAAAACCTGTTCTTCGGGATCGCCGCCTTGCACGCCGGCCAGCGGCCCACGGCGTCGTAGGACCCGGGCCGGTGCCCTGCCAGGGGGCCGACCATCCTGCCCGTGCGCGAGGAGGCCCCCTTGTTTCCCGTCCGGCTCCGTCGGGCGGGGATCGGGGGACGGCGTTTTCCGTCTTCCATTCCATCGATCCAAGAGGGTATGGCAGGGCGATCGGGTGAAGCCCTGAATGCCCTTGGAAGAGGGTTCCTCAA
>NZ_BJZO01000035.1 GCF_007992075.1 Pararhodospirillum oryzae
CGCCCGGCGCTTGAGGGCATCGAAAAAACTCCGGGGCAACCGGTTCACCCGATTGCCGTGGGGGTTGAGGGCCGTGAACGCCCGGTCAGGCCCATGCCCACCATGGCACCCACCACCAGCGCCAGCCCCGCCAGACCCAGCGGCAAGGCCTCGCCGGCGCGGGCATACAGTGGCCGGGCCGGCAGGGGCGGCGGCACCGAAAGGTCCAGGATTCCCTCTTCGTCCAGCCCGAGCACGGGCGAAACCCGACCCAGGGGCGAAACGATCCCGCTCACCCCGGTGCCCGCCACCCGGACCAGGGCCATTCCTTCCTCGATGGCGCGCAGCCGCGCGATCTGGAAATGCTGGTAGGGTCCGGCCGAATGCCCGTACCAGCCATCGTTGGTCAGGTTGACCATCCATTGGGGAGCCGGATCACCCGCCGCGACCACGCGCCCCGGAAAGATCACCTCGTAGCAGATCAGGGGCGCGAAGGGCGGCACCGGTCCGGGCGCCAGGGTCCGCAGGCCCGGCCCGGCCGAGAAATCGGTGGCACCGGGCGTGAGCTTCTTGAACGGCAGCCATTCGGCCAGCGGCAGGTATTCGCCGAAGGGCACCAGATGGGCCTTGTCGTACACCCCGCGCACCGAGCCCTCGTCATCGACCACGAACAGGCTGTTCCAGATCTGCGTGGGCTCGCCTGGTGGCGCGCGCCGCACCGAGCCCGTGATCAGCACGCCCCCGGGCGGCACCGCCGCGCGCAGCGCCGCGCGCACCTCGGGGGCCAGGTTGATCGGGTACGGCACCGCCGTTTCCCCCCAGATCACCACGTCGCGCCCCTCCAGCCCCGGGCGGGTGGACAGGTCCAGGTGATGCGAGAAATTCGCCGCCAGACGGCCCGGCCCCCATTTCAGGGCCTGCGGAATCGCCGGCTGCACCAGCCGCACCCGCAGCAGTCCGGCATCGCCGCCTTGGTCGGTGCCGGCGTCCACCCCGTCGCGGGCCGCGATCCACCGCCCGTCGGCGGCCCAGTGTCCGCCGCCCCCGTGGGCCGCGAGACGCCACGCGCCCCCGCCCGCGACCACGGCCAGCACCAGCGCCGCCGCGCCCAGGGCGCCCCAGCGCCGCCGGGCCGGGCCCTCGTCGCCCATCAGGGCCGGCAGCCCCAGCATCAGCATGGTGAGCAGCCCCAGGCCGGTGATCCCCACCGCCGCCGTTGCCTGGATCATGGCGTCGAAGGGCATCCACACCATGCCGATCGGGGCCCACGGAAAGCCGGTCAGCACCCAACCGCGCAGGCCCTCGCTCAACGCCCACGCGCCGGCCAGGACCAGGATCCGCCCCGGTCCCGGGCGCCAGAACACCCGCGCCAGCCCCAGCGCCACGGCCGGAAACACGGCCAGCACCGCCGCCATCCCGGCGATGGCGAAGGGGATCATCCACCCGTAATGCCCGGCATCGACCAAAAACGCGTAGGCGATCCAGTAGATCATCCCGGCGAAGTGGCCAAGACCGAACAGCCAGCCCAGGGCAAGCGCGCCCCGGATGGAGCGGGTGGCGTCCAGCCGCCACACCAGAAGCGGCACGGCCACCATCGCGGCGGGCAGCACATGCAAGGGCGGCAGGGCACTCACCGCGAGAAGGCCCAGGACCACGGCGAACAGGGCCGCCCGGACACCGCCCAGGGCACGCACACGCGAAGCGATGGCGATCATGGAAAATCCAGTCGAAACAGGCGCAAGACAACGGCACAAGGGGATACGCACGGCAAACGGGGCCACGCTTTGGCGCCGGCGCCTACTCCGTCTCGGCGACCGAAGGCAACTCGTGCAGGCGCAGCCGGCGAATGCGCCGGGGATCGGCGTCGATGACCTCGAACACCGGGCCGCCCTCGCGGGCGATCAGCTCGCCCCGGGTGGGCACCCGTCCGGCCAGACGGAAGACCAAACCGCCCAGGGTGTCGATTTCCTCGTGCTCCTCGTCGGTGAAGATCCGGCCGCATTGGGCCTCGAAATCGTCCAGGTCCATGCGCGCGTCAACCTCGACCGTGCCGTCGTCGAGCTCGATCAGGGCCGGGGCCTCGTCCTCGTCGTACTCGTCCTCGATGTCGCCCACGATCTGTTCAATCAGGTCCTCGATCGTGACCAGGCCATCGATGCCCCCGTATTCATCGACCACCAGCGCCATGTGAATGCGCCGCTGGCGCATGTCGCGCATCAGATCCAGGACCCGCGCGCTGGGCGAGGCGTACAGGATTTCGCGGGCGACTTCCTCCAGGCGGGTGGGCATCGCCTCGGACGGACGGACCAGGTCCTTGATGTGCACCATGCCCAGCACCGTATCCAGGGTGTCGCGAAACACCGGCAGCCGGGAATGACCGCTTTCGGCGAACAGGGCAATCACCGCGTCCATCGGCGTGGCGGCGTCCACGCCGATGATGTCGGCGCGGGGCACCATGATGTCCTCCACCGTGACCTCGTCGAGGCTGAGGATATTGGCCAGCAGCACCCGTTCGTTGTCGCCGATCGGCCGGCCGGCTTCCTCGCGGGCCTCGACCATGGTTTCAAGGACCTCGCGCGGGCTGCCTTCCACGCCACGCGGACGAAACACCCCGCGCAGGAAGCTGCTCAGCCCCCCCTTCGAGTCCGAACGCTCGGCGGACTCGAAGCCCCGGCCCGAATGCCCCGAAGACGACGTTTCCTCGGCGGTCGACGGGCTCATGACCGGTCCTCCCCGGCGGCGGCATACGGATCGCGCAAGCCGTGCGCCTCCAGGATGGCCGTCTCAAGCCCTTCCATCTCCCGCGCCTCCTCGTCGGTGTCGTGGGTGTAGCCCAGCAGGTGCAACACCCCATGCACCACCAGATGGAAAACGTGGTCGGCCACGGCAAGATCGCCCTCCCCGGCCTCGCGCACCACGGTTTCGCGCGCGAGGATCACGTCGCCCAGGAGCAAGGGGGCGCCCGGCGGCGGCGGCGGGGCGTCGGCCTCGTCCAGGGCCGCGAACGACAGCACGTTGGTGGGCGCGTCCTTGCCCCGGTAGGTGGCATTGAGCGCCCGGACCCGGGCATCGTCGGCCAGGACAAGGCTGATATCGAGCATCGTTCCCGGCGCGATGTCGAGGCCGGCGGGATCGCCGCCCTCCACGGCCGCGCGCGCGGCCTTCTCGACCCAGGGGCCCAGGTCGGGGACCAGGGCGAACCATGCCTCGTCCTCGACCTCCAGGGCCATGGTTAACGGATAGGGATCCTCCGGACTCGGGCCCTCGGAGGGGTCTAGGGCGGGGGACTCAGCGGGCATGACGTGTCTCCAGGGAACCATCGCGGCGGTCATAGGCGCGGACAATCCGCGTCACCAGGTCGTGGCGCACCACGTCCTTGTCGGTAAAGACGACCTTGGGAATGTCCGCCTCGTGGGCCAGGACCTCCAGGGCGTCGCGCAACCCCGAGCGGGCCCCCAGGGGCAGGTCCACCTGGGTCAGGTCGCCGGTAATCACCATGCGGGACTGCTCGCCCAACCGGGTCAGGAACATCTTCATCTGGGTGGGCGTGGTGTTCTGGGCCTCGTCCAGGATGACAAAGGCCCGCGCCAGGGTGCGCCCGCGCATGAAGGCCAGGGGCGCGATTTCGAATTCCCCCGCCTCCAGGCGTTTCGCCACCTCGTCGCCGGGCAGCATCGCGTACAGGGCATCATACATCGGCCGCAAATACGGGTCGATCTTGTCGCGCATGTCGCCCGGCAAAAAGCCGATGCGCTCGCCGGCCTCGACCGCCGGCCGCGACAGAATGATCCGCTCCACCCGGCGCTGAAGGAACAAGGACACCGCCATGGCCACCGCCAGGAAGGTCTTGCCCGTGCCCGCCGGGCCCAGCCCGAACACCAGCTCGTGCCCCGTCATCGCCTCGATGTAGGTGGCCTGGGTTGCCGAGCGCGGCCGGATCTCCAGCTTGCGCGTGCGCACCGTGCGCACCGGCAGGCTTTCCTCGCCCGCGAGGCGCACGGCGGCATCCACGTCGGCGGGTTCCAGCACCGCGCCGGTGCCGGCCCGGCCATACAGGGATTCAAGGGCGGTCCACGCGGTTTGCACCCGGTCATTGGGGCCGCTGACCGTCACCTGATTGCCGCGCGTGCCCACCACCACCCCCAGGACCTGCTCCAGCCGGTCGAGGTTTTCGTTGCCCACCCCGGAAACCGCCTGCAAGGCGCCGTTGTCGGCGAAGGCCCGGGACACCTGGGTCGAAACCGGCGCGCTCACGCGACCCGCCACGCCGGGGGGGACGCATCCCGTTCCGGCTCCACCGGTTCGCCGGCCAGGCTCAGGGGGCCGGCCGCGACGATGCGCGCCTCGACCAGATCGCCGATCGCAAGGCCGGGCGTGCCCAGGTGCACCGGCTGCATGGCCGGCCCGCGGCCGATCAGCTGGCCGGGATGGCGTCCGGGGCGATCCAGAAGCACGCTCATTGTTGTTCCCACCGCCAGGTCGAGGGCGGCGCGCTGGTGAACGCCCAACCGTTCCTGGACCCGGGCCAGGCGCTCCGACTTGACCTCGGGCGAAAGCTGGCCCGGATGGGCGGCCGAGGGCGTGCCCGGGCGCGGGCTGTACTTGAACGCATACGAGTGCACGAAGCCCACGGCGTCGATCAGCGACAAGGTGGCCTCCAGATCGGCCTCGGTCTCGCCGGGATGGCCCACGATGAAGTCGGACGAAAACGACAGATCGGCGCGCGCGGCGCGCAACCGGTCGATCAGGCGCAGATACGTGGCCCGGTCATGGCCCCGGTTCATGGCCGCCAGCACCCGGTCGGATCCCGATTGCACGGGCAGGTGCACGAAGGGCATCAAGGCCGGATTGTCGCGGTGCGCGATCACCAGATCGTCGCCCATGTCGCGGGGGTGGCTGGTGGTGTAGCGCAGCCGCGCGATCCCGGGCACGGCGGCCAGGGCCTCCAGCAGGCGCCCCAGGGTCCAGGGCCGGCCGTCCGGTCCCTCGCCATGGTAGGCGTTGACGTTCTGGCCCAGCACGGTGATTTCGCGCACGCCGCCCTGGGCGAGATGGCGGGCCTCGTCGAGGATCGCCGCCACCGGACGCGAGGCCTCGGGGCCCCGGGTGTAGGGCACCACGCAGTAGGCGCAAAACTTGTCGCACCCTTCCTGCACGGCCAGGAAAGCCGTGGGCCCCTGCACCGAGGGCTGGGGCAGGAAATCAAACTTGGGATCGGCCGGAAACGAGGTGTCGATGGCACGCCCCGCCTCGCGGTGCACGCGCGCGATCAGCTCGGGCAGGCGGTGATAGGCCTGGGAGCCCACGACCACGTCGACCACGGGCGCGCGGGCCATCAGGGCCTCGCCCTCGGCCTGGGCCACGCAGCCGGCGACCACGATCATCTGATCAAGGCCCTGTTCGGCGCGCGCGGCCTTGACCGCGCGCAGGCGGCCCAGGTCGGAAAAGACCTTCTCGGCCGCCTTTTCGCGGATATGGCAGGTGTTCAAGATGACCAGATCGGCCTCGTCGGGCCGGGAGGTCGTCGCATAGCCAAGCGGCGTCAGGACGTCGGTCATGCGACCGGCATCGTAGACGTTCATCTGGCAGCCGTAGGATTTGATGAAAAGTTTTCTGTTCGCCACTGTCGTGCGGTTGTCGCCGCTCCCGGGTCCGTTTTGTCAGGCTATCATCGGCCGCCCCCAAGTCAAGGGGTGGCGGCGGCCGGCTGGGATGGGGCCAGGCGCCCGCTGAGCGCCTGGGCCACGCCGGCCTTGACCGTCGCGTGGCAGTGGGCCGATAGCGCCTTGCGCGAGGGAAAGGCATCGAAGCGCACCGGTTCGTGAAAGATCACGTCCACGGTGCCGGTGCCAAAGGCCAGCATCTGGAAGAGATGGGGTGCCATGTCCATGGCGCCATACCACGCGAAGAAGGGCCGCCAGGCGCGCCCGACCGGCAGGCCGTCCACCAGGGTATAGGCGATCGAAACCGGCTGCACGGTGACCGGCGTGGCCGCGCTGGCCCCGTTCAGGGTCACCGGCTGCTCGACCACCGAAAACAGGGCGCTCTTGAAGGGATACACCCGGTTGCCGTCGTCGCTGGTGCCCTCGGGGAACAAGATCAGCGGCTCGCCCTCGGCCAGGCGCTCGCGGATTTCCTTCAAGGCCTCGCCGGTGGCCGAGCGGCGGCGGTTGATCAGAATGGTGCGGGCCAGGCGGGTGATGAACCCGAACCCCGGCCAGTCGCCGACCTCGGCCTTGGCGACGAACACCCCGGGGATGACGCTGCCCAGGACCACGATGTCGAGATACGAGACATGGTTGGACACCACCAAAAGCGGCCGCGCCCCGGCCAGGGCGCCGTGGACGCGGGGACGCAAACGGACAATGCGCGCGACCACCCGCCAGAAAAAAGCGCCGACCTCGCGATAGCGCCATCGGGCCGCCATCAAGACCGCATAGGGCGCGATCATGATCAGGGTCCACAATACGAACAGGATCAAACGGACAACGGCAGAGACATAAGAGTACATGTGCCAGTCCCTAGAGATCGAGATCACGAGCCGTGAGATCGTAGTGCTTGTTGTACTTGTCGCTGATCAGGTCGGATTTAACAATGACACAGACATCCGTGGTGTTGAACTGGTGATCCACCACGGCGCCATCGCCAAAGAAACCGCCCAGCCGCAAGTAGCCCTTGATCAGGGGCGGCAGACGGGTCATGACCCGCCGGGCGTCGATTTCCTCGGCCGGCAGCAGGTTCATGGGGCTGAACCGTTCGGGCAAGGCGCGCGGGCGCAAGGCTTCCGGCGCCAGGTGATGGTGATACAAATAGGAAAGCTGCGGCGCGAGGTCGGCGGGGTTGGTGCCGTGCAGGCTGGCGCAGCCAAACATCAAGGCGATGTCATACCGGTGCACGTAGGCCGCGATGCCCCGCCACAGAAGTTGCATGGTGGAGCGGTTGCGATGGCTCGCGTCGACGCACGAGCGGCCCAGCTCCATGACGTTGCCCTCGACCGCCAGCAGCGGAGCCAGGTCGTATTCGTCGGCGCTGTAGAACCGTCCCATGCGCGCGGCCTGCTCGCGACGCATCAGCCGGTAGCAGCCCACCACGCGTTCGGGGCCCTGGCCCAGGGCGTGGTCGATGACCAGCAGATGATCGA
Organism: Pararhodospirillum oryzae; assembly: GCF_007992075.1. Lineage (GTDB taxonomy): Bacteria > Pseudomonadota > Alphaproteobacteria > Rhodospirillales > Rhodospirillaceae > Pararhodospirillum > Pararhodospirillum oryzae. The sequence goes on from NZ_BJZO01000035.1 coordinate 7,121, forward strand.
CGTATTCGTCGAAGGCATCGAAATCCTGTCGCCGCGCCGCCATCGCGGGCGTGGGGCGCGCGCCCATCTCCTCGTAGAACACGCGGTAGCGCAAGGAAAGGGCGGCCTGTACGTCCGCCTCCGCCTGGGCCAGCGTCACTTCCAACGCGCCCGCCCGCAAATCACCCAGAACACCCATCCCGTATCCCACCCAAAAATCCCGCCGGTTTGATTGCCTTCGCGCCGGGCATGGCGCGCGCGCGCCTACTTGGGCGGATCGTCCAGCGGGACGCCATACAGTTCCAACCGGTGACCGATCAGGCGATAGCCGCGCTTGCGGGCGATTTCGCGCTGGATCTGCTCGATTTCGTCGCTGTGGAATTCGACGACCTCTCCGGTATTGATGTCGATGAGGTGATCGTGGTGCTCCTCCGACACCTCTTCGTACCGGGCCCGGCCGTCGCGGAAATCATGACGCTCCAGGATGCCTGCTTCCTCGAACAGGCGCACGGTACGGTAAACCGTGGCAATCGAGATCCGGGGATCGGTCTCGGTCGCCCGGCGATAGACCTCCTCGACGTCGGGATGGTCGGCTGCTTCCGAAAGCACACGGGCGATGACCCGACGCTGTTCGGTCATCTTCATGCCCTTCTCAAGGCAGCGCTTCTCAATGCTCGACATCATGCGGCCCGTCCTTCGGCTCCGGCGAAGGCCCCATACTAGTGGGGGGGCGCGCCCTTGAAAAGGCATCGCGGCATCGATCCGCGATGCCTTTTTCCAACTCCGGCACCTCGTGGCGCGGCCTGATTGTTCATGGCCGCGTGATTTTCTCTCGTTATTCCGCGACCTCGCCGCGACGCGACCGGGTTCCGAGGCCGATCTTCTTGGCCAGCGAGCTGCGGTGCGTGGCATAGTTCGGGGCAACCATGGGATAATCCGGGGCCAGGCCCCATTTTTCCCGGTACTCCTCCGGAGTCATGTTGTACGCGGTCTTCAGGTGGCGCTTCAGCATCTTGAGTTTTTTGCCATCCTCAAGACAGATGATGTAATCCGACGTAACCGATTTCTTGATCGGCACGGCGGGTTGCGGCTTTTCCTCGACCTCGGGAGGCGGACCGGCAAGACTCGCCAATGCCCGATGGACGTTACCGATCAGATCGGGAAGGTCAGAGACAGGCACCGAGTTATTGCCAACGTGAGAGGCCACGATCCGCGATGTGAGCTCGATGATTTCTTTTTCACTAAGGGGGGACGTCATTAACCGACCTTTCCAACTATTCGACACTGACCGAACCATACTTCAGCCCCGATCGAAACGGAAGCAAGAACGAGCATCACCCGAGAAAATATGCCAATCAACCGCCGCAAGGCGGCAATGAACCCGCCCGGCAGGACACCAACCCTTACAATAGAGATCGGTGGTGACGTCCACCCCAGGGCCTTTGTGGCGCCCCTCCTTGCCTTTGACGCTGAAAAGATCGGAGATGTTCTAACGCGATCCCCGGATAAAACCGCGGGTCTGCGCCTTCGCGCCCCTCCGGCGCCCCTTGGAGCATCGTGTGTCGGAGCGGATCCCGGCACGATGCCCTAACTCTTTGTTTTTGCGCTGGACTTATCGGGAAAGCGCGTCCCGTTTCCCGGGCCTCGCCCCAAGCCCCCGACCGAGTCCCCGAAGCCCGCCTTCCTCGCCTCTTTCCCCCAAAAAAACGGCTCCGCCGTCCCAAGAAGGAACGGCGGAGCCCTGAAAAGAGAGTCCGGCACCGGTGTTCAGGAACGCGTCACGCGACGCGGCCCGTCACCGGCCCTTTCGTCAGCCAAACTTGAACAAGACGCCATAGCCCCCGCGCGGGTAACCCCATTGCAGGGCGCCGGTGTCCTGGCACACGATGCGGCAGGTCCCGCATTCCATGCACCCGTCGGGCACGACTTCCACCTTGCCGTCCTCGGTCTCCACGTAGCAGCCGGCCGGGCAGATGTTCACCATGGCCTTGAGCGCCTCGACATCGGCCTTGGTGGGGTCGATGCACACGTGCGGCTCGCCTTCAAAAACACGATACCGGTTCTGATACAGCTTTTCTTCGATCTTCATGGTCATCGCCAGGCCCTCGCAACCTTGACCGCGTCGCCCACCAGACCCAGGACACCCCGGGCCTTGCGGAAGCTTCGCGCGATTTCCTTTTCCTTGGTCAGCTTGTCGACGCCATCAACCCGCAAGAAGCGCTCGGCCGCCTGGGCCAGCAACTCGGGGTAGGTGGTGACAAACTGCTTGTTCCGCCACAAGGTGTCGGGAAGGTCCTTGTACTTCTTCAGGTCCTTCAAAACGAAGCTCTCTTCCAGCGCCTGGTTGTAGAGCTTCAGGTTTTCCGCCGACATCGGCTTGCCGGCCTTCTTCAGGGCGACAATGTTCTCGGCGGCAATACGGCCCGAGGTCAGGGCCAGATTGGACCCCTCGCGGTGGGCCGCATTGACGAAGTGGGCGGCATCGCCACAAATCACCCAGCCGTCGCCCGACAGTTCGGGGACGCCCTTGAAGCCGCCTTCGGGAATCAGGTGAGCGGCGTATTCCTTGACCTCGGATCCCCGGATCAGGGGCGCGATCGACGGATGGGCCTTCAGCTTCTCTAGAAGATGGGCTGGGTTGATCTTCTTTTCAACAAAATCGCTGACGATGCAGCCGATACCCAGGGCGATGCTCTCGCCATTGGTATACAAGAAACCGGTCCCCAGCATGCCAGAGGTCACGGTCCCCAGGATTTCGATGACGACGCCTTCGTTGTCGGCAATATTAAAGCGTTCGTTGATCACTTCACGCGGCAGGAAGTGCATTTCCTTGACCGCGAGCGCCGCATGCTCGGGCGCCACTTCCTGGCGGATGCCCGAACGCTGCCCGACCAGCGCGTTGACGCCATCGCACAGCACCACCACGTCGGCGTAAACCTCGCCGTTGTCGCGGTCGCAGCGCACGCCGATGACCTTGCCGGTCTCGTCCTTGAGCAGCTCCAGCACCGTGGTCTCGCAGATGACCATGGCACCGGCGTCCTTGGCCTGCTTGTTCAACCACTTGTCGAACTGGGCCCGGATGATGGTGTAGCGGTTGGGCTTCTCTTCGTTGAAGTTCTCGCTGCGGAAGTGGGTGCCCACGTAGGAGCGGTCATCCAGGATCCACATGCGCTGCTCGATCACGTGGCGCTCCAGGGGAGCATCCTCGCGGAAATCGGGGATCAGCGCTTCCACCGCGTTGGCGTACAAGATCGCGCCTTGCACGTTCTTCGAGCCCGGGTACTCGCCCCGTTCGATCTGCAATACGTTCAGACCGGCCTTGGCCAAGGTATAGGTGGCGGCGTTGCCGGCCATACCCGCGCCAACGACGATCGCGTCGAAATGTTCGGCCATGGTACTTCGTGTCCTTTCAGCAGTCGCCGTCGTCGGTTAGCTCGCCATCCGCAGCTTGCCCAGGCGCTCGCGGAACGCGGCGGTCAGCGCGGGCAGGATCTGGAGCGCGTCGCCGACGATGCCATAGTGGGCAAACTCAAAAATGGTGGCATTGGGGTCGGCGTTGATCGCCAGGATCATGTCCGCGCCTTCCACGCCCACCCGGTGCTGAATGGCCCCCGAAATGCCGGCGGCGATGTACAGCTTGGGACGAATGGTCTTGCCGGTCTGGCCGATCTGACGGTCGGCGGGCAGCCAGCCCTTCTGGATGGTCGGACGCGAGCCGCCGTAATCGGCGCCCAGCACCTCGGCCAGGTCGGTCACCAGCTTGAAGTTGGCGGGGCTGCCCAGGCCCAGGCCCCCGGCCACCACCACGTCGGCATAGGCCAGGTTGACCTTGTCCGAGGTGACGTCGGGCAGGAAGTCCAGCACCTTGGTGATGATGTTTTCTTCCGCCATGTTCAGCGGGAACTCGATCACCCGGCCGGAACGGCCTTCCGTGCGCTCGGGCATGGCCATGACGCGCGGGCGCACGGTCGCCATCTGCGGGCGGAAGTTCAAGGTGTAAATGGTGCACAGCAAGGTGCCGCCGAAGGTCGGACGGGTGGCCGCCAGGCAACGGTCGTCGTCGATCGCCAGTTCGGTGCAGTCGGCGGTCAGACCGGTCTTCAAGGTGGTGGCCAGCGAGCCGGCCAGGTCACGCCCCAAGGTGGAGGCGCCCAGCAGCAGGATTTCGGGCTGGTGGGTGTTGACCAGATCGTTCAGGCCCTTGGTGAAGGTCTGGTTGCGATAATCGGTCAGCAGCGGGTCGGCGATGACATAGGCCAGGTCGGCGCCATAGGCCCAGGAATCGTTGATGGCATGGGTGATGCCCTCGCCCGGCGGGCCCATGATCACCGCCGCCAGTTCCACGCCCAGCTTGTCGGCCAGCTTGCGGCCTTCGCCCAGCAGTTCCCAGGAAACGGAGTGGACCTTGCCCCGCTCCATCTCGATGAACACCCAGACGTTCTTATAGGACTGGAAACGCTCCGGCAGTTCCTTCTTGGCCGCGCCACGGCCACCGGCGGGAGCGGCGGCGGGGGTCTTCGGGTTGCTCATGGTGTAATCCTTCCTCCTCAGGACGCCGCGGACAGCTTGAGGAGGTCACCCTCCAGCTTCGGGTTGGCCGCAAACAGGGTTTCAAGAGTCGCCTGGGCGATTTCGGCCGGAGACTTGCCCTCGGTCGCAACCTGCACCGCCTTTTCCTTGCGCGGCTGCGGGGCGAACACCTTCTTCACCACGGTCGGCGAGCCCTTGAGGCCGCACATGGCCATGTCCTCGACCCCGGCGTCCTTGGCGTTCCAAACCGTCAACGACGCGCGCGCGGCGCGGAACATGTCGTCCATCGACCCACGGCGGATGGTGTTGGTGCCTTCCAGCATGGTGATCAGGCACGGCAGGCCGGTTTTCAGCACCTGCACGCCGCCCTCGGCCCGACGCTCGACCACGATGGAGCGGTTTTCCGCGTCAACCGACCGGATCGCCGACACATAGGTGAGCTGGTTCAGGCCCAGGCGCTGGGCAATGCCGGGACCCACCTGGGCGGTGTCGCCGTCGATGGTCTGCTTGCCCGTGAAGACCACGCTCACCGGCTCTTGCGCGTGCAGCTTGGCAATCGCGGTCGACAGCGCGAACGAGGTGGCCAGCGTGTCCGAACCCGCGAAGAAACGGTCGGTCAGCAGCACGGCGGCGTCGGCGCCAAAGCCCAGGGCCTTGCGCAGGCTTTCATCGGCCATGGGCGGTCCCATGGTCAGAACCGTCACCTTTCCCCCCAGCTTGTCGCGCAAGCGCAAGGCCTCTTCCAGGGCGAAGAGATCATAGGGGTTGATGATGGTGGGCACACCTTGGCGCATGATGGTGTTGGTCACCGGATGCACCCGGATCTGCGCGCTGTCGGGCACCTGCTTGATGCAGACGACTATGTGCATGCGTCTAATCCTCTTGTCGCGTGTCTTCCGTGCGGGCCCCGCCGGATGGGCCTGCCAACTTCAAAGGCAGGGCCGCCCCTGCCGGTGTCCAAGGCGTCGCCCCCAACCCGCCGGCCTGGCCCGCCCCGAAAAAGGAAAGCCTGAAACGGATCAGGGGTATTTGTGCGCCGCATCATTACTATTACGTCATACCACTTTCCAAGCGATGAAACAAAGCCTGTCTTCGCCCTGAAACGCCCCGATCCCGTCGATTCCCGCTTGGGAACCCGACAAAAGGTGTTTTCAGCGCTGGAAAGAAAATTACCTCATCCCGTGCGACGCGATCCCGTTTCTTACCCGTCGGCGCCGACGGACGCAATATTGTCGAGCCCGACAAAACCGCGACCCGGGGTCTGCTGAAACACACGGAATACCTTATACGTGCGCGCATCTCCGACTTCAAAATCCGCGTGCGCCTTGGCCAAGCAAGTCCGGTGCCAGTCGATCAAGGCGGCCTCGTCCTCGGGGGCCGGAGCCGCCTTCAGATGCATCTGGTAGCGCTTGAGCACATGCAGCCGGTTGACCGCCAGCACGTGGGGGTCGTAGGGCACCTCCAGCAGGGTGAAGAACTCCTCGGCACTGGCGGCGTGGCGCAGGCGGGACAGAAGATCGCTCATGGGGGGACTCCAGGCAAGGGACAACGCGATCGGCGGGTTCAACTGACCGCCTGCAAGGGCCGGCTGTGATCGAAGGCTTCCACCGCCTCGGCGATGGACAGGGTTTCGTCGAAGAAACGGCGCAGGTCGGCGGGGGTCGGCGCCTGCTTGGTTGCGGTGGCGTGACGGCGCACCCGGGCCAGCATGGCGCGGGCCTGGGCCTCGCCCGGGGCCATCCCCAGTTCGTGGCAGGCATGCAGCACGCTGGCCAGGCCCGAATGCTTGCCCAGGACCAGGCGGTGCCCGCGTCCCAGCTCGGCGGGCGACAGGGCTTCGTAGTTGCGCGGATCGCGCAGGAGGCCGCTCACATGGATACCGGATTCGTGGGTGAAGATCGCGTCGCCCACGATGGGCTTGTTGACCGGCACCGGACGGCCCGAGGCATCGGCGACCAGACGCGACACCACGGCCAGGGCCTTGGGGTCCACCCCGGTTTCGCGCTGGTAAAGATGCCGGCAGGCCATGACGATTTCTTCCAGGGGCGCGTTGCCGGCCCGCTCGCCCAGGCCGTTGACCGTGGTTGATATGTGGGTGGCGCCCCCCAGCAGGGCGCCCAGCGAGTTGGCGGTGGCCAGCCCCAGGTCATCGTGGGCGTGGATTTCCAGCTCCAGCGACGACGCGGCGCGCAGACGCTTGAAAATCTGCTGGGTCGAGAACGGATCCATGATCCCCAGGGTATCGGCGAAGCGGAAGCGGCGGGCGCCGGCTTCCTCGGCCGCCTCCAGCACGCGCTCCAGGAAGGCCGGGTCGGCGCGGCTGGCGTCCTCGCCGCCCAGCGCCACCTGCAACCCTTTTTCGCGGGCCGAGCGCACCATGGTGGCGATATGCGCCAGCACCCACACCCGCGAGCGCCCGATTTTGTTGGTGATCTGCTGATCGGACACCGGCACCGACAGGTTGATCATGTCAACCCCGCAGGCCGCCGCCGCCTCGATGTCGGGCAGGGTCATGCGGCACCAGGCGATTGGCCGGGCGCGTTCGGCCTGGGCGACCACGGCGCGGATCGAATCCTGCTCTTCCGGCCCCATGGCCGGAATTCCCACTTCCATCTCGGGAACCCCGGAGTCCTCCAGGGCGCGGGCGATGGCCAGCTTTTCCGAAGCCGTGAACACCACGCCGGCGGTCTGCTCCCCATCGCGCAAGGTGGTGTCATTAATCACGACGGATTGCCATTCCATGATCGGGACTCCCGCAACCGGATTCACCAGGGATTGTCGAACCGCCTCAGGCCGGCGTGGCCGGGGTCGCGCCCACGCCGCTCAACGGCACCCGGGCGGGCACGCGCGGACCGGCGTGGGCATCGACGACGTGGGTGGGCACCACGCGTACCGGCCGGCCAACGCCCTCCATCAGGCGCTGCTGGATCCCCGACAGGGTAATGGTGGACAGCTGACAGCCCACGCAGGCCCCGGTCAGGGTGACGTAAATCCGGTTTTCCTCAATGCGGTCGATCTCGATGTCGCCGTTGTCGCGTTGCAGGCGCGGACGGATCACCGTGTCGACCAGGGTGGTGATGCGCTCGACAAAGGCGGCGGAGCCGGGCACGGGCGCGTTCAGGGAAGCGGAAGCGATCGGACTCATGGGGGGAAGGTCCTTCTCGGCCAGGGGATCACAAGGGCTCAACAGGTCGCCTCGCCGGCGCCGCGCCCGCACGAGCAGCGACCCACCGCGTTGGGATTGTCGAACACAAACCCGGGGGCGCCCTCGTCCTCGATGAAATCAATGGTGGTGCCGTCGATCAGGGGCTGGCTTTCCGCGTCGACGAAAACCTTGGCCGTGCCCAGGTCGATCACGTGGTCGCCCTCGGCCGGGGCCCGTTCCAGCCCCAGGCGGTAGACAACGCCCGCGCATCCGCCCAGCGAAACCCGCACCCGCAGCCCCGTGGGAGCCTCCAGGGACCGACCCACGACGTCGCGCACAACCTCGGCCGCCCGCTCGGTCAACGTCATTCTCATCGGAACCTCCCTGGCGGTGGACAACACCAACACAGCCCCAACCTTGCAAGGGACGTGCCAGTTATCCACAAGCGTTATTTTCCAAGATGTTGACGGAAAACCCTGGCGGATTCCCGACAACAATCCCCGTGAGGAACCTGGAAAACACCCCGCCATTGTCGCAAAGACGACAGCCCCGCCGCCGTCCGCCCCCTCCCGCTGGCTGGCCCGGGGCACGAAAAAGGGGCCGGCAAGCCGGCCCCTGAAAAAGATGAGGGCCGGCAAGCCGGCCCCTGGGAAAAAACAAGGGGCCGGCGAACCGGCCCCCTGGAAAGGGATGGGAAAAAGAAGATCAGCGCCGGCGCCGGTCCCGGATCAAGGGATCAGACGGTGGCGGCCGCCCGGTCGGCCAGGGCTTCAAGCCACGCCTGCCGCCGTTCGGCCTCGTTGATTTCCTGGTCCAGCCACTCCAGCATCAAGGCGCCCTCGGCGCTGCTGGCGCCTCGCAGGTCGCGCAGGCGCACCAGCTCGGTTTCCGCCGTTTCCAGCAAAAGCTCGGCTTGCATCGCCTGGCTTTCCGGCGGCAGCAGATCCATGAACCGGAACTTCAACGCCGTGACCAGGCGCGACAGATCCGACGACGCCCGCAGGTTGGCGGTCATCAGGCGCAGGAACTCGGCGCGACCGCCCTCCGTGATGGCAAGCACGGCATCGTCTTCCATGCCCTCGCCGCTCAGCGGCTCAACCAGCCCCTCGAACCGCAACAGCTCCATCGAGCTGCCCAGCAGGTCAAGGGACGGCCCGGTGATCCGGGTCACGAAATGACGCACCGAAGCTGCCAGGTCACTGTAGCGGCGTGGCCCCCGGGCAATGGTTCCCAGGGCGCACAGGCGCACCGCTTCGCGCGGAGTCAGCGTGTTGTCAGCGAACATGGCAGCACCCTCCTCAATAATCAGGAATGTCAGTCTATCTCATAATGTGGCTAAGGGAAAGCCCCCGGCCCCGGAATTGCGCGTAATCGGTGATTTCGACGCGAAACCTTCAACGATACGGATGTCACCTCCGGGTGGATCACTCTTTCCGAAAAAGAAACCGGACCCTCCCATGGCTTACTATCTTACTCAAGAATAGGAAGGGGGGAGTGCTTTTTCAACCAGACTAAAGTCGAGATTCGCCTATTTTTTCCGCCTTTTTTTCGCCATGCTTGCCCCCCCTCCCGATCGCCAAGAAAAAACCCCCTCCGGTTGGGAGGGGGGTGAAAAACGACAACGAACAGGATATCGAAGGCCAGGACCGGGGGAAAGGGCGCTCGCGGGCGCTCCCTCCCCCGACTCGGGGCGCGAGGGGAGGCCTCAGGCCGCCGCCTGACGCTCGATGCCCAGGTACTGCCACACGTCGATCAGGGCATGCACCAGGTGATCGATGTGGGCGTCGGTGTGCAGCGGGGTCGCCGTGATGCGCAGGCGCTCGGTCCCCTTGGGCACGGTCGGATAGTTGATCGGCTGCACATAGATGTTGTGACGCTGCAGCAGCAGATCGCTCGCCATCTTGCAGCGGGCGGCGTCGCCCACCATCAGGGGCACGATGTGGCTGACCGTGTTCATCACCGGCAGACCGACTTCGCGCAGGCGGCGGATCACGGTCTGGGCGCGCTCTTGATGGCGCACGCGCAGCTCGTTGTGCTCCTTGAGGAAGCGCACGCTGGCCAGGGCGGCCGCGGCCACGGCCGGCGGCAGCGAGGTGGTGAAGATGAACCCGGCGCCAAAGCTGCGCACGAAGTCCACCACGCTCGACGAACCGGCGATGAAACCGCCAACCACGCCGATCGCCTTGCCCATGGTCGCCTGATAAATGGTGATGCGGTCGAGCTGCCCGTCGCGCTCGGCCACGCCCGACCCGGTCAACCCGTACATGCCGACGGCGTGTACTTCGTCCAGGTAGGTCATCGCGTTGTATTTTTCGGCCAGATCACAGATTTCCTTGATCGGCGCGATATCGCCTTCCATCGAGTAAACGGACTCGAAGGCGATCATCTTGGGGTGCTCCTTGGGGTACTTCGCCAGGAGCGACTCAAGGTGAGCAATGTCGTTGTGACGGAAAATTTCCTTGGCCGCCCGCGAGTGACGGATCCCCTCGATCATCGAGTTGTGATTATCGGAATCCGAGAAAATCACCAGTTCGGGAATCTGGGCGCCCAGGGTCATGAGGGTGGTCATGTTGGCGACGTAGCCGCTGGTGAACAACAGCGCGGCGTCTTTCTGGCACCAGGAGGCCAGCTCGTCCTCCAGCAGGACATGGTAATGATTGGTGCCGCTGATGTTGCGCGTTCCACCCGCGCCGGCCCCATTGCTGCGCACGGCTTCCGCCATGGCGTCCAGAACAACCTGATGGGTTCCCATGCCCAGATAGTCATTGGAACACCAGATCGTGACGTCGTGGGCCTTGCCGTCTCGATGGTTCAGTGCCTTGGGGAACTCGCCCACCTGACGTTCGAGATCGGCGAAGACGCGATAGCGTCCCTCGTTCTTCAGACCGGACAGCCTGTCGGCGAAATAGCCTTCATAATCCATTGCCGGATTTCTCCTGATCTCATTATTCCTGGACGGCGCCAGCCCACTGGCGACGCTACGCCACCGGGTGCTCCTCCTTGCGGTCGGGGCCTTGGGGGCTCCGCGGGCGAGGAGGCAGTCCAAGGCAACGGGGACACCGTGCCCCCCGTTCGGACCGTGCGTCCCGGGCCCAACTCCTGGCACATCCGGAACCACCCTCCACGCGGCACCATTTCTTTCCCCTGTGTCGCGGGAAGGGAGGATAAGGCGGCCGCTGCCGTTGTCCAGCCCGGATCACCGGCCGCGCTCGTCTTTTTTCCGACACTTTGGGCCCCGTTTTGACGCAATATTCCCCTGGGGAACCCTGTGGAATCTCCCGAGTCCCGGGTCTTTTCCCGACGGAAACACTTGGCGATTTGACTTCGCCCCCCGACGCTCTAGGATTGGGGCATGGCCCGGCCGCCGGCCCCCCTTTTCGCCCCCCCGTGCTCCCAGGGAGAGCTTCCATGAGCTTCAAGGACATCCTGGTTCATATCGACAAATCTGGCCATTGTCCGGCCCGTCTGGACCTTGCCGCCCGTCTGGCCGCCGACCATGGGGCTCACCTGACCGGCCTGGGCCTGCGGATCGTGCCCCACGTGCCCCGCTTCATCCTGACCCAGCTGGGCCCCGAGGTCGCCGAGGCCCAGCGCCGCCTGGCCGAGGAAACCGCCCGCGCCGAGCGCGCCGCCTTTGAAGCCGTCGCCGCCCGCCATGCCCTCAGCCATGAATGGCGCGAGGCCGAAGGCGACGTGCTGGAAGCCTTCTGCTTGCATGCCCGCTACACGGACTGCCTGGTTGTCGGCCAGGACGACCCCGACGACGACGCCATGGACGGCGAGCACGGCCTGACCGAGCATCTGGTCCTCGACGCGGGCCGCCCGGTCCTGGTGGTGCCCTACGCCGGCACCTTCCCCACCCTGGGCCACACCGTCCTGGTCGCCTGGAATGGCAGCCGCGAGGCGAGCCGCGCCATCAATGACGCCCTTCCCCTGCTGCGCCGCGCCCAGCGCGTGGTCGTGGTGGTCATCAACCCGCGCGGCGGCCGCCTGGGCCACGGCGACATCCCGGGCGCCGACATCAGCTTGCATCTGGCCCGCCATGGCATCAACAGCGAGGCCCACAGCCTGCATGCCGAGGACATGGAAGTGGGCGCCATGCTGCTGTCCCGGGCCACCGACCTGGGGGCCGACCTGATGGTCATGGGGGCCTATGGCCGCTCGCGCCTGCGCGAACTGGTCCTGGGCGGCGCCACCCGCCACATCCTGCGCCACATGACCATCCCCGTCCTGATGAGTCATTAGAGTCCAGGGAGTCCGTCCGTTTCACGTTGAAGCGGACAGACTCCGGATCCCTTTGCTTGAGTTCGTCAGGCCGGATCCGGGCACGGTGCCCTGATTTCTTGGTTCCGCCCTGATGATCCAAAAAGGAGGGGCGGCCCCCGCACGGTGGGGCCGCCCCTTGAAGAAAGAACCGCCCGTCAGTGCGCCGGCTGATAGGGCAGCGAGCTGTGATGCACGTCGATGCGCAGATGCCCCTGCGCGTCGCGCATATAGCCAAAGGTGTATTCCACCTTGACCTCGGGCCCACTCGGCGGGGTGAAGTAGTAGTTGCCCATGGCCACGGCGTAGTTGTCGCCCAGCAGCATGCCGTGATTTTCAAAACGCACGTGCGTCCACGGGTTCAGGGCAAAGCCATGATCCTCGGGCACGATGCCCCCCACGAAGTACGACAGCGCCTGTTCGCTGGTCTCGCGGAACTGGTCGGCGGCGGCCTTGGTCGGCTTGAAGAGAACCGGCCCCAGACCATACCCGTACAGGGTATCAAGGTGATGCTGGGCCGCGCGCACCGCCGCGCCGTGGCTCTGCGTGGCGGCCTTGCCAATGGCCACGATGCCGTCGCCCCAGGCCTTTTCGGCCGCCAGAACCTCGGCCTCGGTCACCGGCGTGGCCTGGGCCACCCCCAGGGTGAAAAACAAAACAATGCCAACCAGAGCCGGCAGTCCCATCCTGTTCCGCATTTTCTTTTTCTCCCGCGAGCACGGCCCCCCCGTTTTCGGACGGGGACCCTGGCGCCTCCACGAAGGCAAGAAGGACGACTCCCCTTGCCACGATCGAATGATCTTCCAATTGACTATAGACAAAAGTCAAGAGGCTCGCCCCCACGCTCCCGGACACCGCCCGAAGCCCGTGACACCCGCCTCGTCCCCCACGGGGGCAACCATGGTCCTTACCCCCAAAATATCCCCCCGGATCAGGGAGCTAGGGAATCCCTCCCCGACCCTTCGCCACCGAGCGGACTGGACAACTTTTTGCCGTCTTGCTACCCAGGAAGTCCACGCCGTGCCGGCCGGGGCCATCCCGCCGCTGAAGGAGTCCGAGCCATGCCGCAGGCCAAGCCGTTGGTCATCGTGACGCGCAAACTGCCCGACCCCGTCGAAACGCGCATGATGGAACTGTTCGACGTGCGCCTTAACCTGGATGACCACCCCTTTACCCGCGAGGAGTTGTGCCAGGCCATGGCCGAGGCCGACGTCCTGGTCCCCACCCTGACCGATCGCCTCGATAGCACGGTGCTGTCCCACGCGGGGCCGTCCTTGCGCCTGATCGCCAATTTCGGCGTCGGTGTCGATCACATCGACGTTGCCAGCGCCCACCAGCGCGGCCTGACCGTCACCAACACCCCCGACGTGCTCACCGAGGACACCGCCGACATGGCCATGGCCCTGATCCTGGCGGTACCGCGCCGCCTGGTGGAAGGCGAACGCCTGGCGCGCGAAGGCAACTGGACCGGCTGGACGCCCACGTTCATGCTCGGCCACCGCATTTCCGGCAAGCGCCTGGGCATTGTTGGCATGGGGCGGATCGGGCAGGCGGTGGCGCGGCGTGCCCGGGGCTTTGGCATGGCCATCCATTACCACAACCGGCGCCGCTTGCACGCCGCCACCGAAAGCGCCCTGGAAGCCACCTACTGGGAAAGCCTGGACCAGATGCTGGCGCGCATGGATGTGGTGTCGGTCCACTGCCCGCACACCCCCGCCACGTTCCACCTGCTTTCCGCGCGCCGCCTCGCCTTGCTGCGCCCCCACGCCTATGTCGTCAACACCGCGCGCGGCGAGGTGATCGACGAAAACGCCCTGGTGCGCATGCTCTCCCAAGGTGAACTGGCGGGGGCCGGCCTCGATGTGTTCGAGCACGAACCCGCCATCAATCCCCGGCTGCTGAAAATGGACAACGTGGTGCTGCTGCCTCACATGGGATCGGCCACGGTCGAGGCCCGGGTGGACATGGGCGAAAAGGTCCTGATCAATATCAAGGCCTTCATCGATGGCCACCGCCCGCCCGACCGCGTTCTGCCCGGGGCCTGAGACGGGAGGCGAGACAAAACGCGCGGCGTCAGCCGGCCGGGGCGCGCGGCGTCAGCCGGCCGGGGGATGCCGCGAGGCGACCTCGGCTTCGCCGGGCGGCTTTTCGAAATCGGTCACCCGGCCCCGGCGCATGAACTCGGCCACCGCCTGCTCGGCCCCTTCCTTGACCTCGGCGCCCCAATCCTCGACCAGCTTTTCTTGCTCCGCCTTCAGGGCCACGATCCGCCGGCTGGCGGTCATGGCCATGAATCCCCCCAGGATCTGAGGCACCGACATGTACAAAAGCCACCCAAGCGCCGCCGCGCCGTAGATCACCATGATCGTGAACACATCGGTGATCAGGCTCACCGCATGGGGAACCGTGTGGCCTTCGGTCCACAACTGGGCCAGGAACGGAATCGTGCCCGCCAGGTTGATTCCCCCCACGCACAGCCAGCCCATGCGCGCCAGCGACCGGTCAACGATGAAGGCCACGCCCGTGGGCAGCATCGCCACCCCCAGCAACACCACCGTGGGAATGGAAACCAACACCAGGGGCCCCAGGGCCAGGAGCATCCCGATCTTGACCCCCATGCCCATGCCCTTGCCGTCCGGCGCCGTTTCTTGCATGTCCATCCCTCGCTGCGGCGACACCCGCCGGCCTGCGCGTCACATCAGATGAATCACGGTCACAAAAGCCGTGCTCAATAAGGCGATGGCCACCGCCACCGAGGCGGCCGTCTGCTGCCCCAGTTTTTCCGATTTCTCGCTTACGCGGTAATTTCCGCTTTCCAGGGCAGCCACCTGCTGCGCGGCCTGCGCGTATTTCTGACGGGCCACCGAAAAGCCGTCGAAATCCTCCTGGCGCTCCTCGGCATCGTCCAACAGGTGATAAAGTTCGGGAAGATTGCCCTTGCGCACCACCTTGGGCAAGTCCTTTTCCAGGCGGCGGCGCCGCTCACGGCTGTGATAGCTTTCGATCACCGGGGTCATCAGGCTGCCCAGCCATTCCGCCAGGGCCGGCACGGATTCGGGCCCCAGCTTCCATTGCAAGACCGCGAACAGGCTCAGCAGGCCCAGCGCCGCCTTGCGCGGATCCAGGTCATTCAAGGCATGGATCTGCGCCATGGTATCGCGGGGGTAACGCGAGGCGATGAAGGCCGTCACATGGCGATCCGCCGGCCATTGCTTGCGGTCGGCCGTCGCCGCCGCCCGTTCCAGGGCCGGCAGCAGGTCGCGGATTTCCAAGACGCACTGGTTGCGCACCAGCGGGCTGCGACAGGCAAGGCTTTCGTTCAGTTCGTACAAGCAGCGCTCGACCCCGCCGCCCTTGGCCGTTTGCACCAGATAACTGCGCAAATCCCGAAATTCGCCGTCGAACCGGCCGTAATCCAGCGAGAAATCCTCCTGGGCGGCGATCCAGGTCTTGGCGAAGTCGCGCATGATCAGTTCAACGTAGGGGCGCACGTCCCCGTGCATCGCCACCACGCACGCCATCGCCGTGCCCAGGGCCTCCATGTGCATGCGGATGGTGTTGCAGCGCACGGGGGCCACCGGATCCATCAAGGTCAGCACCGCCGCGATCGCCAGGTCGCGCACCGGCCCCGTGTCCTTGGCCGAGGCATTCGACGCCCGCACCACGTTGGAAACGCTTTCGGCGATTTCCCCCATCTCCAGGCCGCGCCGCAGCCAGGTTTCCACCTTGCCTTCCATGATCGGCACGGCGCCTTGTTCCCAGTCCCGCGCCAGGGCGTGGGCCAGGGTGCGACGGGTGAAATACTCGTCGCCCCGGAAGGAAAACGGCCGCTGCGAACGTTTGTCCTGCTTGGTCTGCAAGGGCATGGTCCGCCGGCCGTTCAGCCACAGGTCGATGGCCTCCAGGGTCCAGCGCTGGCTGGGATCGTCCACCAGCAGCCCGCGCGCCAGCTCGATCACGCCCAGGGGCACCCGCTCCTCGCCGACCACGGTGGCATAGGAGCCGTTGGAAATCTTGTTGGTCACCACGTCGGCGTCGGAAATATCGGCGAGGGGGTTGTGCCCCACCGACAGCACCACCAGCGTGGCCCCCAGGGCATACATGTCGGCCGGATAATACCCGGCCCCCCGGCCTTCCGGGTTGGCCATGCCGCTTTCAATGGGTTCGCACAAGGCGGGCTGGAAATAGGCGGGCGGCGCGGTCACGCAGTCGCCCAGGGCGATTCGCGTCTGCTCGCGGTCCAGCCAGTACAGATTGGTGGGCCGGATGGCCCGGTGCACCACCGAGTGAATGCGCAGCTCGCCCAGGGCCGCGACCAGGGGCTTGAGCACCAGCTTGACGAAATGCTGATCGGGCACGGGCTGGAACACATCGTCCATTTCGCGCATCACGCGCCCGCCCAGCGGCCGGTCGTAGATCACGGCCAGGCAACGCCCGTCGACCAGGGGCCAGTCCACCGCGCCCCACTCGGCCAGTTGCAAAAGCCCCGTGGCGCTCACCCCGCGCAAGGTTCGCATCAAGGTGACGCGCGGCGGCAGGGGACCGTCGCACATCAACGCATAAACGGGACGCTGGGCATTGCGCCGGTCGATGCACGCAAAGGCGTGCGCGTTGGGCATGTCCAGGGAGGGCAACGGCTTGGTGGGATCGATTTCGTAGCGATCGCGCAACAGCACCGGACCTGACTTCGTGCCGGACGCTGCCTTGGAATCCTGGGCCATTGTCTTCCCCCGGGTGGGTTCATGCGCGGGCGGGGGCACGGACCGCGCGAAGGAAAAACCATTCCCCCCGCGCGGGTCCCCCCTCCTGGAGTTCGTCCGGGAAAAGTGGAGCGCACTTTTCCCGAAAAGACAAACTCAAACAAAGCGATGCGGAGTCTGTCCGCTTCCATCCGAAGCGGGCGGGCTCCAGACGCCGGGTCCCCCCTGGATCACGGCGCCCGTGGCGGGTGTTCCGTCGTGGTCCCTTCCCCGAAAGGACCACCCCTTTTTACCTTGTTCGCGCGGGTCAGCCCAGGAAAGGATCTTGAACCAGGATGGTGTCCTCGCGTTCCGGGCTGGTCGACAGCAGCGCCACCGGCGCGCCGATCAGTTCCTCGACCCGGCGGATATACTTCACCGCCGTGGCCGGCAGATCGGCCCACGAACGCGCCCCATGGGTGCTTTCCTGCCAGCCTTCCAGGGTTTCGTAGATCGGCTCCACCGCCTGCTGCGCCTTCATCGACGCGGGCAGGTAGTCAATGGTGGTGCCGTTCAGCCGGTAGCCCACGCACACCTTCAAGGTTTCCAGGCCGTCCAGAACGTCGAGCTTGGTCAGGGCGATGCCCCGGATCCCGCACACCTGCACGGTCTGGCGCACCAGCACGGCGTCGAACCAGCCGCAGCGCCGCGGGCGCCCGGTCACGGTGCCAAACTCGTGGCCGCGCTCGCCCAGCCGGCGACCGATGTCGTCGTGCAGTTCGGTGGGGAACGGTCCCGCGCCCACGCGGGTGGTGTAGGCCTTGGTGATGCCCAGCACGTAGCCCACCGCGCACGGCCCCACGCCCGAGCCGCTCGCGGCACTGGCGGCCACCGTGTTCGACGACGTGACAAAGGGATAGGTGCCGTGATCGACATCGAGCAGGGCGCCTTGCGCGCCTTCGAACAGAATCTTGCGCCCGGCGCGCCGCGCGGCGTCCAGATCGCGCCACACCGGCGAGGCAAAGGGCAACAGACGCGGCGCCATCTCCAGAAGCGCCGTCATCAGGCTTTCCGCCTCCAGCTCGGGTTCGCCCAGGCCACGCAGCAGCGCGTTGTGGTGGGTCAGCAGGCGATCGACCTTGAAACGCAGGATATCGGGATCGGCCAGGTCGCACACGCGGATCGCGCGCCGCGCCACCTTGTCCTCGTAGGCCGGGCCAATGCCGCGCCCGGTGGTGCCGATGCGCGCGTCTCCGGCCGCCGCCTCGCGCGCGCGGTCCAGGTTGCCGTGCAAGGGCAAGATCAGCACGGCATTCTCGGCGATGCGCAACACCTCGGGGGTGATGGTCACGCCCAGGGCCTTGATGCGCTCGATCTCGTCGAACAGGGCCCAGGGATCGATCACCACCCCGTTGCCGATGATCGACGGCTTGCCCCGCACCACGCCCGAGGGCAGCAAGCTGAGCTTGTAGGTAACGCCATCGATCACCAGGGTGTGGCCCGCGTTATGACCGCCCTGGAAGCGCACGACCACGTCGGCGCGCTCCGAAAGCCAGTCCACCACCTTGCCCTTGCCCTCGTCCCCCCACTGGGAGCCGATCACGGCCACATTTGTCATCGCATCCGATCCTGTATCGTGAAAAAGGTCCGCTCACCCCTGGTCGGCCGGGGCCAGCGCCCGGGGCTGGCCGTTCTCGTCCAGGATATGGGAGCAACCCAAACGCAAGGCTTCCGCCTGATCCACCGCCGCCCCCAGGGCCGGCACGGTTGCCCAGCCCTCGGCCTGCAAGGCGCGCCGACGCGCCGCCGGCAGGGTCGGGGAAATCAGCACCAGGCGACGGGGAGGCGGGCACGTCGCCACGTCCAGAACCGCGTCCAGGTACAACGTGGCCCCGGCGCTGGGCTCCACCGCGCCGTCGGGTCCCGTTTCATAGGCGCCCCCGCGCCCCAGCTCGCCCCGGGCGCCACGCCCGAACAGGCAAAAAGCCGTGCCGGTGTGGTATTCGAACCCGTGATGTTCCAGGGGGTCAAGGGTCAGATCGTGATGGGGCACGGCCCCGGCCACCCGCCGGGCCAGCGCCACCAGCGAATCGCGCATCGCCACCGCCGGTTCGGGCAGGTCCAGGGCGACCAGGGCTTCCACGCCGCGCTCGGCCGGGCCCACCGTTTCCAGCAAGGCGCGCAGCACGGCGGCCGCCTCGGCCCCCACCAGGTCACCGACCGCCACCAGGTCCTTTTGTTCCAGCACATCGCGCACGGCTTGCGCACGCGCCTCGTCGAGTCCCAGGGCCGCGCACAAGGCGGGGACCAGCGGCGGACAGGTGAGGTCGATGCACACCCGTTCAACCCCGGCTTGTTCCAGGGCCTCGACCGCCAGAAGCAGGACCTCGGCCACCGCGTCTTCCCCGGCGGCGCCGATCAGCTCCAGGCCGGCCTGGGTGAACTGGCGCTCGGGACGCAGCTGCGAGCCGCGCACCCGCAACACCGACCCGCTGTAGGCCAGGCGCAGGGGCCGGGGGGCGCGCGCAAGCCGGCTGGCGGCGATGCGCGCCACCTGCGTGGTCATGTCGGACCGCAGGCCCATCATGCGCTGGGTAATGGGATCCATCACCCGAAAGGTCTGGGCGGCGGCGGTGCGCCCCGCGCCCGAGAGAAGGCTTTCCTCGAACTCGATCAGCGGGGGTTTGACGCGATGGTAGCCATTGGCCACGAAGGTGGCCACCAGGCGCGACGCGACAAACGCTTCTTGCTCCGCGTCCGGGGGCAGGAGATCGCGCAGGCCATTAGGAAGCAGGGCTTGGGCGGCGGTCGGAAAAGAAGCGGTCATGGCACGACTGTTGGGGGGAGGGAATAAGGGCAAGGGCGCACGACGGGGGCCCTGGCGGCGAGCGGATGACCTTCCTTAGCGCGGAACCAAGGGCCGGCGCAAACACAAACCCGTCCGGCCCGGCCGTGGGGAACCGCCCAGGCCGCGCCGGAGGGAAACCAGCCGGCGCGGCCTGGGGATCACGGGGATTCCCGGGCGGGAGTCGCGTCGCCCCCGGGCCCCGGGGGATCGCTTTCCTTGGCCGCCTTCTCGGCGCGCCGCCGCGCCGAGCGTTCCAGCCAGCCCATGAACGGGGCGGCCAGGTAGGGCAGGCTCATGACCGCCAGCGCGATGGCGTACACGAAGACTTCATCGACCTGGTTGTAGTTGGTGAACCACAGCACCAGCGACGAAATCACCAGCGCCAGCCCGAGCAGGGTTTCGGAACGGTTGATCCAGCGCCCCTTGGCCTGACGCTTGGCCGCGCCCCCCTTGTCGGTGCGCTGGAAGGGCAGGTTGTCGCCGATCAGGGCCTTGAGCACGGCACTGGCCACGGTGAACTGCAAGCTCATGGCCGCGATCGCGGCGCGCAGGGAACGCACCGGCGAGATCTTCACCCGCAGCCGGTACAAAAGCACCGCGTGCGCCACGTGGATGACCACGGCGGCGATCGCCGGCGCCATCAAGGCGGTGATCGGCAGGTGGGCGCCGATGAACAAGATCACGGGGACCCACAGCAGGCTGAAAATCGCCACCGCCACGCCCAGGGCATCCGACAGCCACACCGCCCAGCCGGTCACGAAGCGCATCTTCTGGGCCGGGGTCAGGCCGGGAGCGCCGGGCAGCATGGCGCGCCAGTGCTTGCGAATGATCTGCACCGCGCCATAGGCCCAGCGGTTGCGCTGGGTCTTGTAGGCCTTGAAGTCGTCGGGCAGCACGCCCCAGCCATAGCGGCGGTTGGTGTAATGGGCGCTGTAGCCGGCTTCCAGCAGGCGCAGGCCCAGTTCGGTATCCTCGACGATGGTGTCCGTGGCCCAGCCGCCCACCGCCTCGAACGCCGAGCGCCGGATCAGGAGCATGGTCCCGTGGGTGATGATGGCGTTGTCCTCGTTGCGCTGGACCATGCCGATATCGAAGAACCCGGCGTACTCGTCGTTCAAGAAGGCCTTGAAGGCGCTTTCGTCACCGTCGCGGTGGTCCTGGGGGGCCTGGACGATGGCCACCTTGGGATCGGCGAAGGTCGGCACCAGGTCCTTGAGCCATTCCGGATCGACCAGGTAGTCCGCGTCGATCAGGGCAATGATTTCGGCGTCCTCGGCCATGAAGGGCAGCGCCTGGTTCAAGGCGCCGGCCTTGAAGCCCGCGACCTTGGGCAGGAACACGAACTTGAAGTGGGGTCCCAGTTCCTCGCAGCGCGCCTTGACC
Organism: Pararhodospirillum oryzae; assembly: GCF_007992075.1. Lineage (GTDB taxonomy): Bacteria > Pseudomonadota > Alphaproteobacteria > Rhodospirillales > Rhodospirillaceae > Pararhodospirillum > Pararhodospirillum oryzae. The sequence goes on from NZ_BJZO01000035.1 coordinate 27,948, forward strand.
GTTTCCCAGTAGTAAGGCTCGGGCGTGTTGTTGATGATCACCAGGACTTCGAAATTCGGGTAATCAAGGGCCGCGATCCCGTTCAGGGTTTCGATCAGCATGTCGGGCTCTTCCCGATAGGCCGGGATGTGCACCGAAACCTTGGGATAATCCTGGCTGGCCAGGCGCTCGGGGATGGCGTCGCTGACCAGGGGCCCCTGGGTTGCCATCAGGGGCCGGCTGCCCTGGCGCGGATGATGGCCGCCCTCGCCGCCCACCCCGCCGTCGGCCAGCGGATTCAACAGGCGCATGGGACGGTGGCCCAGGGCCACCTCGGCCATCTCGGCCACCTTGGTCAGCACCACCACGGCCAGGATCAGCATCAAGATCAGGCCGGTGGCCCAGCCAAAGGCCGCGCCCAGGTTCAGGTAGGTATCGAGCGGGAAAACCAGGGCCAGGCCGGCGGCAACACCCATGGCGTTGGCCACCAGCGAGAAGATGAAGGCCTCGCGAAAGCGGGCCCGTCCCCGGCGCAGGCCCAGGAGCGACAACAAAGCGCCCGCGATCAGGGCCGCGATCGCCGCCGGGCGGTAGTTCTCCTCGACCAGGCCCTGGAGCGGGAATTTCGGCGTGCGATCGGCCTTGAACAGCCCCCAGTACGGCCCCACCGAGCCTTCGTTGGTTTTCCAGGGCTGATCAAAGGCTTCCACGATGTTGTAGGACACGCCCAGGCGCTCGGCCTCGTTGATGAAGTCGCGCAGCACCTTGGCCTGGGTCACCGGGTCGGGCTCGGCGGCGCGGTCGTTGTAGCCGCGCGACGGCCACCCGAATTCGGCGATCACCACCCGCTTGCCCGGGAAGGCCGCGCGGAGTTCGTCGTAGCGCTTGAAGGCGTATTCCACCGCGTAATCGGCCGGGATCCCCTCCCAGTAGGGCAGGATGTGGGCGGCGATGAAATCCACGGCGCTGGCCAGCTCGGGATGGGCCAGCCAGATGTCCCAGGTTTCACCGGTGGAAACATCCACCATGCCCCGGGTGCGCCGCTTGATGTCGCGAATGTGGCCGATCAGCTCGTCGACCGTGAATTCGTTGCGCAGAATGCTTTCGTTGCCAACGATCACCGCCTTGACCGCCCGCGACGCCTTCACCGCCTCGACGGCGGCATCCATTTCGCGCACGTTCAGGTCCTGGTCGGCCGAAACCCAGGCCCCCACGGTCACCTGCAAGCCCTCGCTCGCGGCGACCTCGGGCAACAGGGCCTCGGCCTTGCCGATGGCGGAATAGGTGCGGATCTGGCGCGAGACGCTTGATAGCAAGGCCAGGTCGTCGTGCATGCGCTCGACCGTGGCGTCGTCGTCGCTTTCGGTCTTGGGGTCGTTGCGATACGGCGTGTACGACACCGAGCGCACAAGGCCGACCACGTCGGCCGGGGTCACCGCCTGGCGCACCGCGAGCCAGCCCGAGGCGTGGAGCGCCGAGGCCAGCAGGACCGCCAGGAGGACCTTGAGAGTGGGTTTGTAAAAACGCGTCATGGCCGTTACGGCTCCCCAGCACGCCGGTCCGGCCGGCGCGATCATCGTTCGTCGTCTATCGAAACAGACTTAACAAAACGCCAATTCCCGCTCGTGCGCCAGTCCCACCCCGGCGGACCTTGAACGGTTCCCCATTCTTTTTTGGAAAAATACTTAAATAAAGCAGCCCGGCATGCGATACTGAGTCCGAGCGATTCCCCCATGCCGAAGCCGCTGCCGGCTCCCCTAGGGGGGGGATCGGGCCCGCGCGGGGGCAGCACCGCCGGGTCATCGCGACCCGCCGCCATGGCCCTGCGATAGGGTCATTCCGGAAAACAGGGTCCTTCCGGAAAACGCCGGCATTCCAGAGCGTCCCGGCCAAGCCTTCCCGGGCGGTCGGGAGAAGACGCCAGGGGCCTGCCGGTCCGTCCCCGAAGGGGCGACTCGCTCCCTGCCCCCGACCTGTCGTTCGGGAAGAACGAACGGCAGGAACGGCGCGACGCCGACGGACGCGCGACTCAAACCACCTCCACCCCTTCGTTTCCCGGCGGGAACAGGGCGCCAGGGCCGTGAAAACCGGCGGGCCCGGGCGTTCCGGAGCCGTCAAGGCGCCGCCCCTCCCCGGCCGGAACGGACCGGGGAAAAGGCGGGCGGACCCGTTACTGGGGCTGCGGAGCGGGTGCCGATCCCTCGGCGGGCGGGGCCTCGGCGGCCGGGGCCGGGAACTCCTGCGCCGGATCAACCCAGCAAGCCGCCGCGACGTCGGCCAGGGAAGCCCCCTCGGCGGCGCGGGCGGTGGTCTGGGCCACGGGCGAGCGCGCCACGCACGAGAACGCCTCGCCCAGGCGGTACATGGGACAGCCGAAGCGGTCGTAGAAGGCAACGAATCGTTCCGCCATGTCGGCGTCGTCGCGCGCGAGCAGGGAAACGACCCGCTCGCCGGTCCACACGCATTCCGCGCTCAGCGCCTTGTCGGCCGGACGCGCCTTGGAACGCGGCGGCAGCGGCGGGCGGGCCTTGGTGGCGGGCGCCGAGTCGGTCGAGGCCGATGCAGGCGCGCTGGCGGCCGGCGGCTGCGAAGCCGGAGTCGCCTGGGCCGGAGCCGGCTGGGCGGGGGCCGAGGCGGCCGGCGCCTTGCCTTCCTCGGCCACGGCCGGGGTCGGAAGCCCGCTCCCGGCGAGCACCAGCGCCATCAGCGCGGCACCCGGCAGAAGAGGACGGAGAACAGAACGGCTAATGGGGAGCATCTGCGAACGGACCTTGCTGAACGGAGTGGAAATTCACAAGAAAATCAAAAACGTCCGCGCCGGGATCCCCCCGCGAGAACGGCGGAAACACCCGGACAAGGGGACCGGCGCCAAGGGCCTGGCGAGCGAATCTGCCGGTTCCGGTCCACGAAGCCCGCCGATTAAAGAGGCCCGCGCCAACCAGACGCGGGCCCCCTTCCCGGATCCACCAATCTTATCAAAAAACGATGCGTTTTCAAAGCACCATTCAAAGCATGGGATTTTACGGTTGCTCCCCCCCCGATGACATGGCACGTTTGCGGCAACGGTGGCCTGCGGGCCGACGTGCGAGTGACAGATTTGAAAGAGGCTCCATGCTCCAGGATTTCCAACGAAATCTCGCCGCTGTCCTGATGGGCACCCTGGTGATGAGCACCACGGTGTCCCCGGCCGGGGCCGCCACCCCCGACCGTCATGCCTCCGGGCCCGTCGCCGGCAAGAACGCCGCTCCGCACCAAAAAACCCCCGTGCCCCCCGCTCCGGGAGTGAAAGCCAACGCGCCCGCGCCGGGAGCGTTGACCCACGCGTCCACCTCCGCCCCCCGTCCGGCCACCAAGCCCGGCACCCGATCGGCCGAGGCCCACGCCGGGGCGATCAGCGCCCACCCCGCCAAAACCGCCCCCGCCGCCCCCCCAAAGGCGGCGGCACTCATTTCAGGGCATGCCCCGCGACCGGGCGCCGTGGCCGGACGGGCGCCAGCCCCCACGCCTCCCGTGGCCCACGTCGCCGCCGGCGTGCCGATTCCCACCAGCAAGCCGACCGGCGCCATTCGGGCGCTGGCGTCCGGCCCCCTGGTGGCCATGGGGACCGTCATCGTTCCGCCGGTCAAGCCCGCCAGCAAGGCCGGAGCGGCCACCCCGGTGGCCCTGTCGGCACGCCTGACCACCACCGGCGCGCCCCTGCCCACGCCCCACCCCAAGCCGGCCTTCGTCGCCGCGATGACCGCGCGCCCGTTTGACGCGCCGCGCCCGCCCGACGGATCCAAGCCCGCCTTCCCCATGGGCCTGTCCACCCGGCCGGCGTACACGCCCGCCATCGCGGTGGCCCCGGCCTACGACCCCCTGCTGTCGCGCCGCTCGTACTGGAGCTGCGTCCCCTTCGTCCAACATGCTTCCGCCGTCCACCTGACCGGCGACGGCTGGCGCTGGTGGGACAATGCCGCCGGACAGTATCACCGGGGATCCGCCCCGCGCCCGGGCTCGGTCCTGGTGTTCAAGCGCTCGCGCGATCTCGACCGGGGCCACGTGGCCCTGGTGCGCGCCATCCTCGACCGGCGCACCATCCGCGTGGATCATGCCAACTGGGGCTCGGGCGGCTACAAGGGCAAGATCGACGTGGGCGTGATCGTGCGCGATGTCTCGCCCCGCAATGACTGGTCGATGACCCGCGTGTGGTACACCCCCATCAACGATCTGGGCTCGACGGCCTATCCTACGTATGGGTTCGTCTATCCCGACCGCGTGAACGGCTCGCGCGACGGCTGATCCGGCCCGCCCCGCTCCGACTTTTTCCAGCGCCTTCCCCCCGGGGAAGGCGTTTTTCGTGGGACGCGACGGTGCATCGCGTCCCAGCGCCTTACCTTATGCGCGTTTGCGCCGGCGCTGGACCTGGCACTGGCGCCGGGCCCAGGGCCAGGCCAGCAGGCCCGCGCCCACGTTGGCGAGCGCCACGCCCGCGAACACGCCCTCGACCCCGGCCAGCCCGTCGCCCATCCAGGCCAGGGGCACGATCAGCCCGAACACCCGCGCCAAGGACAGCGCGGTCGCCGCCATCGGCAATCCCAGGCCGTTGAAGGTGGAAGCCACCACGGTGGCCAATCCCAGGAAGCCATAGCCCAGGGGCACGATCCGGAAATACCCGCTCACCTGGTCAATCACGGCCGGATGGTCGTTGAACACGCCCGCGAGCGTGGCCCCGGCCAGCGCCAGGCCGGCCCAGGCGCCCACGCCCCACACAAGCGAAAACCGCCGCCCCAGCACCAGGGCGCGGTGCACCCGGTCGTAGCGCCCCGCCGCCCCGTTCTGACCGGCGAAGGGGGCAATCGCCGTGGCCAGGGCCATGAACACCAGCACCGCCAGGGCCTCGATGCGGATCGACACCCCCCAGGCGGCCACCGCCTCGGGCCCGTGACCGGCCATCAGGCGGGTGAGCAGCCCTTGCGCCAGGGGCACGATGGCCTGGGTCGCGGCCGCCGGCACGCCGATCCACAGCATGGCCCGCCAACTGATCCACAGTTCCCGAAGCGAGGGCGGGCGCCAGGTCAGCATGCGGTGATACCCCCCCAGCATGCCCAGCGCGGCCAGCAGGGACATGAAGCGGCTGATCAAGGTGGCATAGGCCGCGCCTTCGATCTCCAGGCGGGGAAAGCCCCCCAGGCCAAAAATCAGCAAGGGATCCAGGACCACGTTGATCACCGCCGCCAGGACCATGATCCCCCCGGCCGTGCGCGCGCTGCCAATCGCCCGCAACAGGCCATTGCCGACCATGGGCACGATCAGGAACACCATGGCGATGTACCAGATCTCCATGTAGCGCCGGATCAAGGGCAGCAGATCGGGCCCCGCCCCCAGGGCCGAGAACAAGGGATCGATGGTCGCCACCCCGACCGCGATCAGGAGCCCCACCAGCACCAGCGCCAGCAGCAGGGCATCGGTGCACAGCCGGCGCACCCGGGCGCTTTCCCCGCCCCCCACCGTGCGCGCGACCACGCTGGACGCCCCCGCCCCCAGACCCACCGCCACCGAGGTCACGACCATGGTCACGGGAAAGGTGAAGCTCATGGCCGCCAGTTCCCGCGTGCCCAGTCGCCCCACGAAAAAGGCATCGGCCAGGGCCAGCAGAACCATGGCCAGAAGCCCCCCCAGCATGGGCCAGGTCTGGCCGATCAAGGTTTGCCCCACCGGGCCTTCGGTCAGGCGGGCGCGCAGGGTGAAAACGGGCGCTTCGGGCATCGTGGCTCCTTGTGGGGCGGCGCTTGGCCAAGGAGGGCGCAGTATGGGCCGAGCCGTCGCCCAGGCCCACGCCTTTTGCCAGGGGAGCCCCTCTCCTTTCCCGGGCGCCTGGCGTTCCCGCCGGCCGGCAGGAACGATGCGACTCGAAACACTCTCCTTACTTTAATCCAAACAAACCCCCTAACCTCCCATTTTTCCTTGCCAACCTGGCCTGCCTCCGTCACCCTTCGCGCAGGCTTGTGGCCCCGCTCCAACGCGGGCGGAAGGCATGAGGCCCAGGCCCACGAACCCCACCCGCGCCCCGGTCGTGCGCTGGCGCGGCAGTCTCAGGGAAGGCGATTGGATCCATGGCACTGTCGAAAACCCTGGTTGACGAACTGACGAAGCGCCGCGAGGCCGCCTTGCAAGGGGGGGGCGCCGACAAGATGGAGGCGCGCCACGCGCGAGGCGTTCTTGGCGCGCGCGAACGCCTGGAAACCTTGTTCGCGCCGGGGACCTTCCAGGAAACCGGCCTGCACGCCCGCCATGCCACCCGCGCCTTCGGCATGGAGAAAAAAATCCTGCCCGCCGATGCCGTGGTCTGCGGGGTTGGCTATGTCGATGACCGGCCGGTCGCCGGCTTCAGCCAGGACTTCACGGTGGCGGGGGGCTCGCTGGGCGACACGCACGCGCGCAAGATCTGCCACATCATGGATCACGCGGTGAAAGCCGGCGTGCCCCTGGTCGGGATCAACGATTCAGGCGGGGCGCGCATCCAGGAAGGCGTGGGCTCGCTGTCGGCCTACGGGCAGGTTTTCTACCGCAATGTGCTGCTCTCGGGCGTGGTGCCCCAGATCGCGGTGATCGCGGGCCCCTGCGCCGGGGGCGCCGCCTACTCGCCGGCCCTGATGGACTTCATCATCATGACCCGGCGCGAGGCCAGCATGTTCATCTGCGGCCCCGAGGTCATCCGGGCGGTGACCGGACAGGCCACGACCATGGCCGACATCGGCAGCGCCGAGGTCAACGCCGCCGTCTCGGGCAATGTTCACTTCGTGGCCGAGGACGACAAGGAAGCGCTCGCCATCGTGCGCCGGCTGCTGTCGTTCCTGCCCTCGAACAACATGAGCGATCCGCCCCACGCCCCCGGCGCCGCCTTGAACCTGGCCGACGATCCGGCCCTGGATGCCCTGGTCCCCGAGGATCCCAAGGCGCCATTCGACGTGCGCGCGGTCATTGCCCGCCTGGTCGACAACGCCGACTTCCTGGAAGTGATGGCGGCCTTCGCCGCCAACATGGTGATCGGCTTCGGGCGGATCGGGGGCATCGTCACCGGGGTGATCGCCAACCAGCCCCTGGTCAAGGCCGGCACCATCGACATCGACGCGGCCGACAAGGCAGCCCGCTTCGTGCGTTTTTGCAACGCCTTCAACATTCCGCTGCTGACCTTGGTCGACGTGCCGGGCTTCCTGCCCGGGGTGATGGAGGAACGGCGCGGCATTATCCGCCACGGCGCCAAGATGCTGTTCGCCTACGCCTCGGCCACCGTGCCCAAGATCACCGTGATCTTGCGCAAGGCCTATGGCGGCGCCTACCTCGCCATGTGCAGCCAGGACATGGGGGCCGACAAGGTTCTGGCCTGGCCCTCGGCCGAGATCGCGGTCATGGGCGCGGACGGCGCGGTCAACATCTTGTACCGCAAGGAACTGACGGAAGCCCCCGATCCCCGGGCCCGGGCCCACGAGCTGGCCGAGGCCTACCGGGCCGAGTTCGCCTCGCCCTATCTGTCGGCGGGCATGCTGTTTGTCGATGACGTCATCTTGCCCGGACAGACCCGGGCCGCCGTGGCGCTCGCCTTGCGCGGCCTGTTGTCCAAGCGCGAAACCCGCCCGCCCAAGAAGCACGGCAATATTCCTCTCTAAAGAGGGCCCCCGGAGCGCCGGGTCCCGTCGGACCTGGCGCTCCCGGATTTTTTGTTCTCCACAACCGGGGTTGCGGGAGCACGACGCATGCTTGACGACGTAATGCTCATCTTGACCGGCTTCTTCGTGGTGATGATGGTCCTGGCCATGATGTGGGGCATGTGCGCCCTGATCGGCAAGATCTTCATCCACCGCGCCGCCCGCCCGCCGGCGCCGGCACCGGCCCCCCGGGCGCCGGTCCCCGCCCCGGGCGGAATCCCCACGGGAATCCCGCCGGCCCACGTGGCGGCGATCGCCGGGGCCGTGGCTCACCTCACGGCGGGACGCGGGCGCATTCTCCAGGTCAGTGCCCCGGTGGATCCGGGCGCGGTCTGGGGCATGCACGGCCGGCTCACGCAGTTTTCCGCCCACCGTCTGCGCCCCGGCTGGGGGCCGACGTCGCTGCCCCCGACCCGGGGCCGGACTCTCTGACAGCCTTCCGAGGAACCCATGATCAGACATCTGCGGATCACCGTGGACGGCACCGCCTATGACGTGACCGTCGAGGATCTCGCCCCTGGCTCGGCGGGCGTTGCCGGTCCGGGCCTGCCGGCTCCCACGCCCACCGCCCTGCCCTCCCATCCAACGCCCTCGGCCCTGCCCGCCGCGAGCCCGCCCGCCGTGCACGCCGGAAACGGCGACATTCCCAGTCCCCTGGCCGGCACCGTGGTGACCGTCACCGTGAGCGTGGGCCAGACCGTGACCGAGGGCGACACCTTGATGGTGCTGGAGTCCATGAAGATGAACACGCCGATCAACGCCCCGCGTGGCGGAACGGTCGGCGCCATCTCCGTGACCCCGGGCGCCACCGTCACCGAGGGACAGATTCTTCTCACCCTCGCCTGAGGAAGGCCGCCCCATGGACATGTCCGCCGCCATCGCGCAAAAGCTTGACCAGATCTGGGGCCTGACCGCCATCCCGGACGTCACCTGGCAAATGCTGGTGATGTGGGTTGTGGTGGTGGTTTTGCTGTATCTGGCCGTTTTCCGCCAGTTCGAGCCGTTGCTGCTGATCCCGATCGCGTTCGGGGCCCTGCTTGCCAACCTGCCCACCGAGGGACTGCTCAACGAGCCCATCGATGGGCACGGCGGCGGTTTGTACTATTACATCTCCAAGGGCGTCGAACTGGAGATCTTCCCGCCCCTGATCTTCCTGGGGGTCGGCGCGCTCACCGACTTTGGCCCCCTCATCGCCAATCCCCGCACCCTGGTGCTGGGCGCGGCCGCCCAGTTTGGCGTGTTCGCCACCTTCATGGGCGCGATTTTCCTGGGCTTTTCTCCGCATGAGGCCGCCTCGATCGGCATCATCGGCGGGGCCGACGGCCCGACCTCGATTTTCCTCACCAACAAGCTGGCCCCCGATCTGCTGGGCCCGATCGCCGTTGCCGCCTACAGCTACATGGCGCTGGTGCCCCTGATCCAGCCGCCGATCATGCGCGCCCTCACCACCGAGTCCGAACGGCGCATCCGCATGAAGTCGCTGCGGACCGTCTCGCGCCTGGAAAAGCTGATCTTCGCGTTCATGGTCACGGTCGTGGTGATCTTGCTGGTGCCGGCCGCCTCGGCCCTGATCGGCATGCTGATGCTGGGCAATTTCCTGCGCGAATCCCTGGTCACCGAACGCCTGACCAAGGCCTCGCAAAACGAGATCATCAACATCGTGACCATTTTCCTGGGCACCTCGGTGGGCATCACCATGACCGGCGAGCGTTTCCTGACCCCGGAAACCTTGAAAATCCTGGCGTTGGGCGTGATCGCCTTCGGCTTTTCCACCGCCGCCGGCGTGCTCATGGCCAAGTTCATGAACCTGGTCTCGAAGGAAAAAATCAACCCGCTGATCGGCTCGGCCGGGGTGTCGGCCGTGCCCATGGCCGCGCGCGTCAGCCACCTGGAAGGCCAGCGCGCTGATCCCAACAACTACCTTCTGATGCACGCCATGGGCCCCAATGTCGCCGGCGTCATCGGCACCGCCGTGGTCGCGGGCTACTTCCTGTCGTGGTTCGGATCCTGAAAACCGGGGAACCCGGGGGGACGTCGGCGCGTCCGGCGCCCCCCCTTGATTTTTGATTGTCCCGTCCGTCCTGGCACGGAATCCTGGCGTCTTCCTCCCTTTGATGATGCCAGGACTGACATGCTGTCTTCCCCCTCCCCTTCCATTACCCCCTCCGCCCTGCCCGCGGACCAGCGCCTGTTCCTGGGGATCCGGGCCGCGCTGGGGGGGCCGCTGCCGCGGACGGCGATGGAAAGGGTGCTCAAGGCGGGGGCCGTGCCCTTGCCCGGGATTTCGGCCGAAGCCTTCCAGGCTCTGGGCAACACGCTGATCGAAAAGCGCCTCCTGGGGAAAAAGGGGTTTTGTTCCCCGACGCTCGCCCACGTCATGACCCGTGACCTGCTGGCCAGCCTCGGCCCCGGCCGGTTCAAGAGCCTGGTTGAAAAGGCCTGTCCCCTCCTTCCCTTCCAGCCCGATCGACCAAATCCGCCGCTGCGCCTGGCCGTGTACCTGAATGACCGGGCTTTCTACGAAAACACCCTGGAGCGGCAGGCGAGCTTTTACAAAGCCAGCCATCTCACGGAAACCTGGGATCTGGAGAAGGCCTTCGGCGACCTGGAGGTCGATGGACCGTGGCTTGCCACCCTTGATTCCTTCTTTTGGCCCCGGCTGGTCGCGGCCCGCGCCGCCCGGGTGGCCGCGTGGGGACAAAACCCGGGTGAACGCGATCGTCTCGCCGCCCTGATGCGGGACCATCCCGCCCTGGCCCCCGCCTGCTGGCCGTTTCAGGCCGACCTCGCGCTGCTCAACGCCGACCTGCCGGCGCTGGACGCGCTGCTCGCGGCCGTTCCCGCGGGCGTCCCGCCGTCCCTGGTTCTCGCGCCCCAAGGCGCCCGGGCCTTGCTGGCGGGAGAAGAGCCCGCGCGGGCGGTTGCCCTGTTCGGCGCGGCCTTGAAGGAACACCGCAAGATCACCCGCAAGCGCAAGGGAGGCTTGCCGGGACTGGCCGGGGTGCTCCACGCCTGCGCGCTGCTGGCCGCCGCCACCCCTGACTCCTTGAACGCCCTCGCGGTGGTCTTGCCGGACAAGGACCCCTCTCCCGATGCCCTGGCCCTGCGGGCCTTGCACGACCTCGCCTTGAATCACCTCGCCGAGGCGCGGAACCGGCTCCATGCCCTCCCGCCGCCGCGAAAGGAGGCGCGTCCCCTGCCGGTGGCCCTGACCGCTCTGGCCCTCGCCCACGTCAATCCCGCCGACCTGAAACACGGGGAAGACGGGTTTCAGGCCCGCTTCACCGAGATGGGAACACGCTTCCCCCTGGCCGCGCGAATCCTGGCCGAGGCCCTGGCCCCGAACGCCACCGCGTCCAGGCCCTACACGGCGTTCCTGGAAAAAACACTCCCCGCCCTTCCCTTTCGCTTCATGGACGTGATCGCCACCAAGGCCCCCTGGGAGCGGGTCCTGGCCAACCTGGAGGCCGTGCTGGCCCCCGCCGCCGCGCCCCCGACCAGCACGGCCGCTCCGGGCGCCCGGCGACTGGCGTGGATGATCGACATGGAGCACCACAACATCGCGCCCGTGGAACAGGTCCTCCAGGCCAGGGGCTGGAGCGCCGGGCGGCCGGTGGCGCTCCAGCGCTTTCAGCGCGAGGACCCACGCCTTGATTATCTCGACAGCCACGACCGCAAGGCCCTTGATACTCTTTCCCAGCGGATCGACGCCTGGAGTTACGCCCCGGTCTGGGAGTTTCCCCCCCACGACACCTTGCCGGCCCTGATCGGCCATCCCCGGGTTTTCGATGCCCACGCCCCCACCCATCCCGTCGAGTTGGTGGCGGGCCGGGTCGAGTTGATCCTGGCGGCCTGCAAATCCGGGTACAGCCTGACCGTGTCCCACGGCGCGAACAGCCCCGCCGTCTTCCTGGATCGGGAAAGCCCAACCCGTTGGCACGTGGTGGAACTGACCGCCCAGGGCGTGGCCCTGGGCGCGCTGCTGGGCCCCACCGGCTTGCAGGTTCCCCCCGAGGGGCGCGAGCACCTGATCAGGATCGCCCAGCTCGAAGCCCCTTCCTTCCCCTTGCGCATCGAGGCCGAGGACCTGGACGACACCCCGATCACGCCCGGCTCGCCCGCGTCCGTCTTGCGCCTGGAGCCCCTGGACGAGGGCCTGCGGATCACGCAAGGGGTGCGCCCGGCCGGCGCCGAGGGGCCCTTTTTGCCGCCCGGCGTGGGCACGCGGATCCTGGTCGTGGGCGGCGGGGAAAACCGCCAGCGGGTGCGCCGCGATCCGGAGGCCGAAAGCCGGGCGGCGGCGGCCTTGCGCGACGCCTGCCCCATGCTGGACGGGGAAGGCCCCGCCTGGATCCTTGATGACCTGGGCTCCGCCCTGGAACTCCTGCACGCACTCCAGGCCCTGCCCGAGCCGCCGGCCCTCGAATGGCCGCGGGGCGAAACCCTCCGCCTGCTCCCCCCCGTCTCGGGCCGCGCCGTGCAGGTGAGCATCCATTCCGGCACCAACTGGTTCGCCGTCGAGGGAAGCGTGCAGGTCGATGAAGGCCTGGTTCTTGATCTCAAGGACGTGCTCGACCGGCTGGGCAGCGCACCCCGGGGGTTCGTCCCCCTGGGCGAAGGCCGGTTCCTGGCCCTGGAACACAGCCTGCGCACCCGCCTGGCCCACCTGAACCGGCTGGGCGATCTGGAGCGGTTGCCCACGCTGGCCGGAGCCATCGTGCGCGATCTGCTCGACGATGCCGGCCAGGTGCAGGGGGATGCCGGCTGGCGTGCCTTTGTCGAGCGCCTGGACAACGCACGCGACTGGACCCCCGCCCTGCCCGCCGGCTTCACCGCCGAGCTGCGCGACTACCAGCGCGACGGCTTCGCCTGGATGGCCCGGCTCGCGCGCTGGGGGGCCGGCGCCCTGCTGGCCGACGACATGGGCCTGGGCAAGACCATCCAGACCCTGGCGGTGATGGTGGACAAGGCCCGTCACGGCCCCGTGCTGGTGGTTGCCCCCGTTTCGGTGTGTGGCAACTGGGCGGCCGAGATCGCCCGTTTCGCGCCCGGGCTGGCCGTCACCCGCCTGGCCGAGGCCGAAGACCGGGGCGAAGTGCTGGACGCCCTGGAACCGGGTCGGGTGCTGATCGTTTCCTATGGCCTGCTCCCGCGCGAGGAGGAGCGGTTGCGCCCCATCCGCTGGGCGATGCTGGTGCTCGACGAAGCGCAGGCGATCAAGAACCCGGACACCCAGCGCGCCCGAACGGCCCTCGCGCTGACGGCCGACTTTCGGGTTGCCCTGACCGGCACCCCGATCGAAAACAGCCTGGATGAACTCTGGAGCCTGTTCCGGTTCTTGAATCCGGGCCTGCTGGGCGGGCGGAGCGCCTTCACCCAGCGTTTCGCCGGGCCCCAGGCGCAGGCGGATCCCACGGCACGCGCGGCCTTGCGGGCCCTGGTGCGGCCCTTCTTGCTGCGCCGGACCAAGGCATCGGTTCTGGCCGAACTGCCGCCGCGCACCGAGCAAACGCTGGTCGTGGAACCGGGGCCCGACGAACGCGCCTTCTACGAGGCCCTGCGCCGCACCGCCCTGGAACGCCTGGACCAGGCCGGGGAGGCGCGCACCCGCGTGCACATCCTGGCCGAGATCACCCGCTTGCGGCAGGCCTGTTGCGATCCGGCCCTGGTCGCGCCCGAGGCCGACGTGCCCTCGGCCAAGCGCGAGGCCTTCCTGGACCTGATCGCCGAGCTGCGCGAGGGCCGGCACCGCGCCCTGGTCTTCAGCCAGTTCGTCGGCCACCTGAACCGGATCAAGAGCGCCCTCGACGCCGCCGCCATTCCCTATCTCAGCCTGGACGGCTCCACCCCTTCGCGCGAGCGCGACAGGCGGGTGGCCGCCTTCCAGGCCGGAGAGGGTGACGTGTTCCTGATCAGCCTCAAGGCCGGTGGCGTGGGCCTGAACCTGACGGCAGCCGATTACGTGATCCACCTGGACCCGTGGTGGAACCCGGCGGTCGAGGATCAGGCCTCGGACCGCGCCCACCGCCTGGGGCAGCAGCGCCCCGTCACCATTTACCGGCTGGTGATCAAGAACAGCATCGAGGAAGGCATCCTCGCCTTGCACCAGCGCAAGCGCGACCTCGCGGACGCCTTGCTGGAAGACGCCGACCACGCCGGCACCTTGTCGGAAGAGGAACTTTTGGGGTTGATCCAGGCCGGGCTTTAACATCAATCGGCCTGGAAAAAGGTAAAGACCGGGGAGGCAGAGCCTGTCAGTTTCAGATGGAAATGGACAGACTCTGCATCCCTTTGTTTGAGTTTGTCTTTTCGGGAAAAGCGGTGTCCACTTTTCCCTGACAAACTCTAGCCTCCCCGGGCCCCTCCATTCATGAGGGCTAATACCAACGGTTGGAACTGATGA
>NZ_BJZO01000036.1 GCF_007992075.1 Pararhodospirillum oryzae
CCGTTTTTGCTTTCGGTCGGGCGCGTGGTGGCGCGTCCGCCCTTTCTCCCCCGCCTGGGTGATCGTCGAAAGGAGGGGCACAGGCCTATGGCCCCCCTTGGTCCCCGGTGCTATGCTCGCGTCGTCCGCTTGGGCGCTGTGTTGGATCGCGCGCCCCTTTCAAGACCCGGGGCACACCCCGCCGGACACCGAGACCTTCTCGTCCCCTGTCACTGCGGAATCCCGACATGAGCAAGATCAAAGTCAAGACTCCCGTCGTCGAGCTGGATGGCGACGAAATGACCCGGATTATCTGGGCGTTCATTAAGGACAAGTTGATTCTTCCTTATCTGGATATCGACCTCAAGTATTACGATTTGGGAATCCAGAAGCGCGACGAAACGGCCGACCAGATCACGGTTGATGCCGCCAACGCCATCAAGACCTACGGGGTGGGCGTCAAGTGCGCGACCATCACCCCCGACGAGGCCCGCGTGGCCGAGTTCGGCCTGGCCAAGATGTGGAAGTCGCCCAACGGCACCATTCGCAACATCCTGGGCGGCACCGTGTTCCGCGAGCCGATCATCTGCCGCAACGTGCCGCGCCTGGTGCCGGGCTGGACCCAGCCCATCGTCATCGGCCGTCACGCCTTTGGCGACCAGTACCGCGCCACCGATGTCAAGATCCCCGGGGCTGGCACCTTGTCCTTGCGCTTCACGCCCGACGACGGCGGCGAGCCGATGGACCTGGAAGTGTTCAAGTTCCCCGACAGCGGCGTGGCCATGGCCATGTACAACCTGGATGAATCGATCCGGGGCTTCGCGCGGGCGTGCATGAACTACGGCCTGAACCGGGGCTGGCCCGTGTACCTCTCGACCAAGAACACGATCTTGAAGGCCTACGACGGGCGCTTCAAGGACCTGTTCCAGGAGGTGTTCGACGCCGAGTTCGCCGACCGCTTCAAGGCCGCCGGCCTGACCTACGAGCACCGCCTGATCGACGACATGGTGGCGTGCGCCATGAAGTGGTCGGGCGGCTTTGTCTGGGCGTGCAAGAACTACGACGGCGACGTGCAGTCGGACACGGTGGCCCAGGGCTTTGGCTCGCTGGGCCTGATGACCTCGGTCCTGATGACCCCCGATGGTCAGACGATCGAGGCCGAGGCCGCCCACGGCACGGTGACCCGTCACTACCGCATGCACCAGCAGGGCAAGGAAACCTCGACCAACCCGATTGCGTCGATCTTCGCCTGGACGCAAGGGCTCAAGTATCGCGGCGCCTTCGACAACACCCCCGACGTGGTCGCCTTCGCCGAGGCGCTGGAGAAGGTGTGCGTGGAAACGGTCGAGGCCGGGTTCATGACCAAGGATCTGGCGATCCTGGTTTCGCCCGATCAGCCGTGGCTGACCACCACCGGCTTCCTGGACAAGCTCGATGAAGGTCTGAAGGCCGCGATGGCGTAAGCGCTTTTCGCATCCGCGTCGACGTCTTTTCCGCCGCCCGGGGGTCCCTGCCTCCGGGCGGTTTCGTGTGCCGGGAGGGCTTGACAAGTGCTCCCGGGCGGTATTCCTTTCGCGCTCTTCCCGAAGGGAACCTCCTTCGGGAGCCGTGATTGACAGGAACCGGAGCGGAACATGACGCGAGCGTTCGTCTTCCCCGGCCAGGGATCGCAGGCAGTGGGCATGGGCAAGGACCTGGCCGCCGCCTTCCCGGTCGCGCGCGAGGTCTTTCAGGAAGTGGACGAGGCGCTGGGCGCGTCGCTGTCCCAGCTCATGTTCGAAGGCCCGGCCGAGACCCTGACCCTGACCGAGAATGCCCAGCCCGCCTTGATGGCGGTGTCGCTGGCCGTGGTGCGGGTGCTGGCCTCCGATGGCATCGCCGTGGCCGATCACGCCCGCTTCGTGGCCGGGCATTCGTTGGGCGAGTATTCGGCCCTGGCGGCGGCCGGTGCCCTGGAACTGGCCGACACGGCGCGCCTGCTGCGCACCCGGGGCCAGGCCATGCAAAAGGCCGTGCCGGTGGGCGAGGGCGCCATGGCCGCCCTGCTGGGCCTCAGCCTGGAAGACGCCCAGGCGATCGCCGCCCTGGCCGCCGGCCAGGAGCCGGGCAGCGTGTGCGAGGCCGCCAACGACAACGCCCCGGGTCAGGTGGTGGTCAGCGGCCACAAGGCGGCCGTGGACCGGGCGATTGTTCTCGCCAAGGAAAAGGGCGCCAAGCGCGCCGTTCTGCTGCCCGTGTCCGCCCCCTTCCATTGCGCCTTGATGGCGCCGGCCGCCCAGGTGATGGCCGAGGCCCTGGCCGGAGTGAGCTTCAAGGCGCCGGTGGTGCCGGTGGTGGCCAATGTCACGGCGAAGCCCGAGCAGGAGCCCGAAACCTTGCGCCGCTTGCTGGTCGAGCAGGTCACGGGCGCGGTGCGCTGGCGCGAGGGCGTGCTGGCCATGGCCGAGGCCGGGGTGAGCGAACTGGTCGAGATGGGGTCGGGCAAGGTGCTGGCCGGGCTGGCCAAGCGCATTCACCCCGACCTTTCCGCCTGCTCGTTGCAGGGCCCGGCCGATATCGAGGCCTTTGCCCGGTCGCTGTAAGGCGCCTGGAGCCTCCTCACGCAAGACAAGGAAGGACCTTGGATGTTCGATCTGAGCGGCAAGAAGGCGCTGGTGACCGGAGCCTCGGGCGGCATTGGCGCCGCCATCGCCCAGGCCCTGGCCGAACGAGGGGCCCTGGTGGCCCTGTCGGGCACGCGCGAGGACGCGCTGGCCGCCGTGGCCGACACCCTGGGCGACAAGGCCCGGGTGGTGCCGTGCAACCTGTCGGATCCGGCCGCTGTCGAGGCCCTGGTGCCGGCCGCCGAGGCCGCCCTGGGCGGGCTTGACATCCTGGTGAACAACGCCGGCCTGACCCGCGACATGCTGGCTGTGCGCCTGCGCGATGAAGACTGGGATCAGGTGATCGCGGTCAACCTGAGCGCCAGCTTCCGTTTGTCGCGCGCCGCCCTCAAGGGCATGATGAAGCGGCGCTGGGGCCGGATCATCGGCATTACCTCGGTGGTGGGCGTGACCGGCAACCCGGGGCAGTGCAACTACGCGGCCTCCAAGGCCGGTTTGATCGGCATGAGCAAGTCCCTGGCCGCCGAGGTTGCCCAGCGCGGCATCACCGTGAACTGCGTGGCGCCGGGCTTCATCGCCACCGCCATGACCGATAAGTTGAACGATCGCCAGAAAGAGGGGATCTTGTCGGCCATTCCCTCGGGACGCATGGGCTCGCCCGAGGATATCGCCGCCGCCGTGGTCTATTTGGCCAGCGCGGAAGCGGGCTATGTCACCGGCCAGACCCTGCACGTCAATGGCGGCATGGCCATGATCTAGGTCCCGGGAAAAGAGCACGCCGCCAACGGATGGCGGCGCTGGTCATCCCCGGGCAAGTGTGTTAGCAAAGCGCTCCAAGGTCCCTGCGCTGCCGGGACCGGGGCATGCCGACCAAGCCTTCCCAACCCGTCACAGACTGTTGACTTTCCGAGGATTTGAAAGACATGAGCGACGTCGCCGAGCGCGTGAAGAAGATCGTTGTCGAGCATCTGGGCGTTGAGGAGGCGAAGGTTACCGATACCGCCAGCTTCATCGACGATCTGGGCGCCGACAGCCTGGACACCGTCGAGCTGGTCATGGCCTTCGAAGAAGAATTCGGCTGCGAAATCCCCGACGATGCCGCCGAAAAGATCCTGACCGTCAAGGACGCCATCGAGTTCATCGAGAGCCACAGCGGCTGATCGGACGCGTCGTCCGGACGGTCCACGCGCTGCGTGCGGCGGTCGGCGCGGAGCCCTTGCGCAAGCAGGCTCCGCCTGCCGTCGAACCCGGCGGAGCGTTCCTTTTCGTCTCCGCCACCAACGCCTTGAGCCACCGCCCGGACCCATACGGTATGGGGATAGTGCCATGAGACGAGTTGTCGTCACCGGGCTGGGGCTGGTCACGCCCCTGGGGTGCGGCGTGGGAACCGTGTGGGAACGCCTGACCCAGGGTGTTTCCGGGATCCGTGCCATCAATCGCTTTGATGTATCCGACCTGCCGTCCCAGGTGGCGGGTCTGGTTCCCTCGAAGGACGAGGGAGCGCACGGCTTCGATCCCGACTCGGTGGCCAGTGCCAAGGACCGGCGCCGCATGGACGATTTCATCGTCTATGGCCTGGCCGCCGCCATTGAGGCCGTCACCGATTCCGGCTGGATGCCGACCGACGAGGAATCGCAAGAACGCACCGGCGTCATGATCGGGTCGGGCATCGGTGGCCTGCCGTCGATCGCCGACACCGCCGTGTTGCTGAAGGAACATGGCCCGCGCAAGGTCAGCCCGTTCTTCATCCCGGCCAGCCTGATCAATCTCGTGTCGGGACACGTTTCGATTCGCTACGGTTTCAAGGGCCCTAACCACGCGGTGGTCACGGCCTGCTCGACCGGGGCCCACGCCATCGGCGACGCGTCGCGCCTGATCATGTTCGGCGATGCCGACGTGATGGTGGCGGGCGGGGCCGAGGCGGCCGTATGCCGCATCGGCATGGCCGGATTCGCGGCCGCGCGCGCCTTGTCGACCCACTACAACGCCACCCCCACCGAGGCCTCGCGCCCGTGGGACAAGGGCCGCGACGGGTTCGTGATGGGCGAAGGCTCGGGCGTTCTGGTTCTTGAGGAACTGGAGCACGCCAAGAAGCGCGGCGCCAAGATCTACGCCGAAATCGTCGGCTATGGCCTGTCGGGCGACGCCTACCACATTACCGCTCCGGCCGAGGATGGGTCGGGCGGCTTCCGGGCCATGCGCAACGCCTTGCGCAACGCCAACTTGTCGTTGGAACAGATTGATTACGTCAACGCGCACGGCACCTCCACGCCGCTGGGCGACGAAATCGAGCTGGGCGCGGTCAAGCGTCTGTTTGGCGATCATGCCTACAAGCTGACCATGTCGTCGACCAAGTCGGCGATCGGTCACCTGTTGGGGGCCGCCGGCAGCGTCGAGGCCATTTTCAGCATCCTGGCGCTTCGCAACCAGCTGGTGCCGCCGACGCTGAACCTGCGCGATCCCTCCGACAACTGCGACATCGACCTGGCGCCCCTGGTCGCCAAGGAACGCCCGATCCGCTACGCCTTGTCGAACTCGTTCGGGTTCGGCGGCACCAACGCGTCGCTGATTTTCACCGCGGCGCCCTAAGGCTTCGGGATTCACCCCATGCGCGCCTTGCTTCGCGTTGCCTTGTGGGGAGTCCTGGCCCTGGCCCTGGCGGGGGGTGGCCTTCTGGCCGCCCTGCGCGGGGTCGAATACCTTTTCGACGAACCGGGGCCGCTGGGCGAGTCCCGGACCGTTGAAATCCCGGCCGGCGGCGGCGTGACAGGCATCGCCACCACCCTGGCCCAGGCCGGCGTGATTACCCATCCCCTTGTTTTCGAAGCCGGCGTGCGTTTGGCCGGGCGCGGGCGCGACCTCAAGGCCGGCGAATACGAATTCGCCCCCCATTCCAGCGCGCGCGCCGTGATGGAAAGCCTGGTGGCCGGACGGGTCAAGGTCTACCGCCTGACCGTGCCCGAGGGCCTGACCTCGGCCGCCATCGTGGACCTGATCCGGGATGTTCCCGAGCTGAAGGGCGACGTGGGCGATATTCCGCCCGAGGGCGCCTTGCTGCCCGAAACCTACCATTACCAGCGCGGCGATACCCGCGCGCGCGTGATCGAGCGCATGGCCCAGGCCCGCGCGACCACCCTGGCCACCTTGTGGGCCCAGCGCGCCCCCGATCTGCCGTTCGATACCCCCGAGGAAGCCGTGATCCTGGCTTCGGTGGTGGAGCGCGAAACCGGGATCAACGACGAACGGGCCCGCGTGGCCGGCGTGTTCGTCAACCGGCTGCGCAAGGGCATGCCCCTGCAATCGGACCCCACCGTCATTTATGGCCTCTCGGAGGGCTCGGGCGCCCTCGGCCGGTCCCTGACCCGGGCCGACCTGGGCACGGCGCACGCCTGGAATACCTACCTGATCGCCGGCCTGCCGCCGTCGCCGATCTGCAACCCGGGGCGCGAGGCCCTCCAGGCGGTGCTGCACCCGGCCGCGACCCGTGATCTGTATTTCGTGGCCGACGGAACCGGCGGCCATCGCTTCGCCGAAACCCTCGACGAGCATAACCGCAACGTCCGCGCCTATCGCCGCTTCCTGCGCGACGCCAACGCCACCGAGTAGGGGGCTAGAAGTGGGGCGCTGCCCCACGCCCCGCCGGGGCCGGGAGGCCCCGGACCCCGGTCCTTGGGAAACGGTGAAGGGGTCAGGCGTCGTCGAGTATTACGTTGATGCGGCGGTTCTGGCGGCCCTTGCTTTCGATCTTGCCCAGGCGCACCGGCGCGATTTCACCCAGCGAACGCACGTGCGTGCCGCCACAGGGCTGCACGTCGATCCCCTCGATCTCCACCAGCCGCACCTGTCCCGACCCGCGCGGCGGGCGCACGGTCAGGGTGCGGATCAGGTCGGGGGTGGCGTCCAGCTCCTCGTCGCTGATCCAGCGCACCCGCACGGGGGGATCGGCGGCGATCAACTCGGCCAGACGCGCGTCCAGGGCCTCGCGGTCGGGGGGCGTGCCCGGCAGATCCAGGTCGATCCGTCCCTTGCCATCGCCCACGCTGGCGCCCGTGATCTTGCCATCGGTCAGGCGGCTGATCAGGTGCAAGCAGGTGTGCATGCGCATGATCCGGTGCCGGCGCGCCCAGTCGATCGCCACGCCAAGCGCGGTGCCCACCGGGGGCAGGGGCGTTTCTGGCGCCAGGATGTGCACAATCGCGCCGTCGGCCCCGTAGCGGGTGTCGGCCAGGGCCAGGGTCGAGCCATCGGCCAGGGTCAGGGTGCCGGTGTCGCCGGGCTGGCCGCCACCCTGGGGATAGCACACCGTGCGATCCAGGATCAGGCCAACCGGATCGGCGGCATGGGCGATGACATGGGCGTCGCAGGTGAGAACGTAGGCGTCGCGGCGAAACAGTTCCTCGGTGGGTCCACTCATGCCGGGTCTTCCTTCAAGGGCAGGGCAGGGAAGGGGGCCACGGTGCAGGCGTGGTTCAAGGGCCCATGGCCGTGGCCCAGGCCGGGGGCGGTGCGCATGGCCAGCCGGACATAGGCCCGCGCGCGCTCGACCGCCGCGACCAGATCCAGCCCCTGGGCCAGGCCACAGGCCACGGCCGAGGCCAGGGTGCAGCCGGTGCCGTGGGTGGCCCGGGTGTGCAGGCGGGGCGCCGGCCAGCGGGTCACGCCGTCGGCCGTGACCAGAACATCGGTCACGGTGTCGCCGGGCAGGTGCCCGCCCTTCATCAGCACGGCCCGGGGGCCGAGATCAAGCAGGGCGCGGCCGGCGGCTTCCAGGCCGTTCTCGCCGTCGATGGCCCGGCCCAGCAGCACCTCGGCCTCGGGCAGGTTGGGGGTCAGCACGGTGGCCAGCGGCAACAGGCGCCGGATCAGGGCGGCGGTCGCCGATTCCTCCAGCAACCGGTGCCCGCCCTTGGCCACCATCACCGGATCCACGACCAGGGCGCAGCCGGGGGCGCGGGCGCTGATCTCGTCGGCCACCGCGTCGATGATCTCGGCCGTGGCCAGCATGCCGGTTTTCAAGGCGTCGGCCCCGATGTCGTCCAGCACCACCGCCATTTGCTGGCGCAGGAAGGGAACCGGAACCGGCATCACCCCGTGCACGCCCAGGGTGTTCTGGGCGGTCAGCGCGGCCAGGGCGGTGGCGGCGTGGCCGCCCAGCGCCGTCACCGCCTTGATGTCGGCCTGAATGCCGGCCCCGCCCCCGGAGTCCGAGCCGGCAATGATCAATACGCGTCCTTGCAAGGAATTCTCCTTCTTCCGGTCAGGCAACCCGTTCTCGTCTGTTTATGTAAGCGCAGCCCGAGCGGGAGCGGAAGGGGAAAGGAACGAAGGCAGGCAGCGGCCCGTGGCCGTCGGGCTCCCGCCCGAACCCGGTCGGGGCGAGGCCCCGAACTCCCCTTTTCTTATGAAATGACGCGCACCCCGTGGGTTTTCAGGGTGGCAAGGAAGGCTGGGGGATCGGCCCACAGGCCAAGGGGGGCCACGCCGGGGGCGCCAGCACCCGCGCGCGCGGCTTCCAGGGCATGGGCGCACACGGCGGCTTCAAGAACGGCCGGGTCGGGATGGGACACGCTCACGGTGCCCAGCGGCGTGCCCGCCCCGTCCTCGGCGATGGCGTGCAGCATCAAGCCGGTGTCGTCGCGCGCGGGGGCCAGGGCCCGCATCATGCGGTCGGCGACGGCGCCCAGGCCCAGGCCAGCCAGGAGTCGGCCCAGCGGGGCCACCCCATAATCCAGGCGCGGCCCGAAGCCGCATCGGCCCAAGGTCAGATGGGTTAATCCCGGCAGGGCCCCGGCCAGCCCGCGCAGGTCGGCGCTCAGGAACAAGAACGCGCGGCGCCGGCCCAGCGGAGGCGCGAACACATGCACGGGGGCATGGCGCACCGGCACCCGGCGCCACTCCCCTTCGATCAAGGCCCCGGGAACCGCGCGCCGGGTTGCCTCCAGCCAATAACGGAGTGCGCCGGGGCCGTGGGCCGCGCTCCAGGCCCGCGCGCCGGCCACCACGACCAGGGAAAGGCGGGCCACGCCAGGACAGGCCCCGGCCAGGGCACGCCCCAGCAGACCGGCCAGGCCCCGGGCCGGATCGGCCTCGATCACGATCGGAACAGTGGCGTCGCGCGCCGGGCCATCGAAAGGCATCAGGGCGGCCAAGCGTCCGGGATCCGCCCAACCGCGATCGATCACCGGCACCCGGGCCTGCATCGCCGCCGCCAGCACGGTGGAAAGCGGCGGCGCCCCGGGCGAGGGTCGCCCCCCGGGCGAGGGTCGCCCCCCGGGCGAGGGTCGCCCCCCGGGCGGTGCGCCAGGCGCGGCCGGCTCCACGATCAGCGCCTGGGCCTGGGCCAGGGCATCGGCCAGAACGGCCCGCGAGGAGGCCGGGGGCAGGCGCCGGAGGGGCCCGCCGGCATGGGGCGCCAGCGCGGCCTCGAACGCCTCAAGGCCGGGGGCCGGCGCGGATCCCCAGATCAGCACCGGCCGGGGTGAAGACTCGGGCATCGGGGCAGGGGCCTACAGCAGATGCTGGCCGCCGGTCACGAACACCTCGGTGCCGGTGACATAGGCGAACTCCTCGGTGCACAGGCGGTACACGCACGAGGCCACGTCGTCGGTCGATCCCATGCGGTCCAGGGGAATGCGCGGAATCAGGGCCTCGTACTCCGAGGAAACCATCTCGGTCTTGATCTCGCCCGGGGCCACGGCATTGACCCGCACCCCCAACTGGGCGAACTCCACCGCCATTTCCCGGGTCAGCCCCGACAACGCCGCCTTCGAGGTGGAATAGGCCGACCCGGCGAACGGGTGCACGTAGTGCCCGGCAATCGAGGTGATGTTGACCACCGCGCCCTTGCTTTTCGACAACGGGGTGGCAAACGCCCGCGCCAGCCGCAACGGCGCGAAAAAGTTCAGCTCGAACACCGACCGCCAGCGATCAATGGCCCCATTCAACACCCCCAGCCGCTCCTTGAACGAGGTCTTGGGCGACACGCCGGCATTGTTGACCAGGGCATGCAGGGGATCGCCGTTCAGGTGCTCCAACACCTGGCGGGCAAAGGCATCGATGGCGTTGGGGTCGGACAGATCGACCGGGAAATGGGCCGACCAGTTGCGATCCATCTTGCACTCCGGCGGCACCTCGGCCCGGGCACAGGTAATGACCCGCCACCCCTCCCGCAGGAAACGCACGGCGGTGGCATGGCCGATGCCCCGGCTGGCCCCAGTGATGATCACGGTATTCATGCTGCACGGTCCCCCAGAACAATGATGGCCGCCTGCCGCTTCAAGGCAAGGCTGAGCGCAAACGACTCCCGACGCAAGGGCCTTGCCCCCCCGCGCCCGTGTCAATGAAGGACGCCCGATGCCGCGTTGCAAGAGGAGGAGGGAGAGGAAAGGGTGCGAGGGGGGGAGTGGAAGGGCGGGAGACCCCTTTGGCCGGGGGGGATCCCTCGACGGAAGACTCTGGGCTCCGCCCAGACCCGCAAAGGGTCGAGGACCCTTTGATCCCATTCCTTTGAAAGGGAGTGGACTGGAGGGAGCTAAATTTTTAGAGCCTAGTCCGGTTGACGAAGAGGTATTATAAGGCACTTAACCTCTCTGTGCAATTAATCAATTTATGCTGGACCAGTCTTTTTTTCTTAATTTAAATATATTGTTGCGATGAGTTTTTACGCCTATCGATTCAATCGAATCTCGATCCGCTTTTAATATTTTAATAGTTTTCATACCGAATTCAAACTCCCCTGTTTCAACGCAGATGGGGTGTCCATTGGGAATGAACCAAGTATTGCTTTGTCCAGCATCAATTATAGAATTTTTTAGATTAAAGAAGGTGCCTTCTGTCCCATCGGAAAACTGCACAATTATATCATTAATGGACACACTCTTGTTTCCTTCATTATAGACGGAAACAACCATAACTGGATTTTCAAAATTCATCTTTTTGGGGTAAGTTAATTTTAGCCCGTCAGCAGATAAAACAGAAACTTTCAAGGTTTCATCGTAATCATCCTCGTTCTTGTTTTTGGTGTTTGTGTTATTAGTGCAATTATCCCCTATTTGTATTACGGTAACGCCGTGTTCTTTTGTTTCGGCTCGAATGTGGTTGCTTCCAGCTGAATTTTCTTGATTACAATATATAGCCTCTAGCTCTTTTTTCAAGCAGTTGTTTGTCTCAATTCTATTGGTAATTTCACTGTTAAATTTATTTCTATTTTTAGTTTTAACAAACGACAATAATTTATCGAACTCTTCCCCAAGTATTTTTTTTATCGATTCGTATATGGCGTTGCCGGCCACACCTGACATAGATGCCCAAATAAATTCGATTAGCTTGTCCATATCATTTTTTCCTTTGTGTTTGATTGTACGTCATCGGCAACATTTTTTTAAGCTATTTTATTCTCTATTGAGAATATTTTTAATCCTATTCTTAGTGACATCATAGGGCCTTGGTCGTAAGGAAGAAAAAATTAGGATGTGGCACTTGACAGTGCCGCCTTCTCCTCGTCGGTCAAATCGCGTCGTGGGTCAGCCATTTTCGTATCCTCTGCGCTCGTGGGACGTGGCCTTGCGAGCGGATATGATGCGTCCCGCTTCCCTGGGTTTATCCGGCCACGTGTGGACGACGAAGAGGGGCGTGCCTTCCTTGGCTCGGCAAACAGTTGTCCAACGGTCGCCCTCAGGGTGCATGTCCAGAGTCGATACGGCCAGGGGATCGGGGAGTGCCGCTTCGTCGATGGATAGCGGAAAGCCATGCTTGCGCCGACTGATAGGGTCCTCCTCTGGATCTCATACCCAATACAAAGGAGTCTCCGTATAACTACATCAGTGTAGTTGCTATACGGGCAGGCGTCAACGGTAGCAACTAAGAAATTTTTACTGGACAGAAGTTGCGTCAGGGTGGCAGTGTGTTGTTGTGCTAGTTTTCTGCTTGTGGATGTGGTGGAGGGTAACGTGGACATATGTAAACGGTACACAAGAAAAGTCTCCGTAAAAAACGCAAATGGAACTAGCGATCTTAAGTGTAAATGTGGGTCGTGGATAGCCCATTGGGAAAAATATAGTGAAGAAGAAGCGGTATTCTGCTGTGTGGAGGGCTGTTTGGAAGAGGCAGAGCATGGTGCTCACGTTGTTATTTCCAAAACTGGATTAAATGATCCTGAGAAGCATTTTTATATTGTCCCTATGTGTCATAAGCACAATATTCAGCGCGGAAAAGAGTTTGTTGTTAACGCTGAGACAGCGTTTGTTTGGGCAAATAAAGCTAAGACTTGTGACAGGTAAGGTATAAAAGGCGATGAGCGCTCTGTTATTTCTGTATAAATGGAATTTTCCAGATCATTTTTGACAAATAAGGTGGGGTGATTGTATGACTCTGCCTAGAGTTTGTCAGGGAAGAGTGGATATCGCTTTTCCCAAAAGGACAAGCTTAAGCAAAGGGATGTAAGGTCTATCCGCTTCCATCACAGTGCCGCTTCGTGTACAGAGAGGGTAGTCGCCTGACAGTACCGCCTCGCAAGCCGGGTTAAGCGGCAGTCGCCGTGTTGGGGCTGGGAGGGGTGGTCTTTTCTCCTTTGGGATCGGGCTGCGGGATGCCTTCCTTGAAAGCCTTCAGGGGCGTCCGGCCGTTCATGACGCGCCCCTGGTGTGGGCGCTTCTCGTTGTGGTGGATAAAGTAAATATCCACGGCGACCTGCATCTCGTCCATGGTTTCGAACCAGGTTTTCCAGCCTTCGACTATGAAATATTAGTCCAGCAAGATAAGGTCAAAGAAGGTCGATAAAAAATATCATTCAGGAAAAATAATCCGTCTTTAGGAAAGGCTGCAGGCCCGAAGGGTGCTTTTTTTTCTGTGAATACTTAGAAGGAAGACGCATGATTCTGGACGGCCTTAAATTTCAGCAGGGTTGAGGCTGTTTTTCAGAGTTGTTTTGCGGGTGGCAAATCGTCGGCGATGGCAGAATCGATGTAACCCGGCCAAGATAGCGGGATGTACAGCGTCAGCTTCGGTGATGCTTTGTAAAATCACGAAGCGCGGCATTGATGCGGGTTTGGTACCCCTCTTCGCCTTGGTGGAGCCACTCCACCACGTCGGCGTCAAGGCGCAGCGTCAAGGGACCTTTTGAAAGGCTTTTCGGCCCGGAACAGAGCACCCCGGACGGCGTCCGACCAGTTGCGGACCTCAGGGGCGTCGGGGTCGGTCAGGTCGATTTCAGAATCGGGCCGGTCGGCCACGGCCTGAAGAGCCGCCTTCTCCTCGTCGGTCAAATCGCGTCGTGGGTCAGGCATTTTCGTATCCTCCGCGCTCGTGGAATCGGGCCTTGCGAACGGATATGATGCCCCTGCCTTTGCGTGCGCCAAGGCAAGGGGTTTGGGGAAGCGTGCTTCCCCAATGCGGGGGCTGGGGGGCGCAGGCCCCCCAAGGGGGCGACAGCCCCCTTTATTCCGGCCCGAGGGCGAAAGCCCCCTTCATCCCGGGCCAAGGGCACAAGCCCCCCTTGACCCGATGCTCCCCCGGCCCCGCGTGTCCCCTACCTACACCCGGAAGTACTTGGCTTGCGGGTGGAACAGGACGAGGGCGGAGGTGGACTGTTCGGGTTCCAGTTCGAACTCGTCGGAGAGGTCGAGGCCGATGCGGTCGGCGCCCAGAAGGTCGAGGATCTGGCGCTGGTCTTCCAGGTTGGGGCAGGCCGGATACCCAAACGAGTAGCGAGCGCCGCGGTAGGACTGGCGGAACAGGTCCTCGGCCTCGCGGGCGTCGTCGGCGGCGACGCCGGCCTGGGCGCGCACCTGTTTGTGGGTGTATTCGGCCAGGGCCTCGGCCACTTCCACCGACAGGCCATGCAGCAGCAGGTAGTCGCGGTAGTGGTTGTCGGCGAACCACGCGCGGGCCACCTCGGAGGCGCGGGCGCCGACCGTGACCGCCTGGAGGCCCACCACGTCGCGGGCCTGCGGGCCTTCCGACTCGTCGCGCACGAAGTCGGCCAGGCACAGGCCCTGTTCGCCCTTCTGGCGGGGCAGCTCGAAGTGGGCGACTTCGGTCTGGCCGTCCTCGGCGAACAGAACGATGCTGTCGCCCCGGCTGGCTGCCTTCCAGAAGCCATACACGGCGCGCGGGTTCAGGATCTCTTCCTGGGCGCAGCGTTTGAGCAGGTCGAAGAGGATTGGGCGCACCTCGGTTTCGGCCCAGCTCTTCCACTCGGCCAGGGTGCGCCCGGCCTTGCGAAAGCCCCATTGGAACTGAAACAGGGTGTTTTCGTTGATGAACGGCACCAGCGATTTGAGCGAAATCCCCTCGACCAGGCGCGGGCCCCAGAACGGCGGCTGCGGCACCTCGGCGGCGCGGGCCAGTTCGGCCCGGCGCAGGGCGATGGCTTCCATGGCCACCGGGCGCTCGATCCCCTTGCGCGCGGCCGAGCGGGCTTCGTCGGCGCCCAGGGTCGCGCCGTCGGCCAGGGGGCCGGCCGGTTCGGCGGTTTCGGCGGCGGCGCGGCTCCGGCGCGAGGGGGCGCCCTTGCGCTTTTCCTGCAAGGCCGTCAGGTGGTCGTCGAAGAGGCCTTCCATCACCTTGCCCATCAGGTCGAGGCCATCGAAGGCGTCGCGGGCGTAGGCCACGCGGCCGTGGTTGCCATAGGCGCGCACGCAATCGTCCTCGACAAAGGCGCGGGTCAGGGCGGCGCCGCCCAGGATCACCGGGGTATCCCAGCCGTCGCGGGCCATTTCCTCCAGGTTATCCTTCATGATCACCGTGGATTTGACCAGCAGGCCGGAAAGGCCGATGGCGTCGGCCTTGTGGGCGCGGGCGGCTTCGACGATGGCGGGCAGGGGCTGCTTGATGCCCAGGTTCACCACCTTGTAGCCGTTGTTGGACAGGATGATATCGACCAGATTCTTGCCGATGTCGTGCACGTCGCCCTTGACCGTGGCCAGCACCAGGGTGCCGCGCGCCTGATCGTCGCTCTTTTCCATGTGGGGTTCGAGCAGGGCCACGGCGGCCTTCATGGTTTCGGCGGATTGCAGCACGAAGGGCAGCTGCATCTTGCCCGATCCGAACAGCTCGCCCACCACCCGCATGCCATCGAGCAAAATGGTGTTGATGATCTCCAGGGGCGGATGGGTGGCGCGCGCTTCGTCGAGGTCCGCTTCCAGGCCCAGGCGGTCGCCGTCGATGATGCGCTGGCGCAGGCGTTCTTCCACCGGGGCGTCGGCCTTGACCTCGGCCTTCACCGCCGTGCGGTCCTCGAACAGGCGGATGAAGGCGTGCAGGGGGTCGCCCGCGTCGCGCTGATCGTGGATCAGGGCCATGGCGGCCTCGACTTCTTCGGCCGGGATGCGGTGGCGGGGCACGATCTTGGACACATGCACGATGGCCCCGGTCATGCCTGCCTGCACGGCTTCGTCGAGGAACACCGAGTTCAGCACCTGGCGCGCCGCCGGCTTGAGGCCAAACGAGATGTTGGACAAGCCCAGGATGATCCCGCAGGCTGGCATTTCCGCGCGGATGCGCCGGATCGCTTCCAGGGTTTCCAGGCCCAGGCGGCGGTCGTCCTCGTTGCCCGTGCAGATCGTGAAGGTCAGCGGGTCGAACAGCAGATCCTCGGGCGGCAGGCCGTGGCGGTTGACCGCGAAATCATACAGGCGGTGCGCGATCGCCAGCTTGGCGTCGGCGTCCTTGGCCATGCCCTCTTCATCGATGGTGAGCGCGATCACCGCCGCGCCGTGCTCGCGGGCCAGGGCCAGACGCTGGGCGGCCGTTTCCTCGCCATCCTCGAAGTTGATGCTATTCAGGATCGCCTTGCCGCCATACAGCTTGAGGGCCGCTTCCAGCACCCGGGTTTCGGTGGAATCGACGACCAGCGGCATGTGCACCGAGCCGCGCAGGCGGGTGATCACCTCGGTCATGTCGCGGGATTCGTCGCGGCCCACGAAGGCGGTGCACACATCCAGGGTATGGCTGCCCTCGCGCCCCTGCTCGCGGGCCATGGCGACGATGGCGTCCCAGTCCTCGGCGTCTTGCAAGGTGCGGAACTTCTTGGAGCCATTGGCGTTGCAGCGTTCGCCGATCGACAGGAAGGCGTTTTCCTGGCGCAAGGGCACGGCGCCATAAAGCGAGGCCACCGAGGGCACCCAGTGCACCGTGCGCTGGCGGGCCTTGGGCCGGTCGGGGGCCTTGGTTTCGGCGGCGAGCGCGCGGAGCATGGCGTCCACGGCCTCGATGTGCGCGGGCGTGGTGCCGCAGCAGCCGCCGACCATGTTCACGCCGTCTTCCAGGATGAAGCGCTTGTGCCAGTCGGCCAGCTCGGCCGGGGTCAGGGGATAGTGGGCCTTGCCGTCCACCAGCTCGGGCAGGCCGGCGTTGGGCTGCACCGAAATGAACCCGGGCCAGTTCTCGGCCATCCAGCGCACATGCTCGCCCATTTCGCGCGGGCCGGTGGCGCAGTTGAGGCCCAGGCTGTCCACCCCCAGGGCGTGGGCCACGGTGGCGGCGGCCGCGATGTCGGCGCCCACCAGCAAGGTGCCGGTGGTTTCCACGGTGACTTGCAGCATGATGGGGGTGTCGGCGCCGTGCGCCTCGCGGGCGGCCTTGGCGGCGTTGATGGCGGCCTTGAACTGCAAGGGGTCCTGGCAGGTTTCGATCAGGAAGGCGTCGGCGCCGCCTTCAACCAGGCCCAGGCATTGCTCGACCAGGGCGGCCTTCAAGGTGTCGTAGTCCACATGGCCCAGGCTGGGCAGGCGGGTGCCGGGCCCCACCGAGCCCAGCACGAAGCGCTGGCGGCCGTCGGCGAAGCTCTCGGCGGCTTCGCGCGCGATTTCCACGCTGCGGCGGTTGATCTCGCGGGTGCGGTCGTCCAGATCGAACTCGGACAGGGTGAGGATCGAGCCGCCGAAGGTGTTGCTTTCCACGCAGTCGGCGCCGGCGGCGAAATAGCGCTGGTGCAGGCCGCGCACCACGTCGGGGCGGGCGAGCGTCAGGGCCTCGGTGCAGTTTTCGCGGCCCATGAAGTCGGTTTCCACCGACAGGTCCATGGCCTGGACCAAGCTGCCCATGCCGCCGTCGCACAGCAAGACCCGTTCGCGCAGGGCATCGAGAAAGGCGCTCATGACCGCTCTCCCTTATCGGCCGGGGCTGCGTTGGGGGTGCCGGGCGCCGAGGCGCGGACCCCCAGAACGTGACAGATCGCGTGCACCAGATCGGGCCGGTTCAAGGTGTAGAAGTGGAAGTTGTGGATCCCGTCGGCGGCCAGGGCGCGGCATTGTTCCATGGCGACGGTGGCGGCAACCAGTTTGCGGGTTTCGGGTTCGTCGTCGAGTCCCTCGAACAGCGGGCCCATCCAGGCCGGGATCGAGGCCCCGCAGGCGGCCGCGAAGCGGGTGACGGTGGAAAAGCTGGCCACGGGCAGGATGCCGGGGATCACGGGCACGGTGATGCCCGCCGCCCGGACCCGGTCCATGAAGCGGCGATAGGCATCGACATCGAAAAAAAACTGGGTGATGGCGCGGGTGGCGCCAGCATCGATCTTGCGCTTCAGGTTGTCGAGATCGGCGTCCAGGCTGGTGGCCTCGGGGTGGCCCTCGGGGTAGGCGGCGACGCTGATTTCAAAATCGGCGACCTTGCGCAGGCCCTTGACCAGATCGAGGGCAAAGGGATAGCCGCCCGGGTGGGGCTGGTAGCGGGTGCCGGCCTCGGGGGGATCGCCGCGCAGGGCGACGATGTGGCGCACGCCCGCGTCCCAGTAGGCGCGCGCGACCGCGTCCACCTCGCCTTGGGTGGCGGCGACACAGGTCAGGTGCGCGGCCGGGGTCAGGGTGGTTTCCTCGCGGATGCGCGCGACCGTTTCATGGGTGCGCTCGCGCGTCGAGCCGCCGGCGCCATAGGTCACCGACACAAACGACGGGTGCAGGGGTTCCAGACGCCGGATGCACGCCCACAGCTGTTCTTGCATCGCCTCGGTCTTGGGCGGAAAAAACTCGAACGACACCGACAGGGGGCCGGCGGGCTGGAAGGGTTCGATCAAGGGCGCGGACGGGGGAAGAGGGGCGGTCACGGGTCAGGATCTCCCAGGAACGGACAAGGCAGGATAGCAAGAACAGGCGGCCACGGCACGGGCCGGAGGGGATTATTCCCGCTCCGGTCCGGTCTCGGGGCGGTCGGCCACCCACACACAAACGTTGAGTTCGGGGCCGGGCAAGGTCAGGTCCTCGCGCCAGATCAGGCCGGCCTGGGCGCACCAGGCCTTGATGTCGGCCGAGGCGAAGCCCAGGCGGCGGTGGTTGTGGCGTTCGCGCAGATCCTCGCGCTCGTGGGGGGCGAGGTCGGCCACGATCAGGCGCCCGCCGGGGCGCAGCACCCGGGCCGCCTCGGCGATCACGGCGCCGGGGTGCTCGGCGAAGTGCAAGACCTGATGAACGCTGATGGCATCGAAGCTGGCCGAGGGCCAGGGCAGCGCGTACATGTCGCCCTGGCGCACCTGGGCGTGGCGGATCCGGGCCTTGTCGAGGTTGGCCCGGGCCAGGCTCAGCATCTCGCGCGACTGGTCGATGCCGGTGGCGTGCCGGGCCAGGGGGGCCAGGCGTTCCAGCAGGCGCCCGGTGCCGGTGCCGATATCCAGCAAATCGCGGATCGGGCGGCCGGCCAGGCGCTGGGCAATGGCGTTTTCCACCGGCTCCTCGGCGCCCGAAAGGCGGCGCAGTTCATCCCACTGGGGGGCGTTGGAGCGGAAATAGGCGGCGGCCGCGTCGGCGCGCTCGGCGCGCAGGGCTTCGAGGCGGGCGCGATCGACGGCGAGCAGGCCGGCGGTTTCATCGGTGGCGCCCGCTTCCCCCGCCACGAGGCCGACAATGGCCCGCGCGACCTGGGCCCCGGGGCCGGCGGGCGCGAGGCGGTAAAACACCCAGGTGCCTTCGGGCAGGCGGTCCAGCAAACCGGCCTCGCACATCACCTTCAGGTGACGGGAAACCCGGGGCTGGCTGAGCCCCAGGATCCGCACCAGGTCGGATACGCTCAGGTCGCCTTGCGCGCACAGAGCCAGCAGGCGCAACCGGGTTGCCTCCGCCGCCGCCCGCAGGCCGATCAGCACCGCCTCCACCCCCATGGTCCTCCCTGGTTTGTCGTTCCATATATTCCTATATAAAGATATCTTTATACGATGTGTACCGCAAGTGCTTTCGCGTGGGGTGGCGTTCGGCCGTCGGCTGTGGTAGGCAAAACGTCAATTCCGAGGATCCCACGCCCGGTTACGCGGTCGTGTTCGCCTCGTTTGGAATCATCCCCCCGTTCCTCCCCTTGCGAGAAAGAGAAGTCCATGTTGCGACGCGCCCTCGCGCCCGTTTTCGCCCTTGTCCTGTTGCTGGGGGGCACCGCGCCATCGCTGGCGCTGGACCTTCCGAAGGACCCCGGCGCCTTCGTCCAGGAACTGAGCCGCTACGCCATTGACGATATTCTGAAGGCGGATGTCTCGCAGCAAGAGCGGATCTCGCGCTTTGAGATCCTCCTTGATAACGCCTTCGACATGGGCTTCATCGCCCGCTTCGTGGTGGGTGGCGCCTGGAATAGCGCGACCCCGGCCCAGCGCACCGAATTCGCCAAGCTGTTCCGCGACATGAACGTGATCAACTGGGGCAGCCGTTTCGACGAGTACGGCGGCCAGCGCATCCAGGTGGTTAACGTGCAAAGCCAGGACTCGCGCGGCGGCCGGCTGCACGAGGTGACGACGGCCATCGGCAACGAAGGCGACAAGGCCATGGTGGTGGTCTGGGTCCTGCGCGAGAACCCCGAGAACCAGGGCCGCCTGGGGGTCATCGACCTGAAGGTGGAAGGGGTCAGCATGGCCCAGACCTTCCGCAGCGAATACCTGGCCGTTTTGAAGTCCACGGGCTCGATGGACGGCCTGAACCAGGTGCTGCGCGACAAGATTGCCTCGCTCAACAACACCAGGGGATAAGCGCGCTTTCCCCCCTTTCGCCCCTCACTTCAGGAGCACCCCTTCGGGGGTGCTTTTTTTTGTCTCCCCCCTTTCGTCGGGCGGGGATGGGGGAGGGGGAGAGGGAGGGGGAGGGGACGAGGGAGGGGGAGAGGACGAGGGAGAGGGCGGGGCCAGCTGGGGCGGGGCGTTGGGGGCTGCCACGGCCGCGTCGGAAGGAGGGGGAGCGGGCGCCCCGGCGGCGGGCGGTTCCTCGGGCCAGCCGGCCGCCTTCAGGCGGGCGTGTCCCTGGCGGCTGACGGGCACGCTCTGGCCGTTTTGCAGCAGCACCCGCAACCGCTGCCCTTCGCGGGCCACCTCGCGCACGGCGTCGCGCGCCACCCACCAGCTGCGATGCACCCGCACGCCATCGTTCGGGGCGAAGTCGGCGGCAAGGTCGGCGACCAGGTCGGAGAAACGGCGCAAGACCAGGCCCTCGCCGTCGGCCGCGTGCACGCGCACGTGATGGCCGGCCCCTTCCAGGCACAGGATCGGGCCGGCCAATCCCGGCGGCAAGAGCCGAAGCGGCCGGCGCAAGACCAAGGGGGCGTCGCCGGCTTCGGGATCAAGGGACCCGGGGGCCTCGAACGGCAGGGGCAGGGGGGGCATCGCGGGAGGGGCCGAGCGGGCCAGCCGTTCGCGCAGGCGGGCCAGGGCCCGCGCTTCGCGCACCCGCGCCCCCGGCCCCCCCGCCGCCATCTGCGCCCACGAAACCGGCGGCCGGCCCCAGGGGCGGCGCTCGATCGCGCCCCACAGGACCAGGGCCCCGCCCAGGTGCAGGGCGAACCCCAGGGCAAGGCTGGTGACCAGCGGACCGGGCGGGGCCAGGAGGGAGGGAACGGCAAGGGCCAGCGCGCGCAACGCCAGCCCCAGGGGCAGGCTGGCAAGGGCCGCCGCGATCCCCACCACCACCAGCCCGGGCACCCGGGACCCGGACAGCACGGCGCACACCCCGTGCACGCTGACCAGGACAAGCCCCCATGCGCCCGCCACCACGGCCGCCGCGCCCACCCACAAACCGGGATCGCTTCTTGCCCCGGCCGGATCAACCACCGTGGCAGGCCAGCCGGCCAGCAGCACGCCGGCCAGCACGAGCCTTTCCAGGGAACGCCAGAGTCGACCAGGAGTCAGCCAGGCCACGGGGGGGGACCTCCTTCATGCCGGGGGCCTTTGCCTGTTCTTGTCTTGCCTCGGGTCACGGTGCGCTTCGTCGCGCGTGCTCATTTTAATACCGCGAAAAGCGTTGAAAACCCGTCTGACGCGCGGCTGGTGTTTGAAAGAGTCTTTCTTTCGTGCGTCATTCCCGATCAGGCGGCGGCGTTCGCGGTTCTTGTTTGGGCATGTCCAGGCTTCGGGTAGAATAAAAATCCTGTGCGGAGGAACCAAGCCCACCTCGCCGGCCACCCAGGAACGCGCTTCCCTCAAATGCGTGAAATGCTGGGCGGATAGGGTCCCAAAATCGACGGGGGTCAAGAAGATGGCGCGACCGACAGTACCGCCAACGGGTGTGGAACGCACCTTTGGCGACGACGAATTGATCGTGTCCAAAACCGATATCAAGGGGGTGATTACCTACGCCAACCAGGTTTTCCAACGGGTGGCCGGGTTCACCGAATCGGAGTTGGTTGGCCAGCCTCATAATATTATTCGTCATCCCGAGATGCCGGCTTGTGTTTTCAAGTTGCTGTGGGACACCATCGAGGCGGGGAACGAGATTTTCGCCTACGTGATCAACCAGGCCAAGAACGGGGATCATTACTGGGTTTTCGCGCACGTCACGCCCACGTTCGACGCCTCGGGGCGGATTGTCAGCTACCATTCCAGCCGGCGCTCGCCGCGCCGCGAGGCCCTGCCCGCCGTGCGCGACCTGTACGCCACCTTGCTGGCCGAGGAGAAGCGCCACGCCTCGCCCAAGGACGGCATGGCCGCCGCCTTGCGCCTGGTCAACGACCTAATGAATCAGAACGGGACGGACTACCCCCACTTCGTTCATACTTTGTGAGGCGGTGGGCGGATCCCCAGGGAAGCCCCCTGTTTGGCGTTTGTCCGGGAAAAGGGCGCGCCGCCTTTCCCGCGAGGGCAAACGCGCTCAAGGGGATCCGGCCTTGCGTCAGGGCTGGCGGCCCTTCGCGGCGGGCGTGCTGACGCAAGCGTCGAAGGCCGCGCCCAGGGCTTGCAGGGAAGGGGGATCCAGGGCCAGGAGTCCGGGCCGGTGCAGGAGGCGCGCCACGCAGCGGTCGGCCTGGCTGCCGGAGGTTTCCAGCACGCTCCAGTCGGTTTGCGGGTCAAGGCGGGCCTCGACCAGGGTTTCGTTGGCCCCGTTCGCGTTGATCCGGGTCACCAGGGTGGCCACGCAGCAGATCGCGCAATCACTCATGCCCGCGAGAATCGGTTCGTTTTCGATGGTTTGGGCGCTCGCCGCTTCCATCAGTCCCACCGGGGTGACGTTGATATCCAGAATGACCCCCGTTCCCTCGCGGCGGGCATTCTGGATCCCGCCGCTGCACCGGTCGCCCCCGCCGCGCACGGTTTCCACCGTGATCCGGGGCTCGCCCGCGGGCCCAAGGTCGCGTTCGATCGCGACCAGGCTTGAAAAATAGCCGGTCCCGCCCCCGTTGACCGTGACCAGCGCCAGGCGGCGGCCGTTGGCTCCGTCGCCCAGGTCCTTGCTGGCGACCCAGGCCCAGGCCGGGGCCTGGGGGGTGGCTTCGGCGCTGAGCGTGCCGTCCGGGTTTTCCTGGGGTGGGTTGTGGGCGTTGCCCTGGTTGCACAGCGCGAGCGGCACCGGCGCGGCGACCCCTTCATCGATGTCGGGCAGGGCGGCGGCCAGGCAAAGGGGGTGGATGAATCCGGGATCCTTGATCCGGGCGGAGGGGGGCGCGGGGGGAGGTGCTCCCAGTTCGGCCAGGCGCTGGTCGTAAACGCCGGCCAGGCAAGGCGCGACCCGCCACAGCAGGTCCAAGGTCACATCCTCGGTCGCGGG
This sequence comes from Pararhodospirillum oryzae, assembly GCF_007992075.1. Classification (GTDB taxonomy): domain Bacteria; phylum Pseudomonadota; class Alphaproteobacteria; order Rhodospirillales; family Rhodospirillaceae; genus Pararhodospirillum; species Pararhodospirillum oryzae. The sequence continues at coordinate 22,520 of NZ_BJZO01000036.1, forward strand.
CAAGGCGGCGGGCAGGGAACAGGCCTTGTCGCGGGCCTTGAGCCAGGCCCGTTGCGTAGCGACCAGCGCCGGCACCTGATCGGGGGCGAGCGCGGCCTTGCGCGCGGCGAAGGCGTCGCTCAGGGCCCGGTCGCGGGCCGCCAGTCCGCCATCGGCGCAGATCACCCGTTCGGCCACGCTGGTGGCCTTGTCGCAGTCGAACCCGGGTTGGGCGGCTCCGGCCGGGGAGGCGCCGGCCAGGCTGGCCAGCGCCAGCAGGGCCCCCAGCCCCTTGCCGATGCCCCCGGGCCGCCGGCTTGAGGACACGGCTTCCTCCCGGGGGACGCGCCGTGCGTCCTCAATCCCGGCCCCTCCGCCGTTCGTGGAGGCCAGGGGCGCCCGCGATCCGAGGCGGGGCAGGGCAGGCAAGGGCGACGGTTGGACCATGGCACGACTCCAGCAAAGGCCCGCGTGGGGACGCGGGTTCTCCGGGCGCAAGGCGGCTCAGCGCTTGCGGCGCAGGAGATGGCCCGCGGGGCAGGTGGCTTCGCCTTGGGCATTCCATTGCACCGGCTTGACCCGCTCCAGGGTGAAGGGGCCGGCATCGGCGTTGACGCATTCGCAGGCCATCATGGCGCACGCGAGCGGCAAGCGTTCCCCGGCGGCGCCGGAGCCCGTGCCTTCCGCGCAGCCACCGGCAAGCAGTGGCAGGGCCACAAGGGGCAGGACCCGGGTGACCCACGCCAGGACCGGCACGCGGCGCCGGACGGGAAGCAAGGCAGGCATGGCAAGGATCCCTCTGTCGGAGCGGTCAAGGGGGCCCGCCGGGGTGACAAGGGTGGGGGCACCCGCAGGGCGTTCGGTAAGCTAGCCATCCGTCGATCCTGGCGCAAGCCCCCGGCCCGGGTGCCGGGAGCCTGCCTCAAGGCGCGGCCGTGGAGGCAAGCCAGGCGCGGCAGTGATCGAGTCGCACGCCTTCCAGGCTGTCGAGGACGGCCGCCGCCCCGATGAACGCCTCGTGCCGGGTGTAGGCGGAGCGGGTGACGAGGCAGCCGAGGCCGGCGGCGGTGGCGGCGGCGAGGCCGGGCGGGCTGTCCTCGATGGCCAGGGTCCGCGTGGGGTCAAGGCCCAGCGCGTCCAGGGCCAGCCGGTAAATCGCCGGATCGGGCTTGCGCCGGGGGGCCTGTTCGCCGGCGAAAACGGCCATGGCCCCGGCGCGGCGAGGGCCCAGGCCCGCCACCACGGCGCGCACCGCGCGCTCGTCGGAGGTGGAGCACACCCCCACCTTGATCCCCGCCGCCAGGGCCTCGTCGATCAGCGCCGCCACGCCCGGACGAATCGGCAGCCGTCCCCCTTCCACCCATGCCTGGAACAGGTCGGTCTTGCGCTGGTGCAAGGCCAGCACGGCCGCGTCGTCGAGGCGGTCGCCGAAAAAGCGGCGCAGGCGATGGCGCCCGCCCGCCGTTTCCAGAAGAGCGCCGTAGGTGTCCACCGACCAGCGGTCGGGCAGCCCGGCTTCCTCGAAAGCCTGGTTGAACGCCACCCGGTGCCCGTCCGGCTCGGTTTCGGCCAGCACCCCGTCGCAATCGAACAACAATCCATCCATGCGTCCGCTCCCGTTCGCGTGCCGGCTCGCGTTCACCATGCCGGAAACTCCCCCGTTCCCGGAAAGGCCGGCCGCGAACACAGGCCAGCCCGGGCGGGACGTGCCGGCGGTTCGGCGGTCAGGGCTGCCCGGTCCCGGGCCACAGGACCGCCTGCGCGACGATGACATCCTGGCCATTGAAGGTGGCGGCGGGAGAGCCATGGAGCTGGTAGCCAAGCTCCAGGGCCTGGGATACGCGCTGGCAGAATGTCGCGTCGTCCTTGCCGGTCAGAAGACGATAGCGCGGAAGACCATCGGGCGGGTTTGTGGGCATCGCGATCTCCTGGTGCGGGGGAGGGCCATCGGAAAGGGCCTCGCGGTCATGCCGGCGGGGGGGGCACGCGAGGGGGGCGCCCGGTTCGGTTCCAGCCAGCATCCCGTCGTCATGCCTCCATCGCGTGTCGAGGGGCCCTCATCATACCGGGACTCACCGCCTTTCCGAAAGAGCCGCCGCGTCAGTTTCCCCTTGCATCCAGGCGGTCGTCCACACATGCCATGCCTATAGCGGCGCCGGGTTTTCTTCCTCTGAACCGGCCCGTCGCAGGGCGTTCCAGGCCTTTTCCAGGCGGGCGCGGGCGGGTTCTTGCAGCGTTTGAAGGCCGCAGCGTCGGGCCATGAGAAGCACGGGATCCTCCTCGTTCCGGGCGCTTTCCCGGACCTCGCGGGCCAGGGCCACCAGTTCGGCAAGGCAAATGGTGTCGATCGGGCGGATTTCGCCGTCGGCGGGGGGGTGGAAGGCGGGGCAGAATCCCGGGGTCATCTCTTTCGGCCACACGAAAACGCCGTCGCCATCTTCTTCCGGGATGACCTGGAAATGCCGGCGCGCGAGGGCCATCACCCGGTAGGCAAGGCGGGGGCTGGTGCGGTCCCATCCGTGCCGGCGCGCGACCAGGTGGGCCAGCACGCGATCGCGCACCGGTCCCTCGCCGGTCACGATTTCGTGGAGCATTTCCAGCAGCACCGGGTCATAGGCTGGCGCGTGGAACGCGACCGGATCCTGGGCCAGGAGGCTGGAGGCCCGGGGGGGCACCCCGGGAGGCATCGGCGCGGGCGCCGTGATCTCGGGTTCCGGCGCGGGCGCCGTGATCTCGGGTTCCGGGGCGGGCGCCGTGATCTCGGGTTCCGGGGCGGGCGCCCCGATCTCGGGTTCCGGCGCGGGCGCGGCCGGGGTGCCGGGCTCCCGAAGGGAGGAAGAGGCGGGGAGGATCCCGCCGGCGGGCCCGGGCGCGGTGCCGGCTGGCGGAGCGGGGGGAGGAGCCACGGCGGGCGCGGGCCGCGCGGCCGCGCGGGCCTTGCGCGCCGCCTCGGCCTCGGCGCGCCGCGCCCGGGCCTCTTCCAGGAGGGCGTGCAGGCGCCGTTCCACCGTGTCCAGGGCCTGTTCGGCGTCGTGCCACCAGTCGGGGGACCACAACCGGACGATATTCCAACCCAGGTTGACGAGGATCTGTTCGCGCAGCTTGTCGCGATCGCGGGCGGTGGCGCTGCGGTGGTAGGTGGCGCCGTCGCATTCCAGCCCCGCGAGGTAGGAGCCGGGCACGTCGGGGTCCACGATGCCCAGGTCGATGCGAAAGCGCGACACCCCGACCTGGGGATGAACCTGCCAGCCCCGGGCCGCCAGGGCCTGGGCCACCGCTTCCTCGAAGGGGGAGTCGTATCCGCCCACGCTGCCTTGGATCGCCCCGGCCAGGGCCGCCGGGCCCCGCCGTGCCATGTCCAGGAACAAGCGCAGGTCGCGCACGCCCGTGGCGTTGACGCGCCCCAGGTCGATCTGGGCGGGTTCCAGGCTGGAAAACACCTTCAGCCGCTCGCGGGCCCGGGTGACGGCCACGTTGAGCCGGCGTTCTCCGCCCATGCGGTTGAGCGGGCCGAAATTGCCGGAAACGATGCCCAGGTTGTCGGCACCGAAGGTGACCGAGAAATAGATCAGGTCGCGCTCGTCGCCTTGCACGTTTTCCAGGTTCTTGACGAACACCGGTTCCGGCCGATCCTCGGCGAAGAACGGCTCCAAGGTGGGGTCGCGCTGGCGCTCGGTGTCCAGCAGGTCCTCGATCAGCTGCTGCTGCGGGCTGTTGAAGGTGACCACGCCCATGCTGGGAGGATCCTCGCCCGGCGGGGTGGCGCGCAAGGTCGCGACCAGATCGGCGACCAGGGCCATGGCCTCGGCCCGGTTGACGCGGGCGCCGCCGCGTTCATACACCCCGTCAACGGGGTGGAACGTGACCGCCCGGTCGCGGGTGACGGGCGAGGGGAAGGTCCACAGTTTGCCGTTGTAGTATTGCTGGTTGGAAAACGCGATCAGGCTTTCGTGGCGCGAGCGATAATGCCAGCGCAGTTCCAGAACCGGCATGTTCGCGCCCAGGCATTCGTCAAGGATGCTTTCCTGGTCGGGTTCGGCCTCGTCGTCGTCGTCGGGGGCGGCCGTGCCCCGGGTGAAGAAATCGGTGGGGGGCATCTGCTTGGGGTCGCCCACCATGACCACCTGCCGGCCGCGCGCCATGGCGCCGATGGCGTCCCACACCGCGATCTGCGAGGCTTCGTCGAAGATCACGAGGTCGAAGGGCGGGGTCTCGGGGGGGAGGTACTGGGCAATGGAAAGCGGGCTCATCAGCAAGCAGGGCGCCAGCCGGGTCATGGCGTCGGGCATGCCGTGCAGCAAGGCGCGCAGGGGCTTCTGGCCGCGCTTGCGGCTCAGTTCTCCCTTGAGCATCGCCCAGTCCGATCCGCTTTCGACCGAGGTGGGATCGGGCAGGCCGGCGCTCAGGCGGGCCTGGATCAGGCTTCGGGTCAGCTCGGTGTAGCGGTCATCCAGGTCGCGGAAGGCCTGGATGCGGTCTTCGTGGATCGAGGGGCTGAACGTGCGCAGCACCGCGTCGCTTTCCATCACCGCGTCCACCCACCAGCGCGCATAATCCGCCTCGAAAAGCTCCCGGCTGCGCGCGGGGGGCACCTTGCCCTGTTCCAGGGCCACGACCAGCGGCCCCAGGCCATGGGCGCCCGCCTCGTTTCCCTTCTTGCGCCAGGCGCACCAGTCCTTGATCGAGGCACGCCGGGCCTGAAGATCGCGGGCCAGCGCGCACACCTCGGAGAGCGAGCGCGAGGCCAGGGGCGCCTTGGCCCGGATCCGGCCGGTGAAGGCGCCCAGGGCCTCGTCGAAGGCGCGCGCGGTCTGCTCCAGGGCGATGCCATGCCGGGGCACCGGCCCTTCCGGCCGTAGCAAGGCGTTGGCCTCGCCCAGCAGCCGCGCCACCCCCGCCGTCAGCGGCGCGAGAAGGACCGGGGTCGGCGCGAGCCGGGGCAAGGCACCGGCCAGGGCTTCGGCGAAGGCAAGGGCCTCGCGCAGGGCCTGTGGCGCGCTGTCCACGCCGCGCCACAGGCCGGGAAGGCGTGCCTCCAGATCGTTGAAGGCGGCAAGGTCGCGCTCAAGGTCGCGCAAGGCGCGCAGCCGCTCCAAGGTGGCGGCCAGGGTCGGCCCGGCCTGCCCCCGGGCCACCCCGGCCAGGGCCGGCGCGTCCGTCCAGGGTTCCCCGGCGAGGGTCGCCACCAGGGCTTCTTGCACCGCCACGGCCGCCGTCAGAACGGCCGGCGGAGTCTCCAGGTCGCACGGCGGCAGGCCGGCCGCCTCCAGCAGGGGGGCCTGGGCTTCAAGCAGGGTTCGGGCCGCGTCCATCTGGACAAGGGCGGCGACCAGCAGCGAAGCCCGGTCCTTGTCGACCGGCCGGCCCAGGAGGTCGGCCAGGGTTTGGATCAAGGCTCGGGTGCGCGGGCCCCGGCGCAGCCATCCGGCCTGGCGCGCGGCCTTCCCCTCGGCCCGGACCCGGGCAACACGTTTCGAATCGGGCAGCGCCTCCACGGGCAACGCCAGGACCGACAGCGCCCGTGCCCCGGCTTCAAGGGCCTTCAGCGCCTTGCGAACCCCGTGCGCGACGGACGGGTCCCATGTGGCGGGCAGGCTGTCCAGCACCTTCCGGCGGCGTTCGACCAGGGCAAGCCCGGTTGCCAGGCGCTCGCGCACCGGCGCCGCGTCGGGGGCCAGGGCAAAGCTCCAGTCCTGTCCGCCCGCCCGGGGCAGCAGGGAAGCCAGGGTCGCCAGTCCCTTGCGCCCCTCGCGGTCGAGGGGCAGCACCGGCAGGCCGGCGGCCTCGCGAAAGGCATGCAGGGCCGTTTCCAGGGCCGCGCCCGCCTGCGCCAGGGCCTGGGCGTCTTGCAACACCTCGCGCTCCCACAGGGGCGACCATTCGGTGTGGTGGATCAAGGTCAGGGCCCCGGCCTGGAAGAAGGCGGGCCCGGACTCTCCGTCGTTTGGCTCGGCCTCGTCCGGACCAGGCAGGAACGGCCGCGCCAGCAATCCCAGATCATGGGCCCGGTCGGCCAAGGCCTGATAGGCGGCCCGGTCATGGGCATCGGGCGAGGGCCACGACAGCCCCAGCCGTGGCAGGTCGCGTCCGGCCACCACCCGGCCCATGGCGAGGAACGGCGTGAGCCCCCACGATCCCGGCCGGTGAAGCCGCTCCACGTAAAGGTCCAGTTCCTGGCGCAGGGTCTGCAGGCGCTTGACCTGATAGGGCCAGTCCCCGGGGGCCTGGCTGTCGCGCCGTTCCCAGGCCTCGCGCAGCTGGTCGAGAACATCCTGGCGGCGCGCCTTGTTGGAGTGCAGCTCCAGGCAGAACGGCCCCAGGCCCACCGCCTTCAGGCGCCGGTACACCACGTCCAGCGCCGCCATCTTCTCGGAAACGAACAAGACGGTGCGCCCCTGCGCCAGGGCATGGGCGATCAGGTTGGCGATGGTCTGGCTCTTGCCCGTGCCGGGCGGGCCGATGAGAACGAAATCCAGCCCCTGGGCCGCCGCCAGCACCGCCGAAAGCTGCGACGAATCGGCGGGCAGCGGACAGAAGACATCCTCGGGCGGAACGTCCTGGTCCAGGCGCCGGGGGTCGGGAAAGGGGCGGGTGTCGGGATAGGGCTCGCGGGGGGACTGGATCAGATGGCGCGCCAGCCGGTTATGGCCCAGGCGGCTGGCGTGGGCGCACAGGTCCTTCCACATCAGGAATTTGCCAAAGGAAAAGGACGACAGCCCCACCTCGGGGCTCAGGTCCCATTCCGGGATGTCCTTGATCGCGTGGCGCACGGCCCGCCAGATGGCATCCAGGTCCAGGCCGTGCTCGTCGCGCGGCAGGTTGCCTTCGTCCAGGGGAAGAGCCAGGTCGAAATCCTGGCGCAGCAGCTGAACCAGGGTCGGGTTGAGAAGGGTGTCCTCCTCGTGCCGGCGCATCGTGAAGCCCGAGCGCACGCTACGGCGTTCCAGGACCACGGGCATCAACAGCAAGGGCGCGCGGCAGGGATCCTGGTGGCGGCCGTCGCGCGGGGTCCAGCTCAGGAAACCCAAGGTCAGGAACAAGGTGTTGGCGCCCCCTTCCTGCAAGGCGGTGCGCGCTTGCCGGTACAGGCTCACCAGGGCGGTTTCCAACTCGGCCTTGGGCAGGGGACTTTGGATCTTGCCGCTTCTCAGGGCCTCCAGGGCCAGTTTGTCGGCGGTGCTCCCGGGGGGGGACGGCTCGCGCGGGGCGGCGCCACGCGTCAGGTCGGGGGCGGACTCCACCTTCAAGGCCGCCCCATCGGCAAGAAGATCCTCCAGCAGGCCCGGATCGGGAGCGATCAGGCGCACGAAGGTGCGGCCCCGGGTGAGGTTGAGCAGCGGATTGCGCAGCGACAGGTCCAGCAGCTTGCGTTGCCAGCGGGTCAGGCGGCCTTCGGGCGTGTCGGGGGCCGTGGTCGGGGGGAGGGCGGGGCCGTTGAGCGCGCCGGCCCCCGGATCGGGGCCGTCGAACACGTCGGGGGCGGGGTCGAAGGCGGCGGCGGGCGCGCGGGCGGCCTCGGACCCGGGAGCGGCGGGAGCCGGGAGCGCGGCCGTGTTTTCCACGCTGGCCAGGGGGTGCAGGCCCATCAGGCGGGCCCGGCGGATGTCCACCGCCATGACGAACGGCCGGGGCGCGTTTTCCTGGATCTGGCGGGTCCCTTCCCCGGTCGCGACGCCGAAGGAAGGCGGGGGGGCATGGGTGATCAAGGTGGTTTCAAACAAGACGATTTCGCGCAGGGCCACCCGCTTGCGCAAGGCGGTGACATCGTCAATGACCGGGGTGGCGAATTCCTGGGGGTGGAGCCACACGCCGGCAAGGGCGTGCCCCTCGGTGAACACCAGCAGGGGGTGAAGGTGCATCTGCTCCAGGGCCGCGCAGAACAGCACCGCGCGGTCCAGGCAGGTGGCCAGCCGTCCCTCCAGCACCTGGCGGGCCGCGCGCACCTTCTGCCCGGCCTGTTCGAAGCCGGCGGGGGGCAGGCTGTCGATCAGGCCGCGCGAGGACAGCGCGCTCCACAAGGCGGAGGCCAGTTCCCAGACGCGTCGCGGGCCGCCGTCGTAGCCCGTGAGCGCGCTGGGGCGATCGTGGGCACTGAGCACCCAGGCGGTGTCGACCAGCACCGAGGCCAGGGCCGGTTCATTGGGCTGAACAAAGGCCGCGATCATTTCCGGCACGTGTTCCAGGCCGCTCCAATGGTCGCGGGGCAAAAGCTCGATGAGGTCGGTCCGGCGCGCCACCTCGGTGCCGCGCGCGCTGAGGATGAAGGTTGCCTTGGCGGTTTCGCGCTCGGTCAGCCGGGACAACGGGCCAGGGGCCAGGGAAACCTCCAGATCCCCCAGGCGCCGCTCCTCGCCGGGGGCCAGCGCTTCCAGGTGCCACGCGCGCGGCTCCAGAAAAGGGGGATCCGACGACAGGGCCAAGCTAACGTCGTCCAGCCGCGTTTTCGTGTCGTTGACGAGAACGGCATCGCGCAGGAACGGAATGGCATTGTGCAGAAAAGCCAGATTGAGCCGGGGGGTCAGGGCAATCTCGATCCGGAGGGGCGCGGTATTCACGGAAGGATCGGCCATTCCCACATGCCTCGTTATCTGATGGTCCTCAGGTCCGGCGGATTCCAGGCAACGCGGAACGCCAGAATCCATCCAAATAAACCTTTATCTTATATCGTTTTTTTCCAAAGGAGGAGCGTTTTTCCGCGCCGGGCCCGTTCACGACGTTCCCACCCCTTCCCCTTGCGTTTCGACGGGCGGTCGGCTATGGAGAGTTGGGCCGGGGGGCCTGTAGCTCAATGGTCAGAGCTGGCGGCTCATAACCGTCTGGTTGCAGGTTCGAGTCCTGCCGGGCCCACCATTTCCCCCGTCTTTGGGAGTCCAGTCATGGATCCCAGGCATCTGCGCGCCTTCCTGCACATCGTTGAAACCGGGAGTTTCAGCGCGGCGGCCGAGCGCGTCAATCTGACCCAGCCGGCCTTGTCGCGGCAGATCCATCTGCTGGAAGACGAGGCCGGCGAAATCCTGCTGCGCCGCACGGGCCGGGGCGCCGAGCCCACCGAGGCCGGGCTGGTGCTGGTCGAGCATGCCCGCGCCATCCTGGAAGCCATCGACGGCGCGCGCCGCGCCATGGGGGTGCGCCGCTCCCAGGTGACCGGACGTGTCACCGTGGGCCTGCCGCCCAGCGTCGGCGTTCGCCTGACCGCGCCCCTGGTGCGGCGCTTTCGCGAGCACCATCCCCTGGTCGGGCTGTGCCTGGTCGAGGAACTCTCGGGCGTGGTGCAGGAGGGCCTGCTGTCGGGCTGGATCGATGTCGGCTTGCTCTACGCCCAGGCCGCCAGTCCGGCCCTGGCCCAGGAAGCGCTGCTGACCGAGGATCTGGCCCTGATCGGGCGCCCCGACCAGATGCCCGGGGGCAGCGATTGCGTGCCGGTTCGGGCGCTGGCCGAGCTGCCCATCCTGCTGCCCGGGCGGCGGCACGGGCTTCGCGCCCTGGTGGACCAGGCGGCCTTTCGTCATGGCATCGTGGTGCGGGTGGATATCGAGGCCGATTCGCTGCGCGTTCTGGGCGAGCTGGCCCACGCCGGCCTGGGGCTGGTGGTGCACGCGCCCTCGGCCTTTGCCCCCGATCTGGCCGCCGGCACCCTGGTCGCCCGTCCCCTGGGCGAACCGCCGTTGCAGCGCGCCATCGTGCTGGCGTGGCCGCGCGATCGCGCGCCGTCGCGCGCCGCCCTGGCCATGGCCGAGACGGTGCGCGAGCTTCTTAAAACAGGAGGCTGGCCGACGCCACAACCGTGAGGCCCAGGCCGCCGGTGACCAGCAGCAGGGCCACCAGCCCCAGGGCCAGGCCCATGGATCCGCCCAGGGGTGTCTTCGGGGAGGGGGTCGTGCGCATGATGGTCTCTCCTTGCCCGCCGCGTCTGGCTTCGATCGATCCGTCGTCCCTTTCTTGTCGCTCTTTTTCGCCCTGGATGCAGTGACGAACGCCACACCAGGGCCCCTTCTGTTGCCATGAAGCGTCGGGTGTTGCGGAAAGGTCACAAAAGCGTCGCCGCCCCACCACCGTCGGACGGAAGCCCGCGCCGGGCCCCGTCGCCTTGCGTGTGCCTTGCAGGGGGCGTTGGAGCACACCCGACCGGCGGCGCTGTTTTCGTTGCCCGGCGCCGTGGGCTTGCCTATAGTCCGCCATCATGACACCAAGCCCCATCACCGCCTATCGCCACCGCCATCTGCTGGGCATCGAGGGGCGCCTGCCCCACGAAATCGAAGCCCTGCTGGACCATGCCGAATCGTATGTCGGCAACACCAGGTTGTCGGACCGCACCGACAGCGTTCTGCATGGCGGCACGGTCATCAACCTCTTTTTCGAGAACTCCACGCGCACCCGCACCAGTTTCGAGGTCGCGGCCAAGCGCCTGGGCGCCGACGTCATCAACATGCAGGTGGCCACGTCGAGCGTCGCCAAGGGGGAAACCCTGATCGACACGGCGGTGACGCTCAACGCCATGCATCCCGACGTGCTGGTGGTGCGCCATCCCGAGTCCGGGGCCGCCGCCCTGCTGGCGCAAAAGGTCAACTGCGCGGTGATCAACGCCGGCGACGGCGCCCACGAACACCCCACCCAGGCCCTGCTCGACGCCCTGACCATCCGCCGCCACAAGGGCCACCTGGGCGGGCTGACGGTGGCCATCTGCGGCGACGTCATGCATTCGCGCGTGGCGCGCTCCAACATTCACCTGCTCACCATCATGGGCGCGCGGGTGCGGGTGGTGGGCCCCCGGCCGCTGATCCCCTCGGGCATCGCCAGCCTGGGCGTCGAGGTGTTCCACGACATGCGCGAGGGCGTGCGCGACGCCGACATCGTGATGATGCTGCGCCTGCAAAACGAACGCATGTCGGGCAACTTCCTGCCCAGCGTGCGCGAGTACTTCCGCTATTTTGGGCTGGATCGCGACAAGCTGGCCCTGGCCCGGCCCGATGCCCTGATCATGCACCCGGGCCCCATGAACCGCGGCGTCGAGATCGATTCCGACGTGGCCGACGACGTGCCCCGCTCGGTGATCCGCGAACAGGTGGAAATGGGCGTGGCCGTGCGCATGGCCGCCCTGGAAATCCTGTGCGCCACCTTGCGCCGCGAGCAGCAGGAGACTCCCTGAGATGGGCTATCGTGAGCCCGGCCGTGTGGCCTATGTCAATGCCCGCCTGCTTGATCCGGCCAGCGGCCTTGACACCCGGGGGGCCTTGCTGACCGAAGGCGAGCGCATTGTCTCGCTGGCCTCCACCCCCTTCCCCGACGGCCTCGCCGCCGATATCCAGGTGATCGACTGCCAGGGCGCCTGCCTCGCGCCCGGCCTGATCGACATGCGCGTGCAACTGCGCGAGCCCGGGCACGAGCACATGGAAAGCATGCGCACCGCCGGGCTGGCCGCCGTCGCCGGCGGCGTGACCTCGATGGTCTGCCTGCCCAACACCGATCCGCCCCTCGACGACGAGGCAACCTTGGAGTTCGTGGCCCGGCGCGCCCGTCTCAACGGGCTGGCCAAGGTCTACTGCTATGGCGCGTGCACCTTGGGCCTGCAAGGCGAGGCCCTGGCCGAGCTGGGCATCATGGCCGAGGCCGGCGCCGTTGCCTTTACCGACGGGGTCAAGGCCATCGCCAGCGCCAAGGTCATGCGCCGCGTGCTGGCCTACGCCGCGACGTTCGACCTGCTGGTCATGCAGCATCCCGAGGAGCCCTCCCTGGCCGGGGGGGTGATGAACGCGGGCGAGCTGGCCACGCGCATGGGTCTTTCCGGCATCCCGCGCGAAGCCGAGATCATCTTGCTTGAACGCGACATGCGCCTGGTCGCGATGACGGGCGGGCGCTACCACGCCGCCCACATCAGCACCTCGGAAAGCGTCGAGATCATCCGCCGCGCCAAGGAACAGGGCCTGCGCGTGACCTGCGATACCGCGCCCTTCTACTTTGCCTTGAACGAGCAGGAGGTGCGCGAATACCGGACCTTCGCCAAGCTCTCCCCTCCCTTGCGTCATGAAACCGATCGCCAGGCCATCGTTGCCGGCCTGCGCGACGGGGTGATCGACGCCATCGCCAGCGACCATTCCCCGCAAGACCAGGACACCAAGCGCCAGACCTTCCATGCCGCCGCCTTTGGCGCGGTGGGCCTGGAAACCCTGCTCGCGGTGTCGCTGGGGCTTTATCACACCGAGGGCCTGCCTTTGCTTGACGTGCTCGCGCGCGTGACCTCGGCCCCGGCCGCCCTTCTGGGGCTGGAGGCCGGGCGCCTGCGCGCGGGCGCCAAGGCCGACCTGGTGGTGTTCGATCCCGACCGCCCTTGGCAGGTGGTGGCCAGCGCCTTCCTGTCCAAGTCCAAAAACACTCCCTTCGATGGCCGCCCGGTGCAAGGCCGCGTGCTGCGCACGGTCATCGACGGCCGAACGGTGTTCACGCCCGATGACTGACCCGTCCTGGATCTTCCTGCTTGTGTGCGCCGTCGCCGGCTATGGCCTGGGATCGGTGCCGTTTGGCCTGGTGCTGGTGCGGCTGGCCGGCCTGGGCGACGTGCGCGCCATTGGCTCGGGCAACATCGGGGCCACCAACGTGCTGCGCACCGGGCGCAAGGATCTGGCCCTCGCCACCTTGATCCTGGATTCCGCCAAGGGCGCCATCGCCGCCTTGATCGCCGGGGCCATCGCCGGTCCCGAGGCGGGCCCCTGGCCCGGCCTGCTGGCCGGCGCGCTGGCCGTGCTGGGCCATAACTTCCCTGTCTGGCTGCGCTTTCGTGGCGGCAAGGGCGTGGCCACCACCTTGGGAACCCTGCTGGCCACCGCGTGGCCCGTCGGTCTGGCCGCCTGCCTCACCTGGGTCGCGGTGGCGGCCTTGTTCCGCTACAGCTCGCTCGCGGCCTTGATCGCCCTGGCCCTGGCCCCGGTGTACGCCGCGTTCCTGGCCACCCCGGCCCACGTGGGGATTTTCTTCCTGCTGGCCGTGCTGGCGTGGATCCGTCACCACGAGAACATTCGCCGCCTGCTGAAGGGCGAGGAAAGCCGCATCGGCCAGAAGAAGGCCGCCTCCTGAGCCCGGAGGGCAAGACGCGGCTGACCCGCGCCCCTTGCCGGGGGGCGGTCAGCCGCGCCGCACCGGCTTGTGAACACGGATCTCCAAGGTGGTCTGGCGGATCACGTTGTTGAACTGCTTTTCGGCCGCGATCAGGGCCGCGCGGTCCAAGGTGCCGGCCTGGGCCTGGGACAGCCAGGGCTCTTCCAGGTCGTGGGCCAGGCCGGTCACTTCCAGGTCAATCCCCAAGATCAGGCCCAGCGGGCTGTTGCCAATCCCCTCGGCCTGCCAGGCGAGATTGCGGGCGTGATCGAACAGCACCAGTCCCTCGGGCGTGATCGGGCGCACGTGGGTGGGGTCGTTCAGAAAGCTGTCGTGGCGGGGATGAGGCACCACGATGGTGATCCGGGCCCCGTTCCGGCACACCCGCCACAGCTCGCCCATGACGGCAAGAAAAGCCCGCGGGGTTTCGCCCAGGTGTTCGAGCACGTGCGAGAGCAGGATTTCATCCACGCTGTCGTCGGGCCACGGCCAGGGCGTGGTTTCCAGATCCACCACCTGATCGGGGGCGAGGGCGGCGGCGCGATCGACATTGATCCAGCCTTCCCGGTGGTGTCCCCCGCAGCCCAGGTTAAGGCGCATCGTCGCCTCCGTCGCGTTCCACGGTTTCCAGGTCCCGGCGCATCTCGGCCAGGCGCTCGGCCAGGGAGCCGCGCCGGGTGTAGTGGCGGATGACGGGATCGGGCACCTCGCACAGGTCGGGCACGCTGTTCCAGGCCCAGTCCAGCCAGCCAATCTTGTCCATCACCGCCGGATCGGGGGCGTTGCGGGCCTCGGGATCCAGCAGGCGATGGTAGCCCATCAGTTCCAGGACGGCGGCGTTTTCCCACCAGGGATGGTTCAGCCAGCGCTCGGCGGCCCACACCCGGGCCAGGAAATCCCGCGTCCAGTCCGAGGCCTTCAGGGCCATCACGCCGGTGTTGGGCACGTCGAAACGCACCGCCATGCCGGGCATGGGGTGCACCCACTGGTGATGACAGGCCAGCCACAGGTCGCGGCCGGGGTCGAGCAGCGGGCGCGGATCGGCGTCGAGACGCAAGACCAGGGCATCGGCATCCACCCACAGCACCCAGTCGGTGGCGCCGTTCAGGAGCGCGCCCAGAATGGCGATCTTGGCCCAGGCCGGGGGGCGGCCGGTATCCAGCGCGCGCTCCACATGCACCGGCACCCCCAGGCGCGCCCCCCACGCCCGCAGGCGGCCGGCGGCCAGATCGCCCAGGGGCGCGAAGCCGTCGTCGTAGCCGGTGGCCAGGATCAGGCGGGGAAGAGCGGACACGCGGGGACCCCTGGAGTGAGATCCGAAAACCGGGAACCGCTTTTCGGATCAGTCGAACGCAAAAAGAAAGAATTGGAGCATCGTGCCTGGATCCGGTCACGGGACACGACAGGGGACCTTTCTCTTTCCTGGGGCTCCGCCCCAGTCCCCGCTGGGGCCAGCGGGCCCCAGACCCCAATGCCTTGGATCCGCAAGTGCCGCTGCCCGTGTTCCCCGGAGGGCGGGCAGCGGAAAAGCGGTGGCTTAGTCCTTGCGGCGCAGGTCGCGCACGCGCAGCGCCTTGCCCTGGGAGCGCGGCAGTTCGCCGGGGCTGAGGACGACGACCCGGGTGGTCACGCCGATCAACGACTTGATGGTATGGCGCACCTGCTGGCCGAGGGCCTCGTAGGTGGCGGGATCCAGGCCTTCCTGGGCCTCGACCTCGACGGTCAGGCTGTCGAGGGTGCCTTCGCGCTGCAAGACAAGCTGATAGTGGGGCGACAGACCCGGGCGGCCGATCATCACCGATTCGATTTGCGACGGGTACACGTTGACGCCGCGAATGATCAGCATGTCGTCGTTGCGCCCGGTCACGCGCAGGATGCGGGCATGGGTGCGTCCGCACGGACACGGCGTATCGATCAGGCGGGTAATGTCGCGCGTGCGGTAGCGGACCATCGGCAGGGCTTTCTTGGTCAACGTGGTGATGACCAGTTCGCCTTGTTCGCCCATGGGGAGCGGCTGCATGGTTTCGGGGTCGATGACCTCGAACAGGAAATGATCCTCCCAGCCGTGCAGGCCGACCTGCTCCGAGCATTCGCACGCGACGCCCGGGCCCATGACCTCGGAAAGGCCGTACACATCCATGGCGCGGATGCCCAGGCGCTCTTGCAGTTCGTGGCGCATGGCCTGCGACCAGGGTTCGGCCCCGAACAGGCCCACGCGCAAGGGGCCGTTCTTCAGATCAACGCCCTTGCGCTCGGCTTCCTCGGCGATGTTGAGCGCATAGGAA
Organism: Pararhodospirillum oryzae; assembly: GCF_007992075.1. GTDB lineage: Bacteria > Pseudomonadota > Alphaproteobacteria > Rhodospirillales > Rhodospirillaceae > Pararhodospirillum > Pararhodospirillum oryzae. The sequence continues at coordinate 37,873 of NZ_BJZO01000036.1, forward strand.
GGCGTGGAGCACAAGACGTTGGCCCCGAAGTCATCGAGCAGCATCACCTGCTTTTCGGTGTTGCCGCCCGACATCGGCACCACGGAGCAGCCCAGGTGCTCGGCCCCGTAGTGGGCGCCCAGGCCACCGGTGAACAGGCCGTAGCCATAGGCGTTGTGCAGGATATCGCCCGGGCGCGCGCCTGCCGAGTGCAGGCAGCGGGCCATCAAGGTGCCCCAGGTGTGGATGTCCTCGGGCGTGTAGCCGACCACGGTCGGGCGCCCGGTGGTGCCCGACGAGGCATGCAGGCGCACCACCTGCTCGCGGGGCACGGCGAACATGCCGAAGGGATACCCCCGGCGCAGGTCGTCCTTGACCGTGAAGGGGAATCGGGCCAGGTCCTCCAGCGTCGTCAGATCGTCGGGCGTGACGCCGGCCGCCTTGAAGCTCTGCTGGTAGTGGGGAACGTTGGCGTAGGCGTGAGCCAGGGTTTCCTTGAGTCGCGACAATTGAAGACGGGCCAGATCCTCGCGCGGCATTGCTTCCGCTTGCGGGTCGAACATGGAACCGTCTCCGGGTGTGCTGGTCATGGAATCCCCCCTCTTTGGTATCGGAAGGCCCGCCAGGGCTCGGTGGCCCTCTGGTCGGGCGAGCAGCGAGCGCGTCCCGGGTGGGCGCGCGAGAAGAACCGCCTGCATAGCCCATTGCGGCCCTGATCGTCCATTTTGTCGTGTCCCGTTTTGGTCAAAAAACCGCGCCAAGGCCCTGGGCCGGCTTGGGGGAGGGCGGCGGCGGGGCGGCGGGACGGGCCCGGGCCTGAAGGCGCCGGGCGAAGGAGTCGACGGGGGCCATGAAACGCTCGTGGCTGCCCTCGGCGATCAGGCCAACCTCGTCGTGCGCCTGCACCGCGAACGTCACCCGCGCGCCCTCCACCCGGGCCAGGGTCACGCCCAGGCGCACCCGCGCGCCCAGCGGCGAGGCCGCCTTGTGATCCAGGTTCACCTGCGTGCCCACCGAATCCCAGCCGGCGGGCAGATGGCCCACCAGAAGGTCGCGGCAGGCATATTCCAGATCGCGAATCAGGGCGTAGGTCGCGTACACCCGCAGGTCCTCGCCCAGGAAGGTGACGGTGCGCGAGGCATCGACGCTAAGCGGCCGGCTCAACGTGACCCCCGTTTCCACAGGGGGCACGGCCGGCGAAGCGGCGGAAACGCAAGGCTGGGGCAGGGCGCCCGGGGTCGGGATCGGGGAATCGGTCATGGGCCGGTCCTCGCGCAAGGAAAAGGGATCCCGAAAAAGGTAGGGGAGGAAAAATGGTATGGCAATGCGGAATATGGGGCGGGGAGGCGGCGAGGATGTCCAAGGTGTCTCCGTTGACAGGTGATGGTCCCGCCCCCATCGTTCCTTTATGGAACGGGAGATCGAGCATGGGCAGGGCACCCCGGAAAACCTCCGCTATCCACCGAAATCTGAAAGTCGGGTATACGGTATCCCGAGAGCATAAGCGTTTGGGTCAGTCGTTCGGTGGGATGATTGGAAAAACAACAATAACGAGAATATTAATTCAAGAAACATTACACCTTTCATCCAGCCTGAATGCGGACGCCTTCGCCCCGGGGCCTCGGGCGCGGGCCCTGTTGCGGGGGGCCGAGGTCGCCAGAGCGGACCTGGTGGCGGCCGGTGGCACTTTCGATCTGGCCCAGGTGCAGACACTGATGCACGATGTCAGCCGGCAACGTGTTGAAAAGCTGGTTCGGGAAAAGCAGCTTCTGGCCGTCCCGGGGCCCGGCAATCGGCCTCGCTATCCGGCCGTCCAATTCAACCCGGATGGGTCGGTGGTGCAGGGGCTCAAGGAAGTCCAGGAAGCCCTGGATTTTGACAGCCCCTGGTCTGTCTTGAGTTTTCTGGTCAACCCGGATCAGCGCCTTGAGAACGAAGCGCCGGTGGAGGTGCTGCGGCGGGGCGACGTCGATCGGGTGATCGAGTCGGCCCGGCGGGTCGGGGTTCAAGGCGCGTGACAACGCCCCGGCCCCCGGCCGATCTCGCCACGCGCACGCCAAGGCGGATCACTCTTCCCGAGGGGACACGGCTTCATCGGTTTCATCCGGCCGGGTTGGGCGCGCTGTATTTCGATCGATCGCGGGAAGGCCGGTTCAACGCCCCGGATGGGAGCTATGGCGTGCTGTACGTGGCCCGGGAGCGCGCCGGGGCCTTCGCCGAAACCTTTTTGCGCAGCCCTGGCGCGCGGTTGATCGACCCGGGTTTGATGCGTCGCAAGGCGTATGTCTGTTTCGAGGTGCTTCGCCCCCTGACCTTGATCGAATTCACGGGGCCCGGCCTGGCGGTGGTGGGTGCGACCGCCGAGGTGTCGCACCGGGGATTACCCTACGACGTTCCTCAGGCGTGGTCGAAGGCGTTGCGGGATCATCCGGTGAAGGCGGATGGGCTGGCGTATACCGCCCGGCATGACGAGACGGCCCAATGTCATGCCTTGTTCGATCAGGCCTCGGGCGCGCTCGGGGTGTGTGCCGCCGAGGCGACGCTGGACGTGGATTGGTTCTGGCAGCTGGCGGAGGACTACGGACTGGCCTGTCCGCCCCCGCAGCCCAGCGCAAGGCCAAGAGGTCCACGCGGACGAAATGTTCGGAAGTCCCATCGCCTCCGGCAGCCCCACGGCCTACGGTGACATTCAGGGCGTTCCGGCTTTTTGGA
>NZ_BJZO01000037.1 GCF_007992075.1 Pararhodospirillum oryzae
TGTGCCCAAAACGCGGGGGAGGGGTGACCTTCCCCCTTGTTTCAGTCCACTCAGGGGGTGAGTGTTTGAGCTGATATCATGGCGGTGGGTGTTCTGGCGACAGGGTGATGGCTGGAGGGAGCCGGAGGCGACCGGCGGACAGCACCCCGTCGCTTCGCGGCAAACGCGGCCGGGGTAAGGTATCCAAGGCTGCTGTGCGGGCGCTTCTCGTTGGAGTGGCACCGCCACCCTCTTGATGATCCGAGCCGAGGCCGTGGAAGGTCAAGAAAAAAGGAAAAAGATGCATGGTCGTATCGGCCGATAGCCCGCAAACGCGCCTCGCGACGCGTTTGTCGTTTCTAGTCGCTGGCTTTGGAATCGCCTGCTGGGCGCCCTTGGTTCCCTTTGCCAAAGACAGGATCGTTGTTGAAGATGGTGTCCTTGGGCTGTTGCTGCTGTGCCTTGGTGTCGGGTCTGTAATCGCTATGATTGCCACCGGAGCTCTTGCGGCTCGCTACGGAAGCAAACCGGTCATCCTTGTTGGTGGTTTCGGCTTGGCATTGATTCTTCCGACCTTGGCGGTGGTCAACACGGTCCCCTCCCTGGGACTGGCTTTAGTTGCCTTCGGTGCCGCGCTGGGATCAATTGACGTTGCAATGAATATCCACGCGGTCGAAGTCGAGCGTGCCGCATCGCAGCCGCTGATGTCGGGATTTCACGGCCTTTTCAGCGTTGGTGGATTCCTTGGATCGAGCTTGATGACTTTCCTGTTGTCGGTGGGGCTGCCACCATTCGATGCGACGCTGCTTTGCGCCTTGCCAATGCTTGCGGCGATGGGCCTTGCCTGGCCCCGGCTGCTCGCCGTCGTGAAGACGGAGGAAGGACCGATGTTTGCCGTTCCGCACGGGATCGTGCTGCTACTGGCAAGTCTCGCTGCGATCCTCTTTCTCGTCGAGGGTGCCATTCTTGATTGGGGGGCGCTGCTCATCCGCACGGAGAATCTGACGCCGCCAGCTCAAGCTGGAATTGGCTACATGCTGTTCTCAATCGCCATGACGACAGGCCGCCTATTGGGCGACAAGGTTGTCGCGAGGATCGGGGATGGCACCACGCTTCTGGGGGGAAGCCTCATTGCTATTAGTGGCTTCGCTCTGCTGCTGCTATCGCCCTTTGGCGTCGCCGCACTCTTCGGCTTCGTCATGATTGGTCTGGGTGCGTCCAATCTCGTCCCGGTTTTGTTCAGAGGCGCAGGAACTCAGAAAACAATGCCGGTCGGCCTCGCGGTCGCTGCGATCACCACAATGGGCTACGCTGGTATTCTCGTCGGCCCCGCCGGGGTTGGGTTCGTCGCACATATCGTCGGCCTGAAAACCGCGTTCTGGGTGCTTGCCGGATTGGTCGGTGTCGTGGCCTTGTGCGCACACCGCGCCACCTCCGCCAATGGCACAGCATATGACTAAACAACATTTTTCCTGAAGGGTCTTCGGATTTTCATACTGATCGGGGACAACGCTAGAGGCCAAGGATCACTCTCCGGTCGTTCCAACGAGGTACCCCCTTTGACCTTCTCCCCAAGATCCCGAGCCCGGGTCAAACGGATTGACGGCATTCCGGTTCCAGGGTACTCCTTAACGGATCAGGCTCGGTTGCCTTTTCCGTGGATCGCAAGGCATGCTTCGGCATCTGGTTTCTCTTCTTCTGATCGGCGTCATGGTTGCGGGGGTTCTGCACCCGGCGATGGCGGTTGGTCGTGTCGAGAGGGGCCTGGGTGTTGGGCAGGCGATGCATCATGCCGACCGCCATGGTGCGCCGGGCCTGTCCGCCCACATGGAGGGGCATGAAGGCATCGATTCCGTGTCCCGGTGCCCGGCGGGGCATGCGGATTGCCACCATGCCACCAGCGCCGATGCCATGGCCAAAGGGTGCGCGAGCCTGGCCGGGGGGTGCTTTCCACCCGCCGTCGAAGGGCCGGGCCCGGTGTTCCTCCCCCAACTGAGTCATGCTCCCTGGGTCCCCTGGGTTTCTCCCGCGCGGCATCTGACCGCCATTTCTCGCGATCCCGATATCCGTCCTCCCCGCGCCCTGTCCTGACCTTGCCTCGTCCGTGAAGGCTTGCCTTCGCGGTCCCTTGGTTTGCGTGCGGGAAGGACGATCGTGTCCAGAAAATCGCTATTGTTTGCCGCCACGGCCCTGGCCGTTGGCGTGGCGGGCGGTCTTGCCCTTGATCGGGTGAGCGGGCCGCTCCTCGCCCCCTCTGATGAGTCAGGCAAAGGGCGGAAAATCGCCTATTGGGTCGCCCCCATGGATCCCAACTACCGGCGGGACGCGCCGGGAAAGTCGCCCATGGGCATGGATCTGATCCCGGTCTACGAAGGAGAAACGCCGGGAGGCCCGGCCCCCGAAGGCGCCACCAACGACGCGGATGGGGTGCGGGTGTCTCCCGCGACCATGAACACCATCGGCGTGCGGGTCGGCGTCGCCCGTCTGGCGGAGATGGGGGCCGAGGTCCGCACCGTTGGCTCCGTCACCCAGGACGAGGACGCCACGTCCCACGTCCATGTGCGCGCCGAAGGGTGGATCGAGGATCTCCGTTTTCGGTCCCTGGGCGCGCAGGTCAGGAAGGGGGACGTGCTTTTCGCCTTCTTCTCCCGGGAACTGGCCGCCGCCTCCTGGGAATATGTCCGTGAGCTGCAACGGGGCGCTGATGCGATGACCTTCGGGGCCCGCGCGAAGCTGGAGGCCCTGGGCATCTCGGACGAACAGATCGACGAGATCCGAAAAAGCGGAAAACCCGCCAAGCTGATCAAGGTTCATGCTCCCCGGGACGGGGTCCTCGTCCAGTTGGGCGTGGGCGAGGGGATGTTCATCCGCCCCGACCAGACGATCATGACCCTGTCGGATCTGACCTCCATCTGGGTGATTGCCGACGTCGTCGAAAGCCAGATCGCCCGGGTCACGCCGGGCATGGAGGCGGAGGCGACCCTGGCTCACCTGCCGGGCAGGGTCTGGCGCGGCACGGTCGATTACATCTATCCCGAACTCGATCCCGCGACCCGGACGGCCCGGGTTCGCCTGCGTTTCGCCAATCCGGACCTGGCGCTGCGTCCGAACATGTTCGCCGATGTCACCTTGAAGGCTCCGCCCCGAACCAACGTCCTCACCGTTCCCACCGAAGCCGTGATCCGTGTCCAGGGGGGCGACCGCGTGGTGCTGGATTTGGGCGAAGGACGCTTCCGCTCCCGTCCCGTGACGGTTGGGGAGCGGTGGAACGGATTGACCGAAATTCGCGATGGGCTGGCGCAAGGGGACCGCATCGTCCTTTCCGGGCAGTTCCTGATCGATTCCGAAGCCAGTCTGCTTGCCGGATTGGCCCGCATGGAGGATCCCGCGCCGGAAGCCCGGCACCAGGACCATCCGGACCACGGCGCCCTGTCGGAGGTCATCGCCGAGACAAAAGCGACCCTCAACGCCATTGACCTTGAAAAGGGCGTGATCAACGTCAGCCATGAACCGATTCCGGTCCTTGGCTGGCCCGCCATGACCATGGATTTCAGCCTGTCCGATGGGGTCGACCGCGCCACCCTGCCGAAGGCGGGAAGCGCCATTACCCTGGGGATTGGCAAGGCCGCCGACGGTGGTTTCGTTGCCGTGCGGGTGACCTCCGGGCAGGGGGAGGGCGCCCGATGATCGCCGCCCTTATCCGCTGGTCCCTGGAGAATCGGTTCCTGGTGGTTGTCCTGACCGGCTTGCTGATCGTGGGCGGCGTCTGGGCCCTGCGCACCACCCCGGTGGACGCCCTGCCAGACCTGTCGGACGTCCAGGTCATTGTCCGCACCTCCTACCCCGGGCAGGCGCCCCAGGTGATCGAGGATCAGATAACCTATCCCCTGGCCACGGCCATGCTCTCCGTGCCCGGTGCCCGCACGGTGCGCGGCTATTCCATGTTTGGCGACAGCTACGTCTATATCCTCTTCGAGGACGGGACAGACCTTTATTGGGCCCGCTCCCGGGTTCTGGAATACCTCTCCCGGGTGGCGCCCCGCCTGCCCGCCGGGGTCAATCCGGCCCTGGGGCCCGACGCGACGGGGGTGGGCTGGGTCTACCAATACGCCCTGGTCGACCGCACGGGAAACCATGACCTCTCGCAACTGCGCTCGATCCAGGACTGGTTCTTGAAGTACGAGCTGCAAACCGTCCCAGGCGTGGCCGAGGTTGCGACCATTGGCGGCATGGTCAAGCAATATCAGGTGGTGGTGGATCCTCAACGGTTGCGGGCCTTCAACCTGCCCCTGTCCACGGTGACAAGCGCCATCAAAAAGGCCAACCAGGAAACCGGAGGCTCGGTCGTGGAGATCGCCGAGGCCGAATACATGGTCCGGGCCAGCGGGTACATCGACGAGGTTGCCGACCTGGAGGCGGTGCCCCTGCGGGCCAGCGCCGGGGGAACGCCTGTTTTGCTTTCCGACGTCGCCCAAATCCGCCTGGGGCCGGAACTGCGCCGGGGCCTGGGCGAACTGGACGGGGAGGGCGAAGCCGTTGGCGGCGTGATCATCATGCGCTGGGGTGAAAACGCCCTGACAACCATCGAGGCCGTGAAGGAGCGGCTTGATACCCTGCGCCAGGGTTTGCCCAAGGGGGTGGAGATCGTTCCCACCTACGACCGCTCGGGTCTGATCGAACGGGCCATCGACAACCTGACCCATAAGCTGGTCGAGGAAATGATCGTGGTCGTCCTGGTCTGCGCCGTTTTCCTTTTGCACCTGCGCTCCTCCCTGGTCGTGGTGCTTTTCCTGCCTTTGGGGATCCTGGCGGCTTTCATCGTCATGCGGCTCCAGGGCATCAACGCCAACATCATGTCCCTGGGCGGCATCGCCATCGCCATTGGCGCCATGGTCGATGCTGCCATCGTGATGATTGAAAACCTCCACCGCAAAATCGAGACCACGCCCCTGACCAGGGAAAACCGCTGGGCCGTGGTGGCCGAGGCGACACAGGAGGTGGGGCCGGCCCTGTTCTTTTCCCTGCTGATCATTACCGTCAGTTTCGTGCCGGTCTTCGCCCTGGAAGCCCAGGAAGGCCGCATGTTCAAGCCCCTGGCCTTCACCAAGACCTACGCCATGGGGGCGGCGTCGATCCTGTCGGTTACCCTGGTGCCCGTCTTGATGGGCTGGTTCATTCGCGGCAAGCACATCATTGCCGAATCCCGCAACCCGGTGAGCCGGTTCTTCATCTGGCTCTATCGCCCCCTGCTCACGGGGGTTTCGCGCCATCCCCTGGTGATGGTCGTTCTGGCCGGGGCCCTGACGGCGGGCAGTGTCTACCCTTTGTCCAAGCTGGGCTCGGAGTTCATGCCGGAGCTGGACGAGGGTGATTTATTGTACATGCCCAGCCTGTTCCCGGCCGTGTCCGTGGGCAAGGCCGGCGAAATCCTGCAACAGACCGACCGCTTGATCCGTACCCTGCCCGAGGTGGAAAGCGTTTACGGCAAGGTGGGCCGGGCCGAGACGGCCACGGATCCCGCTCCCCTGACCATGGTGGAAACCACCATCCGCCTGAAGCCCCGGGACCAGTGGCGCCCGGGCATGACCATGGCGGGGATCCGCGCGGAACTTGATCGCATCGTCCAGGTTCCGGGGGTGACCAACGTCTGGATCATGCCCATCAAGAACCGGTTGGACATGCTGGCCACGGGCGTGAAAACCCCCGTGGGGATCAAGGTTTCCGGTCCGGACCTGGTGGAAATCGGTCGCCTCGCGGCAGCCATCGAAGGCGCCATCAAGGGCGTGCCCGGCACCACTTCGGCCTACGCGGAACGGACGGTGGGCGGGCGTTATTTGCAGGTGGATATCAATCGCCTGGCCGCCGCCCGCCATGGCCTGTCCATCGCCGAGGTTCAGGACGTGATCCGCTCCGCCATTGGTGGGATCGAGGTGTCGGAAACCATCGAGGGGCTGGAGCGCTACCCCATCAATGTCCGCTACCCTTACGACGATCGCTCCAGTCCGGAAGCCATTCGCGACCTGCCCATGGTCACGCCCTCGGGCGCCCATATCACCCTGGGCGATGTGGCCTCCATCCGGGTGGAGGATGGCCCGGGCATGATCCGCTCGGAAAATGCCCGGCTTAACGGCTGGGTCTACGTGGACATCGCCGGGCGTGACCTGGGCGGTTACGTGGCCGAGGCCCGCCAGGTGGTGCGCGACGCGGTTCCCTTGCCTCCCGGGTACTCGGTGGCCTGGTCGGGCCAGTTTGAATTCCTCGAACGCGCCCAGGAGCGGCTGGGGATGATCGTCCCCGTGGTTGTGCTGCTGATCATCGTTCTTCTGTACATGGCCTTCCGGCGCGCCTTGGACGTGGTGACCATCGTGGGAACCCTGCCCGTGGCCTTGTCGGGCGGTGTCTGGCTGCTTTGGCTGCTGGACTTCGATCTCTCCGTGGCCGTGGTCGTCGGGTTCATTGCCCTGGCCGGGGTCGCCGTGGAAACGGCGATCCTCATGCAGGTTTACTTGAACATCGCGCTTGACAAACGCCGGGCCGTGGCCCGGGCCGAGGGGCGCCCGGTGACCATGGAGGATGTGCAAGCCGCCGTGACCGAGGGCGCCTTGCTTCGCTTGCGTCCCAAGCTCATGACCGTCGCGACGATTTTCGCGGGCCTGCTGCCCATCATGCATGGGGCGGGCACGGGATCGGATGTCATGCGCCGGATCGCCGCCCCCATGGTCGGCGGCATGGCGACCGCTACCGTGCTGACCTTGTTCGTCATTCCGGCGGTTTTCATCCTGGTCAACAAGATCCGGGGGATCCGGGACCCCCGGGCTCCTTCGACCGCCTCTTCCTCGCCGGCCCCTTAGTGTCTGTCCGTTTCACGCTGGGCTTACCCGAAAGTTCATTCCTGGTTTTCGGGTTTCACTCTAATATAACGGGAAAACCACCCATGAAATCCGTTCTGATCGCCGCGACCTTCGTGATCGTTTCCGCCACCAGCGCCGTCGCCCAGATGTCCCACGACGGCAACCACGATGGCAACCATGATGGCGGCCACCATATGATGACCGCCTCCCCCGTGATCGAGGGTGTGGGGACCATCAACGCCGTGGACAGGGCAAAGCGTACCGTGAACGTCACCCACGACCCCATCGGGGCCTTGGGGTGGCCCGGCATGACCATGGACTTCACCGTGGCCGAAGGCGTGGACATGAGCACGCTGGCCGAGGGCGAGGCCATCGCGTTCTCCTTGTCCCGGGGAAACGATGGCATCTACAGGATTGACGCTCTCAAGGGGCGCTGATCCGGGACTGGCTGTTGGCCGCGGATGGGGGTGTCCGTCGCTTGTTTCCGGGCGACGGATGCCCCCGAACCGGTGTCTTTTCGCTTCAGGGCAAGGCGGGGGAGAGGAGGGAGCCTCCCGCGCCCCATGGGCATGGGGCGTGCGCGGTCGGGGCGTGGGCGGGCAAGCGGGGATCAGGGCTTGCGCGGCGTGCGGCGGGTGAGGGCGTCGGCCCACGGATCGGGCAGGGCGGCCACCAGGCGGGCCACCCAGACGAGTGGTCCGGGAAAGGCGATGCGGCCCCGGTCGGCGGCCAGGGCGCGGCGGATGAGGGCGGCGGCCGGGTCCGGGTCCATCAGGAAGGGCATGGGGAAGGGATTGACAGCGGTCATGGGGGTGCGCACGAAGCCCGGGCAGATGACCGAAACCCCCACGCCATCGGCGGCCAGCAAGCCGCGCAACCCTTCGCCCCATACCCGCACCGCCGCCTTGCTCGCGCAGTAGGCGGGAGCGCCGGGAAAACCGCGAAAGCCGGCCAGCGAGGCCATGAGGGCAATCTGGCCGGCCTTGCGGGCCTGGAAGCGGGGGATGAGGGGCATCACGGTGTTCAAAACGCCGTCCAGATTGGTGGTGAACATCCGGCGGGTGTGGTCCTCGGTTTCGGTGCCGCCCGCCGTCCCTCCCGAAATGCCGGCGTTGGCGATGACCAGGTCCAGGGGCTGGCGGGTGTCGGCGTGCGTGACCCACGCGGCCATGGCGTCGCGCTGGCCCACGTCGATGATCCCGGTTTCCACGTCCGCCCCTTGCGCGCGGCAGGCGTCGGCGACCCGGGCCAGCGGATCGTCCCGGCGCGCGCCCAGGACCAGACGCTGGCCCGGCGCGGCGTAGGCCCGGGCCAGGGCCGCCCCCAGGCCGGACGATGCCCCGGTGATCAGAATCGAACACGCGGGGCGGATGGGGCGGGCCATGGGCGGGTCCTCAGGCGGAAAGCAGCGCGGCGGTCACGGTGTTCAAAAGCAGCACACCGGTTTCGGTGACCGCGAGGCCATCGCCACGGGCGACAACCAGCCCCTCGTCGGCGGCCAGGGCCAGTCCGTCGGGATCAATCACATCCTCGAAGCCCAGGCCGGTCAAACGGCGCAGGCGGCTTTCCGAGATGCCCTCGGCCAGACGCAGGCCGGTCATGACCATTTCCCGCGCCCGATCCTCGATGGTCAGCGCCGTGGCCTCGGCCAGGCCGCCCGCGCCCGAGGTCACGGCGGCCAGCCACTGCTCGGGGTCGGCGTGGGCCACGGTGGCCAGGGGGCCGGCGGGGGCACTGAGGCGGCCATGGGCGCCGGGGCCCAGGCCCAGGTAATCGCCGCCCCGCCACGTCACCATGTTGTGGCGGCAGGCGTGGTCCGGGCGCGCGTGGTTGGACACCTCGTAGGCTGGCAACCCGCCCTCGGCCAGCATCTGGCGGGTGATCAGGAAAAGGTCGGTGGCGGTGTCCTCGTCGGGCAGATCGAGTTCGCCGCGCACGATGCGCCGGAACAAGGGCGTGCCGGGCTCGACGGTTAGTTGATAAAGCGAAAGATGGCTGGGTTTCAGCGCCAGCACCCGCTTCAGTTCCTCGGCCCAGCTTTCCACGCTTTGGCCGGGGCGGGCATAAATCAGGTCGAGGGAAACCCGGTCAAACAACGAGGTGGCGGTTTCCAGGGCGTTCAGGCTGTCTTGCACCGTGTGACAGCGCCCGAGCGCGACCAGCGCTTCGTCGTCGAGGGATTGCACCCCCACCGACAGCCGCGACACCCCGGCATCGCGCAGCGCGGCCAGGCGGGCGGGATCGATCGAGGCCGGGTTGGCCTCCAGGGTCACTTCCAGATCGGGGGCGGCCGGCCACAGCGCGCGCGCGTGCTCGATGACGCACGCGACCGTTTCGGGCTCCATGAGCGAGGGCGTGCCGCCTCCGAAAAACAGGCTGGTCAGCGGGCGGGGCCGGTCGTCCAGGCGGGCGGCCTGGGCGTCCATTTCGGCGATCAGGGCCCGGCGCCAGGGGGCTTGATCGGTCGGGTTGCCGGGCCGGCTGTTGAAGTCGCAATAAGGACACTTCGACAGGCAAAACGGCCAGTGCACATAAACCCCGAACCCCTCGTCGCCGGGGGTGGAGTCCTGCGGCGACGCGGGAGGAGTGGCGGGGCGGGGCGAGGCGGCGGTGTGGGTCATGAGTCCCCCTTCAGGCAGGCGTTCGTCAGGAGGCGGAACGCGGCGGCCCGATGGCTGATCGCGTGCTTGGCGTCCGGGTCCATTTCGCCAAAGGTAAGGTCGTGACCGGCGGCGACAAAGAGGGGATCGTAGCCAAACCCTCGCGATCCCCGGGGCGGCCAGACCAAGGTCCCCTCGACCGTGCCTTCAAAGATCTCGACGTGATCGTCGGGCCACGCCAGGGCCAGGGCGCACACGAAGGCGGCGCGCCGGTCGGGAGCGTGGCCCAGGGCCTCGTTCACCTTGGTCATGGCCAAGGTGAAATCCCGCTCCGGTCCCGCCCAGCGGGCCGAGTACAGGCCGGGCGCTCCCCCCAACGCCACCACCGCCAGCCCCGAGTCGTCGGCAAGCGCGGGCAGGTTGGCGGCATGGGCGGCGGCGCGGGCCTTGAGGGCGGCGTTTTCGGCGAAGGTGGTGCCGGTTTCCTCGGGCTCGGGCAGGCCGAGATCGGCGGCGGCGCGCACCTCAAGGCCGAAGGGGCGCACCAGATCGGCGATTTCGCGCACCTTGCCCGCGTTGTGGCTGGCGACCACCAACGGCCCCGTGCTCAGGCGCCGGGCCATCAGGGAGTCTCCCCCAGGCCCAGCGCTTCCTTCTGGGCGGCGATCAGCTGGGTGATTCCGTGCTGCGCCAGCCCGAGCAGGGCCTGGAACTGATCGGTCGAAAAGGGGGTGGTTTCGGCGGTGCCCTGAATTTCGACGATGCCGCCCCGGCCGGTGAGCACGAAGTTAGCGTCGGCCTGGGCCGCGCTGTCCTCGGCGTAGTCAAGATCGAGAACGGCGACGCCATCCACCAGGCCGCACGACACGGCGGCCACGTGGTCGGTGAGGGCCGAGCGCCCGGGCAGGGCCGAGCCGCGCACCCGGGCGATGGCCTGCTGCAACGCGATCCACGATCCGGTGATGGCGGCGGTGCGGGTGCCGCCATCGGCCTGCAACACGTCGCAGTCCAAGCGAATCTGCATTTCGCCCAAGGCCTTGAGGTCGGTCACGGCGCGCAGCGAGCGCCCGATCAGGCGCTGGATTTCCTGGGTGCGGCCGCTTTGGCGTCCGCGCGTGGCCTCGCGCTCGGTGCGGGTGTGGGTCGAGCGGGGCAGCATGCCGTACTCGGCGGTGATCCAGCCCTTGCCGCTGCCCCGCATCCACGAGGGCACGCGCTCCTCGACGGTGGCGGTGCACAGAACATGGGTGTCGCCGAAACAAGCCAGGCACGAGCCTTCGGCGTGGCGGGCGTACCCGGGCTCCAGACGGATGGGACGCAGGGAGTCGGGGGAACGACCGGAGGGTCTCATGGGGGGGTCCTTGCCGAATAAGGAATGCTAAGGTGGGCCCCTGGCTTTACCTCCCTCGGGCCGGCGGCTCAAGGTCTTCCACCGTCTGGCGGAAGGATCTTCGCCCAACCGGCCGGACTCCGGAGCCCGACACGGACTTTTTGCCGGGGCGCGCCCCCCTTTACCGGGGGCGCGGGGCGCCCTACCTTGTCGGGCGTCGCAACGGGATGGATCGGCCCCAAGCCACATAAGGAGACCCAGAGTCATGGCGCCGACGGGTCAGGAACCTGTCCTCAAGGAACTGGATGAACGCTCGCGTCAGATCTTCGGCCAGATCGTGGACACCTATGTCGAAACCGGGGAGCCGGTGGGCTCGCGCACCTTGTCGCGTCGCCTCGCCGTCTCGCTGTCGCCCGCGACCATTCGCAACGTGATGGCGGATCTGGAAGACCTGGGGCTGCTCTACAGCCCCCACACCTCGGCCGGCCGCCTGCCCACCGAGGCGGGCTTGCGTCTGTTCGTGTCGGGCCTGCTCGAACTGGGCGGCCTTGCGTCCGACGAATGCGAGCAGATCGAAACCCAGGTGCGGGCCTCGGGGCGCAGCCTCGACATGCTGCTGGGCGAGGCCACCACCTTGTTGTCGGGCCTGTCGCGCTGCGCCGGGCTGGTGCTGGCGCCCAAGGTGGAAGCCTCGCTCAAGCACATCGAGTTCGTGCCCCTGGGGCCGGGGCGGGCCCTGGTGGTGATGGTGACCGAGAACGGTCTGGTCGAAAACCGCATCGTGGAGGTGCCGCAGGGCGTGCCTCCCAGCGCGCTGGCCGAGGCCACCAACTACCTGAACGCGCGCCTGGCCGGGCGCACGCTCGACGAAGCCCGCTCGGGCATCCAAGAGGAGCTGGAGCAGCACCGGACCCGCCTCGACGAACTGGCGGCCCGGGTGGTCGAGGCGGGGCTGGCCACCTGGTCGGGGGGCGAGCGGCACGGCGAACTGATCGTGCGCGGTCAAAGCCACCTGCTGGCCGATGTCACCGCGCTTGACGACCTGGAGCGCATCCGGGGTCTGTTCGAGGCCCTGGAAACCCGCGAGCAGGTGTTGCGCATTCTCGACCTGGTCAACAATGCCGAGGGTGTCCAGATTTTCATCGGCGCCGAGAACGCATTGTTTTCCGTATCGGGCTGCTCCATGATCGTTGCCCCTTACCAGAATAGCCGCGACGAGATCGTGGGCGCCATTGGCGTCATCGGTCCGACGCGGATCAACTACCGGCGGATTATTCCGCTGGTTGACTACACCTCAAAGGTTATCAGCCGGCTGGTCGGATAAAACGGCCCGCCGCTGTTTGCCTTGTTCAACACGTAAAAGGACGGAAGACGGAACGCGCCATGCAGCAGGAGAACGAAAGACCCGACGCCCCCTCGTCCCAGGCGCCTGGGACCGGCGAGGAGACCCCGGTGGCCGCCGCGACGGCCGGGGATCCGGGCGGCGAGGCTCTCGACGCGCCCGAGACGGCCGGGGACGCGGCCGACGAGACCGCCCGCCGCCTGGAGGCCCTGAGCGCCGAGAACCGCAAGCTCAAGGAAGACTACCTGCGCGCCCTCGCCGAGGCCGAAAACGCCCGGCGCATGGCCGACAAGCGCATCGAGGACAACAACAAGTACGCGCTGCAAGGCTTCGCCCGGGCCCTTCTGGGGGTGGCCGACAACCTGAGCCGCGCCCTGATGGCCGCGCCTGAAACCACGCGCCAGGAAAACGAAACCCTGCGCACCCTGGCCGTGGGCGTTGAAATGACCGCCCGCGAGCTGGAGGCGGTGTTGACCAAGCACGCCGTGCGCCGGGTCGAGGCCTTGAACCAGCCCTTCGACCCCAACTTGCACCAGGCCGTCCAGGAACTGGAGGACGTGACCGTGCCCACCGGGACCGTGGTCCAGGTGTATCAGGACGGCTACGTGCTGAACGAGCGCCTGTTGCGTCCGGCCATGGTGGTGGTCTCGCGCGGTGGTCCCCGGCGCGAGGAAGTCTCGGCCAACGAGGCGGTGGACCGGACCATCTAGACTGAACCCCGAAAAGTGGGAACCGCTTTTCGGATAAGTCGAACGAACCAAGGATCGGTGACAGCCGTCCGCTTCTCCCGAAGCGGACGGTTTTTCAACGCCCCGGGGCCGGTTGGGGGCGGGTGAGGATCTCGCCCACGCCTTCCAGGGCGCCCTCGGCGATCGCCTCGGCCAAATGGCCCCAGGGGCGATCCAACAGGCCGGACGGCACGAAATTCTCCTGCCGCACCGAGCCGACGACCGCCCCCGAAACGGGGTCGGTGACTTCCCACACCAAGGTGACCTTGTCCTTGCCCCCGGCCACCGCCTGGGTGGTGACGTGGCCAATCAATCCGAACGTTGCCTCGCGGGGATCGGTGGTGATTTTGACCCCGGCAGTGTCCATCAGGGCGGCAAGGGCCGCGCTCAGGGCCTGGACGCCATCGCCCGGGGCCTCGGCAATCCGGGGGGTAAGCGCCGTCACCTTGGCGGCGGCCGCGGCGCGGGCCGCCTCCTGTTCCGCGTCCAGGGCGGTTTTGCGGGGCCGGGGCGGCGGCTTGGCCGGTGCCGGGGGATGGTCGTCGGCCGCCGACGGCGGCGGCGGGGCCTTGCGGCCCGGGGGCAGGGCGCCCGGCGGGGATGCTTCGCCGGGCGTTGTCGCGCGCGGGACCGGGGGAGCGTCGTCGTTGCCGACCAGGGCCGATTGCCAGCCCCCCAGCAGCGCGGACAAGGCGCCCACCACCGGACGGCCCAGGGCCTGGGCGGCCTCGGGGGCGGCGTGTTCCCAGGCGGACCCTTGAACGCGGGCGGTCTCGACGTTGGCGGCGACCAGGGCGCCATCGGCGTCGGTCAGGCGCCAGGTAATCTCGAAGGCCAAGGTACCGGGCGCGTCGTCCGGGGCGGGAAGGTCGGTGACCGGACGCACTCCCAAGGTGAGGCGATGGCCCAGGGGGGCGTCGCCATTGGTGTCGGCCGGAATGCCCTGGGCTTGCAACTGCTCGGCGGTTTCCAGGGCCAGCAGACGGTTCCAGGGCACCGACAGGCCCAGGGCCGGCGCGATGCTGACCCCCGTTCCCGAGGGGAGCGCGACCAGGGGATTGGCGGCCTTGCCGCCCTCGGGCGCGATATGGTCGAAGGGGCGGGGCACGGTGCCACACCCCGCCAGGGTCAGGGCCAGCAGACCCGCCGCCCAGCGTGGCGTGCGTTGGGTCACGCCAACAGGCTTTGCCCCCCTCACGATGCCCTAGCGCTCCAGCACGATCACGGACAGCAGACGGCCGTAGGTGGGACGGCCTTGGTGGGTGGCGCGACGGTAGCTGAAGAAACGGCTTTCCTCGCGGAAGGTATCGCACGGCGTGGGCATGACCTCGGTCACGCCGACCCGCACCAGGCGCTTGGCGACATACCCCGGCAGGTCGAACAGATAGTGCCCTTCGCGCCGGGCAGAGGCAAAGAACATCTGGTTGCTTTCGTCCTCGGCCAGGAAGGGGGCGGGAAACTCGGGGCCCACTTCGTAGGACCGCTGGGCGATGCACGGCCCGATGCCCACCAGGATATCCCGCCGGTGCGCCCCCAGGGCTTCCATGGCCGTGACCGTGTTGTCGAGCACGCCGCCCAGGGCGCCGCGCCATCCGGCATGGGCCGCCGCGACCACCCGCGCCTTGGGATCGGCCATCAACACCGGGGCGCAGTCGGCGGTCAACACGCCCAGAACCAGGCGCGGCGTGGCCGTGACCAGGGCATCGGCCACCGGCGGCGGCTCGGCGCCCCAGGGTTGGGTGACGCTGACCACCTGATCCGTGTGGCGCTGGGTCACGGTGACCAGCGCTTCGGGCGGCATTTCGATTTCCGCCAGGGCGCGTTCGCGGTTGCGCCGCACGTTTTCGTCGGCGTCACCCGCGCCAAAGCCACAGTTAAGGGACGCGAAGTCTCCGGTGGAAACTCCCCGACTGCGCGTGAAAAAGCCATGACGAATATTGGTCAGGGCGTTGAGTGAGGACACGGTGATCATCGAGCGATGTTTCCCTGAGGCCCCAGCCCGACCAGTAGAATTGATGCGGCGGGACAACGTGATGCCGTAAGCCCCCTTGAGGACTAAGATCATTCATGCCTCAAGCCGATCGGGGCGTCAATGCCGGATAGACCGGATATCGACAAAAGACCGCATTGAAGGTCTTGCTCACGGCGGACGGGAACTGTCCCGTCCCTGTCACCATGCAACGAGGATTAGAAACCGGCCAGCCGGGGCAAGGAAAGCGCGGCTAATCCCATGACCTTGAAGTGGGTGCCCATGGCGGCCGGGTCAACCAGGCGCTGGACTGCCGTGGCAAGATCGCGTGCCTGTCGCGCGGTTGCCCCCGCCATCAGGGCGCTGGCGCGCTCGCGCAAGCCAAGCTGGCACAAAAACACCCCCTGGGCCACCACGCCGTCCACCCGCGCCCCCGCCGCCCGGGCGGTGGTGGCCAGGGCCTGGAAATCCACGTGGGCGGTCAGGTCAACCCGTCCGGGCTGGTCCAGCACCGGCACGAAGGCATGGCCGGCCATGGCCTGCACGGTGTCGCCGGGTCCGCTGGCGGCCGGCCCGTAATCCAGGAACAAGGCGGCGCCGGTGTCGGCGGCCAGCCGTCGCGCCACCTGATCGACAAAGGCATGGGCCTGCGGGCAGACCTCGACCACCGCCCCGGGGCGGGCCGCGCGGTGGGCGGGCTGCAACAAGGGGGGCGCCTCGGCCAGCACGGGGCCGTCCACGAACACCAGGGGCGTGGGAGAGCCGGCCGGGCCCGGGGCAACCCGGCGTTCGTGCCAGCCGGTGCCGTCGGCGGCGCGCCGGTACTGACGGACGGGCAAGGCGTCCAGGAACTCGTTGGCCAGCACGATCAGGGGGCCGGCGGGCACGTCGTCGAGGCGGTCGTGCCAGGAAACGGGGACACCACAAGAGGCCAGCGCGGTCTGTTGCAAGGCGCGCAGGCCGGGGCTGGTTTCGATCAGGTGAACGCGCAGCGCGGCGCGAAAGGCGGGCACCGGGGCCAGGGCGCGCAGGGCGTCGGCCATCAAGGTGCCCCGGCCGGGGCCGGCCTCGACCAGATGCACGCAAGGCGGCTGGCCCATGCCCATCCAGGTCACGGCCGCCCACAGGCCCAGCAGCTCGCCCACCATCTGCGAGACCTCGGGGGCGGTGATGAAATCCCCCTGGGCGCCAATCGCCGTGCCCTGGCCGTAATAGGCTTCCAGGCACAGGCCCATCCAGGTTTCCACGTCCAAGGTGCCCTCGACCTGCAAACGCGCGCGCAAGGCGTCCATCAGCGGGGGCGCGGCGTCGGCGGGGGGCAGGGGCGGATCAGAGGCAGCCAAGGATGGTTCCCTTCGGCGCCGGAAGCGGACGCGCGCCCATCAGGGCTTGGGCGCGGGAGCGGAAGAGGGCTCGACCCGGGGGCGGCGCAAGGCCCAGGCCAGAATCAGGGCACCGACCGCGATCATGGGGACCGACAGCACCTGTCCCATGGTCACGCCAAGGGTCAGGAACCCGATCTGGGCGTCGGGTTCGCGGAAAAACTCGGCCGTGGTGCGGGCCACCCCGTAGCCCAGCAGGAACACCCCGATCAGGGCCCCCGGGCGCGCGGACAGGCGGGTGAAGCGCCACAGAACGGCCAGGAGGGCGAACAAGACAAGACCCTCCAGCCCGGCCTCGTACAACTGGCTGGGATGGCGGGGCAGGGGCCCGCCCCGGGGGAAGACCATGGCCCAGGGCACATCCGTGGCCACGCGGCCAAACAGCTCGCCGTTCACGAAATTGGCCAGACGGCCGAAGAACAGGCCGATCGGCGCGGCACTCGCGACCACGTCGCCCACCCGCAGCAAGGAAACCTGGCGCTGGCGGCAAAACAAGGTGACGGCGAGGCACACCCCCAGAAAGCCGCCGTGGAAACTCATCCCCCCATGCCACATCATGGGGATTTCCAAGGGGTTTTCGAGGAAGAAGGGGAGATTGTAAAATAAAACGTAGCCCAGGCGCCCGCCCAGGATGGTGCCCAGGATCGCCCAGACCAGCAGGTCGTCCACCTGGGCATCGGCGAGGAAGGGCGGCCTCGCGGCGCGGACCAGCGCCCGCACATACCACCATCCGCCCAGAAGGCCGGCGATGTAGGCCAGCGCGTACCAGCGGATGGGAAACGGGCCGATCTCGATCAGCACCGGGTCGATGGCGGGGAAGGGCAGGGCGAAGAGCATGGGCCGCGGTCCTTGGGGAAGGGTCCGGGGAAAGCAGGGCCGCCCTGCACCCGGTCCGGTCCGGCCAGGGGGCCGGGAGCCGGAGGGCCGCGCAGGCCCAAGGGCACGCAAGACGGCCGGAAGACCGCCCGGGAAGGCGGGGACGGGCCAGGGCGCCGTCCTCCGTCCCGGGGCGACGCCTTTAGCCGACGATTTCGGTTTCGGCGAAGAAGAACGCGATCTCGGTCGCGGCGTTTTCAGCCGAATCCGAACCGTGCACCGAGTTGGCCTCGATGGACTCGGCGAAATCCTTGCGGATGGTGCCTTCGTCGGCGTTGGCCGGGTTGGTGGCGCCCATGACTTCGCGATTGCGGGCCACGGCGTTCTCGCCTTCCAGAACCTGGGCGACAACCGGGCCCGAGGTCATGAAGTCGCACAGGCTGCCAAAGAAGCTGCGCTCCTTGTGGACTTCGTAAAAGCGCTCTGCCATCTCGCGGGTCAGACGCAGGCGCTTCTGGGCCACGATGCGCAGGCCAGCCTTCTCGAATCGGTCGTTGATGGCACCGGTGAGATTGCGGCGGGTGGCATCCGGCTTGATGATGGACAAGGTACGTTCGATCGCCATTTTGGTTTCCCTTGGCTATGGAGCCGCCCGGGGCGGGGGAGGGCCGGCCCCGGGGTGGGGCCGGCACGTGACGCGGGCGCTTTCTATCCCGAAGTGCCCGTGGGAGCAATCCCCGTCGGAGCGCGAGGCGTCCCCGGGTCGGGCGACATCCCCTTGCCGTCGTCGCGCAGCACGACGTAGACCGCCGGAATAACCAGCAGTGTCAACGCGGTGGACGACGCGAGCCCGAAGACCAGCGACAGGGCCAAGCCCTGGAAAATCGGGTCGCTGAGGATGAAGGCCCCCCCGATCATGGCCGCCGCCGCGGTCAGCACGATGGGCCGGATCCGCGTGGCCCCGGCTTCCAGCAGCGCGTCGCGCAAGGTGGGGGCGTGGGCGCGGGCGTGGTTGATGAAGTCCACCAGCAAGATTGAATTGCGCACGATGATCCCGGCCAAGGCGATGAACCCGATCATCGACGGGGCCGAGAACGGGGCGCCAAACAGCCAGTGCCCCAACACGATGCCAATCAGGGTCAAGGGCACGGGAACCAGGATCAGCAGCGGAATCTTGAAGCTGCGGAACTGCCCGACGACCAGCAGGTAAATGGCCAGCAAGGCCACCCCGAACGCCGCCCCCATGTCGCGGAAGGTCACGTAGGTGATCTCCCATTCCCCATCCCACAGCAAGGTCAGGCCGGATTCGTCGGGGGGCTGGCCGTGGTAGGCGATGCGCAGCGGCGGCTGGCCGTCGCCGGACTTGGCCAGCACGTCCTCGACCGCGAGCATGCCATACAACGGCGCCTCGAAGGCGCCGGCGAGGTCCGCCATGACCATTTCCACGAAATGGCCGTCGCGGCGGTAAATGACCCGCGAGGCCTCCTCCACGGTGGCGTTGACCACGTCGCCCAGCTCCACCACGCCGGAGGCCGAGGGCACGGGCGTGGCCATCAGCCGCTCGCCGGGGGTGAGGTCGGAAGGCGGCAGGCGCACGACGATTTCCACCGGTCGCGCCCCGTGGCCGCGATGGGAATAGCCCACCTTCACCCCCCCGATCAGGGCGGCCAGGGTATCATAAACCGCGTCTTCCTCGACCCCATGGAAGGCCAGCGCCTCGGAATCCAGGGACATCCGCAGGCGGGGCGCCGGCTGGCCGGCCATGTCGTCGATATCGACCAGGAAGGGCACGGCGTGGAACGCGGCCTTGACCCGCTCCATGGCGGCAAGACGGCTGGGGGCGTCGGGCCCGTAGACTTCCGCCAGCAAGGTGGAAATGACCGGCGGTCCCGGCGGCACCTCAACCACCTTCACGCTGGTGCCCGGCGGCACCGGCAGGTCGGCAAGGCGCTCGCGGGCGTCCAGGGCGATGGCATGACTGGAGCGCTCGCGGTCGTGACGGGGCAGCAGATTGACCTGGATGTCGCCTTGCTCCGGCTTTGCGCGCAAATAGTAATGGCGGACCAAGCCATTGAAGTTGAAGGGCGCGGCGGTGCCCGCGTAAAGCTGAAGGGTCGTCAGTTCCGGCAGGTCGGCCAGCCGCAGGGCCGCGTCTTGCAACACGCGCTCGGTCGCCTCCAGCGAGGCGCCCTCGGGCAGGTCGATGACCACCTGAAACTCGGATTTATTGTCGAAGGGCAGCAGCTTGACCGTGACATCGCGCGTGTAGAACAAAACGCACACGACCAGGGTCGCCACCCCGGTGACAAGCAGGAACGTCCACGCCCGGGCCTTGGTGGCCAGCACCGGCCGGGCCAGACAGCGGTAGAGGCGGCCCAGACGGCCCTCCTCGTGGGCGGGGGCGGCGTCCACGCCGGCCCGGGCGGCCTCGCGGGCGGCCTTGGGCCCGGCGATGCGCAGCAACAGCCATGGGGTGATGATCACGGCCACGAAGAAGCTGAACACCATGGCCGCCGAGGCATTGGCGGGAATCGGGCTCATGTAGGGGCCCATCAGGCCCGACACCGCCATCATCGGCAGCAGGGCGGCGACAATCGTCAAGGTGGCGACGATGGTGGGATTGCCGACCTCGGCCACGCCCTCGATCGCCTTGTCGATCAAGGATCGACCATCGCGCAGACCCCAGTGCCGAGCGATGTTCTCAACCACCACGATGGCGTCGTCGACCAGGATGCCAATGGAAAAGATCAGGGCAAACAGGCTGACCCGGTTCAAGGTGTAGCCCATCAGCCAGCTGGCGAACAAGGTGAGCAGGATGGTGGTGGGAATGACCAGGGCCACCACCAGGCCGTCGCGCCAGCCAATGGTCAAGGTGATGAGGGCGACGATCGACAAGGTGGCGAGGCCCAGGTGAAACAAAAGCTCGTTGGCCTTGTCGAGGGCGGTTTCGCCGTAATTACGGGTGATGTCCACATGCACGCCGGCGGGGATCAGGCGCCCTTGCAGCGAGGCAAGACGTTGCAAGACGCCCTCGGCGACCACCACGGCATTGGCGCCCTTGCGCTTGGCCAGCGCGATGGAGACGGCCGGGCGAACGTCCAGCCCCAGCTTTTCCGCCCCGGGGGGGACGGCGGGGGTGGCGGTCCAGGCCCGTTGCGTGGCCGGCGTGGTGCCCACCACCACGCTGGCCACGTCCTTGACGTACACCGGGCGGCCGTCGCGGGTGGTGATCAGCAACTGCCCGATGTCGGGCACGCCCACCAGGGTCTGGCCGGCGGCCACCGGCAGGTCGGTGTTGCCCGCGCGCAGATGCCCGACCAGGAACGAGCGGTTGGCCGCTTCCACCTTGTCGACCAGCTGGTTCAAGGTCACGCCCAGGGCGGAGAGGCGTTCGGGGTCGGGCTCCACCCGGATCTGGTCGGGATCGGCGCCGACCACGAAGGTGAGGCCCACGTTGTCGCTTTTGACCAGCTCGGGCAACAGGTCCTCGACCACGCCGGTGAGGGCGTTGTGGGTCCAGCGGTCGGCGGCCGGGCCCCGGCCGGAAAGGGTGAGGACGACAATCGGCACGTCGTTGATGCCGCGCCCGACGATCAGCGGCTCGGGAATGCCCAAGGGCAGGCGGTCGAAGTTGGCGCGAATGGTTTCATGAACGCGCAGCATCGCCACGTCCTCGTCGGTGCCCACCTCGAAGCGGGCGGTGACGAGGACCGAATCGTCAACGGTCTGGGAATAGACGTGCTCGACATCGTCGATCCCCTTGACGATGTCCTCCAAGGGCTTGGTGACCAGCTCGGTGGCGTCCACGGCCTTGAGGCCGTTGGCGCTGACCAGGATGTCGACCATCGGCACCGAGATCTGCGGCTCTTCCTCGCGTGGCAGGTTAAGAAGAGCCAGGAACCCCACGGCCAGCGCCGCCAGAAGCAAAAGCGGCGTGAGCGGCGAGGTCAGGAAGGCCCGCGTGATCGCGCCCGAAAGGCCCAGCTTCATGATCCGGCCTCCGGGGTGGGAGGCGCGATCACGCGATCGCCATCTTGAAGGCCCGAGAGAACCTCGACCATCCCGTCTTGACGCTGGCCGGTCTGCACCACCACCTGGGCGCCGTTTTCCAAGGTGGCGTAGGTCAGTCCGAAGCGATGGTGAAGAAAGGAAACAGGCACCCGCATCACCCGGCGCTCGCCGGTGGAAACGTAAACCAACGCGCGCTCTCCCACGAAATAGTCGCCCAGGTTGTCAACGGCCACGTCGGCGATGACGCGCCCGTCGTGGAGCCGGGGATAGACCTGAACCACGCGCCCGGTGCCAAAGGCGCCGCTGGCCCGGGGGTCGAGGCCGCGCGGCCCCACCTGGACCGTGTCACCCACGCGCAGGAAGCGGGCGTGACGTTCGGGCAGGCGCATGCGCAGCAAGAAGGTGTCGCTGGCGATGGTGGCCAGGGTTTCGCCGGGCAGCACCACGGCGCCATCGGTCACCGCCACGTCGAGGACCCGCCCGGCGGCGGGCGCCAGCACGGCGCCTTCCTCGATCTGGCGGGCCAGCACGTCGCGTTCCTTGCCGGCCGCCTCCAGGGTTTGGGTCAGCATGCGGGTGCGGGTGCGGGCCTCGTCCAGGCGTTGCTGGGGGGCGGCGCCCTGGGCGCGCAGGGCCTGGGCCCGGCCCTGGTCCAAGGTGGCCTGGGCCAGCTCGGCGGTCAGGGAGCGGACCCGCGCCTCGGCGGCCTCCATTTGCAATATTAACTTCTCGTCGGCGACCACCGCGAGTTTCTGACCCGCGCTCACCCGGTCGCCCTCGTCGACGGCCAGGGCGCCCACCGTGCCGCCGATGCGCGCGCGCGCTTGCAAGGTATCGGCGCTTTCAACCGTGGCAAACACCGCCTTGAGGTCGGGCCGGGGTTCCGCGTGAATGGTCAAAACGCCGCCGGGGCCGGAAGACGGGGGGGGATCGCCGGCCACGGCGGGCCCTGCCGCGAGGGCGGCAAGCCCGATGCAAAGGCCAGGCAAGATCCCCAGGATTCGCCAGGAGGGAAGCCGTCGCGGGGAGACCCCCGGGCATCGGCAGGGGGGTTGGGGGGGGGGTGTCAACGACCGTCTCCTCACCGCCTTCTCCTTATATTCTCACGCAGTGTTCATAAGGGGCTTGTTTTTCCCGTACAAGGGGAAGCGGGCAAGAGAGCAAGCGTCGCCCGCCGGCAGGGTAGCGCCGCCCCGGTATATTAGCAAATGCAGATCTTCGGTGAAATCGTGTTTGAAAAACCGTTCCGGTCTTGAAACTGGCGGGCCACCGGCGCACCTTACGTTGCCGGAGCACAACGCACCTGCATGGTTCATGCCAGGGCGTGACGTGTCCGCAAGGGCAGGCCGGGGTTGGAGCGGGCAAACGGATGGCTTGCATCATCAAGCCGGTACCAGCCAACCGTTTGTCTGGGGTCGCACGCAGACCGGAGGTCCGGCGAGACCGGCCGAGTTAACACTCTCTTCACCCCGATCGCCGTACTGTCGCAAGGAAAGATCTTGCGCATGGCGTTGTTCTTTGGCGGGATAAGGGGGCCTTGGCTTTCGAGGTTCGTCAAGGTGCGGGGTCGAGCTCCCAGGCAGGGATGAATACTGTGAACAATTTCGTCCAAACTTTGCGCAGTCTTGGACCGGTGCGTCTGGCGGCGCTGGCCGGCGTGGGCGTTGCGCTGATCGGATTTATAATTTATTTCGCCTCGCGGATGACCTCGACCCAAATGGATCTCCTGTACGGGGATTTGGCCCCGGGCGATGCCAAGGCGATTATTACCCAGTTGGAAGACAAGAATATCCCCTACCAGATGGCTGACGGGGGAAAATCAGTTTTGGTTCCTTCCGATCAGGTTCTCAAGTTGCGGGTTCAGATGGCCGAAATGGCCCTGCCCACGGGGGCCACGGTCGGTTACGAGCTGTTCGACAACACGAGCGCCCTGGGATCGACCCAGTTCACCCAGAACATCAACCTGGTGCGGGCCCTTGAAGGCGAGCTGGCCCGGACCATCCGCTCGATTCAGGGGGTGGACGGGGCCCGGGTGCATCTGGTGCTGCCCAAGCGCGAGCCCTTTACCCGCGAGGAAATCCAGCCCAGCGCCTCGGTGGTGGTCCACATGCGCGGCGGCCGGTTGCAGCCGGCGCAGGTTCTGGCCATCCAGAACCTGATCGCGGCCTCGGTGCCGTCGATGAAGGCGTCGCAGGTGGCGATCATCGACGAACGGGGCACGCTGCTGACGCGCGGCATGGACGACGAAGGAACCCTGCTGGCCCAGACCCAAGACGAAATGCGCAAGGCCGAGGAACGTCGACTCGCCAGCGCGATCGAGCAGCTCCTGGAACGCACCGTGGGCGTGGGCAAGGTGCGGGCCGAGGTCGTGGCCGAGATGGACTTCAACCGCGTGGTGACCAATCACGAATCGTATGATCCGGAAGGGCAGGTCGTGCGGTCGTCGACCACCATCGGCGAGGAAAACAACACCAGCGACACGGTTGAAAACGTTTCGGTTCAGCAGAACCTGCCCGCCGGGCAGTTCAGCGGCAACGGAGCGCCCACGTCGCGTTCCAGCGAGAAGCGCAACGAAGAGACCATCAATTACGAAATCACCCGCACGACCACCAACGAGATCAAGGAAGCGGGCAAGATCCATCGTCTGTCCGTGGCGGTGATGGTCGATGGCGTCGCCAACAAGGCCGCCGACGGCACCACGAGCTGGACGCCGCGCAGCGACGAGGAAATGAAAAAGATCACGGCGCTGGTGCGCTCGGCCATGGGGTTCGACGATACCCGGGGCGACCAGCTTGAAGTGGTCAACATGCAGTTCGTCGACATGGGCGACATGCTGGGCACCGACACCGAATGGAGCTTCATGGGCTTCACCAAGGCCGAGATCATGAAGATCGCCGAGGGGCTGGGCGTGGCCATCGTCGCCATTCTGGTCATCTTGCTGGTGGTCCGCCCGCTGGTGCAGCGTGCCTTCGAGAACCTGCCCGCCGGGGCCGATCAGGCCGGGGTGGGCCTGCTGACCGCCGAAATGCAAGGGGCCCCGCAGTTGACCGGTCCGGGCGGCATGCCCATCCCCGGAAGCATGCTGGGCGCCCCCGACGAGCTGGAGGACGCGGAAGAACTGATCGACATCGACAAGGTGGAAGGGCGCGTCAAGGCGTCGAGCTTGCGCAAGATCGGCGAAATCGTTGATAAACACCCCGAAGAAGCGTTGTCCATCATTCGCAACTGGTTGTACCAGGAAACCTGACCTCGCCTGCCGGTCTGACAGGAGATCCGAATCGTGTCGCGCATCAAGGAAGATTATCGCAGCCTGACCGGCCCGCAAAAGGCGGCCATCATGATGCTGTCCCTGGGCGAGGACCATTCGGCCAAGCTGTTCGCCATGATGGACGACGAGGAAATTCGCGAGCTGTCGCAGATCATGGCGACGCTGGGCACCATTGGTGCCTCGGTTGTCGAGCGCTTGTTCATCGATTTCGCCGACGCGATTTCCAATACCGGCTCGCTGGTCGGCTCGTTTGACACCACCGAACGGCTTTTGATGCGGTCCTTGCCCAAGGACCGGGTTACCCAGATCATGGAAGAGATCCGGGGCCCGGCCGGCCGCACCATGTGGGACAAGCTCGGCAATGTGAACGAGCAGGTTCTGGCGAATTACCTGAAAAACGAGTATCCGCAGACCGTGGCCGTGGTGCTGTCCAAGATCAAGCCCGACCATGCCAGCCGGGTCTTGTGCCTGCTGCCCGAAAACTTCGCCATGGAAGTCATCATGCGCATGCTGCACATGGAGGCGATCCAGAAGGAAGTGCTGGAAGGCGTGGAAAAAACCCTGCGCACCGAGTTCATGTCGAACCTGGCCCGCACCGCCAAGCGCGACGCCCACGAGATGATGGCCGAGATTTTCAACAACCTCGACCGCAACACCGAAAGCCGCTTCCTGACCTCGCTGGAGGAGCGCAGCCGCGAATCCGCCGAGAAGATCAAGAAGCTGATGTTCACCTTCGAGGACCTCAACCGCCTGGATTCCCAAGGGGTGCAGACCCTGCTGCGCCACGTGGAAAAGGACAAGCTGGGCCTGGCCCTCAAGGGCGCCTCGAACACCGTCAAGGACATGTTCTTCGGCAATATGTCGGAACGCGCCGGCAAGATGCTGCGCGAGGACATGGAAGCCATGGGCCCGGTGCGTCTGCGCGAGGTGGACGAAGCGCAGAATTCCATCGTCACCCTTGCCAAGGAACTGGCCAACAATGGTCAGATCGTGATTTCCGAGGGCAAGGACGAAGACGAGCTGGTTTACTAATTCGATCGGGTTTCCATGGGCGAGATCGCGAAATTCCTGTTCGACCGGCGTTTCGACCGTCCCCTCGACCCGCGCGAGGGCTGGGGGGCGGAGCGCGCGCCCGAGGCGCCGCCCGATCCCCCGCCCGAGCCCGAGGAGCCGCCCCCGCCGCCGCCGCCCCTGTTCACGGCGGCCGAGGTTGACGCGGCCCGGGAGGAAGGCTACATCGCCGGACACACGGCCGCCCTGGAGGATGCCAGCGCGGCCAACGAGCGCATGGCCGCCCTGGCCCTGGGCGAGGTTGCCCAGGGGCTGCAAGACGTGATGAACCAGCATGCCGAGGCCATGGAAAACATGGCCCGCGACGCCGCCCGCCTTGCGTACTGCATCTGTCGCAAGGTCCTGCCGGTGGGGGCCGACACCGTGGTGGTGGACGAGGTCGCGGCCCTGCTGGCCGATACCTTGCCGCAGGTGCTCGACGAGCCCCGCCTGGTGGTGCGGGTGCATCCCGACGTCGCCGAGCTGGTGCGCGCGCGCGTCGGCCCGCTGGTGAAGGACTGTGGGTACGAGGGGCGGTTGACGGTCACGTCCGATCCGCGCCTGGGGCGGCCCGACTGCCGCGTTGAATGGGGGGAAGGGGGCATCGAGCGCGACAGTGCCCGTCAGTGGTCGGAGATCGAAGCGATCGTCGCCCGTCATGTGGGCATGGAGCGCACCGAAAGCGAGGCCCCCGATCCCTCCTCGTCCGAACCGCCGCCGGCGGAGGATGACCCCCGGTCCGACTCCGGCGCCTGATCGCGGCGCCCTCTTCATCGATGTCCCATCAGGAGGCTGCCATGGCCGACGAGGAATTCAACCTGACCGATCTCAACCCCAACGCCCCGACCGAGGACGGAATGACCGAGGATTTCCAGGCCACGGATGTCCCCGACCGGCCGCGCTCGGCCGCCGACCTGGAGGCGGTCTACGATATTCCGGTGCAGGTCTCGGCGGTGCTGGGCAAGGCGCACATGCAGGTCAATCAGTTGTTGAAACTAGGCCGGGGCGCCGTGGTCGAACTGGACCGCAAGGTGGGCGAGGCCATCGACATTTATGTCAACAACCGTCTGGTCGCGCGTGGCGAGGTGGTGGTGGTCGAAGATCGCCTGGGGGTGACCATGACCGAAATCATCAAGTCCGAACGCAACTGATCCGGATCGCGTCGTGCGTTAAACCGGATCCGGGCACGGTGTTCCAAGTGTCTGTTTTTGCGTTCTATTTATCCGAAAAGCAGTTCCCGTTTTTCGGATCTCACTCTAAAGTTTTCGCGTTCGATTTATCCGAAAAGCGGTTTCCACTTTTCGGATCTCACTCTAAAGTTTTTGCGTTCGATTTGTCCGAAAAGCGGTTTCCACTTTTCGGATCTCACTCTAAAGACGGCAAGAGGCGTCCGCTCAATGGCCGATTATCCCGACTCCGATGCCCCCCCGCCCACGCGGGCCCTGCCCGATCTGGCGACGGTCCTGGGCATCGGCGGCGCCTTGGTCCTGATTTTGATCGCGCTGGTCCTGGGCGGATCGCCCGGGGCTTTTTTCGATGTCCCCTCGATTCTGATCGTTGTCCTGGGCACGCTGGCCGTCACCTTGGCCTCGTTCACCATGAAGGATGTCGGCGTCACGGGGGTGATGCTGGCGGGGACCTTGTTCCAGGGCGGGCGGGCGCCACGCTCCGCGGCCCTCAAGGTTTTGTCCCTGGCCGATTTCGCCCGCAAGCACGGGGTGCTGCGCTTCCAGGGGCAAATCCTGGAAGGCCTGCGCGACGACCCCTTCTTGCACAAGGGGCTGGCGCTGGTTGTCGATGGTCTGCCCGAACCCGATGTCGAGGCCATCCTGGCCCAGGACATTCATGCCACCCAGCAGCGCCTGGCCCGGGCCACGTCGGTGTTGCGCCGCGCGGCCGAGGTCGCGCCCGCCATGGGGCTGATCGGAACCTTGATCGGTTTGGTTCAGATGCTGGGCCACCTGGATGATCCGGGGGCGATCGGTCCGGGCATGGCCGTGGCCCTGCTGACCACTTTTTACGGCGCCATCCTGGGCAACGTGGTCTTCCTGCCGCTGGCCGGCAAGCTGGAGCGCAACGGCGCCGACGATACCCTGGTGCGGCGGATTTATCTGGTGGGGGTGTTGTCGGTGGCGCGCAAGGAAAACCCCCGTCGCCTGGAAATGCTGCTCAACAGCGCCTTGCCTCCGGCCCAGCGCGTTGACTATTACGGCTGACGCGCCCACCGTGGCGCCCCCCC
Organism: Pararhodospirillum oryzae; assembly: GCF_007992075.1. Classification (GTDB taxonomy): domain Bacteria; phylum Pseudomonadota; class Alphaproteobacteria; order Rhodospirillales; family Rhodospirillaceae; genus Pararhodospirillum; species Pararhodospirillum oryzae. The sequence goes on from NZ_BJZO01000037.1 coordinate 27,566, forward strand.
TGACGATGCCACGACCACGACCCCAACCCGGAGGATGTGCCCCATGCGCTTGCTGATCGTCGGTTCCCTGGAGGGACAGGTCGGCGAGGCCAGCCGCATGGCCGTTGAACGCGGGGCCCGGGTTTCCCAGGTGGGAAGCATAGACCGGGCGCTCGCCCACCTGCGCGAGGGCGCGGGGGCCGATCTGGTCATGATCGACGTGCGCCTGGACGTGGGGCGCCTGATTGCCGACATGACGGCCGAGCGTCTTTCCACGCCGGTGGTCGCCTATGGCCTGGGCAACGACACGCCGGCGGCGGTGCGGGCCATCAAGGCGGGGGCGCGCGAGTACATTCCCCTGCCGCCCGACCCCGATCTGATCGCCGCCGTCCTGGAGGCGGTGGCCGAGGAGCATCACACCCTGGTCTTTCAAGATCCGGCCATGGCCGCCGTGGTGCGCCTGGCCGAGCAGGTGGCGCCCTCCGACGCCAGCGTGCTGATCACGGGCGAGTCCGGCACCGGCAAGGAGGTGATCGCGCGTCACATCCACCGCAAGAGCCGGCGGGCGGGGGGGCGGTTCATCGCCGTCAACTGCGCCGCCATTCCCGAGGGCTTGCTGGAATCCGAACTGTTCGGCCACGAAAAAGGCGCCTTCACCGGCGCGGTGGCGCGGCGGGTCGGTCGCTTCGAGGAAGCGAACGGGGGCACCTTGCTGCTTGATGAAATCAGCGAGATGGACGTGCGCTTGCAAGCCAAGCTGCTGCGGGTGCTGCAAGAACGCGAGATCGATCGGTTGGGCGGCCGCCAGCCGGTCAAGGTCGACGTGCGCATCCTGGCCACGTCCAACCGCGACATGGACGCCATGGTGCGCCAGGGCGCCTTCCGCGAGGATCTGTATTTCCGCTTGAACGTCATCACCCTGGCCCTGCCGCCCCTGCGCCAGCGCCCGGAGGATATCGACCTCCTGGCCGACCATTTCGCGCGCAAGTTCGCCGAGGCCAATGGCATGCCCCGTCGGCCCCTGGCCGGGACGGCCCGCGCTCTTTTGCGCACCCATTCCTGGCGCGGCAACGTGCGCGAGCTGGAAAACACGCTGCACCGGGCCGTGCTGCTGGCCAGCGGCCCCGAAATTGGCGCCGATGCCATTCTTCTGACCGGGAGAAATCCGTCCGTGGCCCCCCCCGGCGCCACCTCCGTGGCCAGCGAACCGGCCGGGACACCGTCCCCGGGCGCGGCGTCGGCGGGCAATCCCCTGGTCGGGCCCCTGGTCGGACGCACGGTTTCCGAAGTGGAACGCGATCTCATCTTGGACACCTTGCGCCATACCCTGGGCAACCGGACCCATGCCGCGACCATCCTGGGCATTTCGATCCGGACCTTGCGCAACAAACTCAAGCAATATGCCGAGGAGGGCATGGCCGTGCCGCCCCCGGGCGCCGGGGAGGCCGGGGCTTCCTGAGCCGATCCCTTGTGAACGCACACCCGGGGCCACGAACCAGCACGGTGAAGCCCCCCCAACCGGCGGAGCATGACACCCATGGCCGAGGAGACGAACGCCAAGCGGATCGCCGGCCCCAACGCTGGCCCCGAGGGCGGCGGCGGAGCCGACATCGGCGCCGTTGGGCGGCGTTTGATCCAGGTTCTGACCAGTGGCGAGGTGGCCTTGCCGCTGGGCCTGGTTCTGATCCTGGTTGTCTTGATTCTACCCATGCCGCCCTGGCTGCTCGACATCTTCCTGGCGATGTCGCTGACCTTGGCCGTGCTGATTTTGATGACGGTGATTTTCATTCGAAAATCATTGGAGTTCAACACCTTCCCCATGGTGTTGCTGATCTCGACCCTGTTTCGCCTCGCGCTTAACCTGGCCTCCACCCGCCTGATCCTGGCCCAGGGCCATGAGGGCACCGCCGCCGCCGGCCACGTCATCCAGGCTTTTGGCGGCTTCATCATGGGGGGGAACTTTGTTATCGGCGTGATTGTGTTCGCCATCCTGGTGCTGGTCAATTTCATGGTCATCACCAAGGGCGCGACCCGTATCGCCGAAGTCACGGCCCGCTTCACCCTGGACGCGATGCCCGGCAAGCAGATGGCCATCGATGCCGACCTGTCGTCGGGCCTGATCGACGAGAACGAAGCCCGGCAGCGCCGCGAGGACATGCAAAAGGAAGCCGACTTCTTCGGCGCCATGGATGGTGCCTCGAAGTTCGTGCGGGGCGACGCGATCGCCGGCATCATCATCACGGTGATTAACATCGTGGGCGGCATGATTGTCGGCATGGCGCAAAACAGCCTGTCGTTCCAGGAAGCGGCCGAAACCTACACCGTGCTGACCGTGGGCGATGGTCTGGTCAGCCAGATTCCGGCCCTGATCATCTCGGTCGCGGCCGGCGTGATGGTTTCGAAGGGCGGACTGACCGTTTCGGCGGAATCGGCGCTGATCGACCAGTTCACCGCCTACCCCAAGGCCCTTGGCCTGAGCGCGTTCCTGGCCGCGATTCTGGGCATTGTTCCGGGCACGCCCTTCTTGCCGTTCATGGTGCTGGCGGGGCTCACGGGAACGACTGCCTGGTGGCTATCAAGGCGCAATAATCAGCTTAGATTGCAAAAAGCCGAGGAGGAGACGGCCGCCGCGGCGGCGGCGGCGCCCCCGGCCGAGGAGCCCATCTCGACCGCGCTCAAGATCGATCTGGTTCGCCTGGAGTTGGGCTATGGCCTTTTGTCCCTGATCAACAGCGCCCACAACCAGCGCCTGACCGACCAGATCAAGGCGTTGCGCCGGGCCCTGGCCACCGACATGGGCTTTGTCATGCCCCCGGTGCGCATCCAGGACAACATGCAGCTTTCAGCCAACACCTACCGCATTTACATCAAGGAAGTGGAGGCGGGCACGGGGGACCTGCGGCCCAACATGCTGCTGGTCATGGACCCGCGCGGCCAGGAAATCACCTTGCCCGGCGAGAAGACCCACGAGCCCACCTTCGGCCTGCCGGCGGTGTGGGTGGACCTGTCCAACCGGGAAGAGGCCATGTTCCGGGGCTACACGGTGGTTGATCCGCCCACGGTCATCACCACCCACCTGACCGAGATGGTCAAGGACCACATGGCCGAGCTGCTGTCGTATGCCGAAACCCAGAAGCTGATGAACGACCTGGACAAGGAGCAGCAAAAGCTGGTGGCCGATCTGATCCCGTCCCAGATCACGCTGTCGGGGGTGCAGCGGGTGCTGCAAAGCCTGCTGTCGGAACGGGTATCGATCCGCGACCTGCCCACCATCCTGGAAGGCATCGCCGAGGCGTGCGGGGCGACGCGCAACATCACCATGATTACCGAGCATGTGCGCACCCGCCTGGCCCGCCAGCTGTCGGACGCCAACGTCAACGAGGAAGGAATCGTGCTGCTGGTGACCTTGTCGCCGCAGTGGGAAGCCACCTTCGCCGAATCCCTGCTGGGCCAAGGCGACGAGCGCCAGCTTTCCATGCCGCCCAGCCGCTTGCAGGAGTTCATTGTCGCGGTGCGTCAGACCTTCGAGCGTTTCGCGATGAAGGGCGATGCCCCGGTGCTGCTGACCAGCCCCATGATCCGCCCCTACGTGCGTTCGATCGTGGAACGCTTCCGGCCGATGACCGTGGTCATGAGCCAGAACGAAATCCACCCCAAGGCCCGCATCAAGACCCTGGGGCAGATTTAACCGGAAGGCCTGGGCACGGGCGCCCTGCCCAGGCCGCTGTTTCCCGGGGGGGCCGGGATCAGATCGGCATCAGCGCCTCGGCGCGCAGGAACGTGGTCACGCCATCGAACATGATTCCGTCGAAGCCCAGATCCATCAGGCTGGCGAAGCCCTTGCCCATCAGGGCCAGCCATTCCGGATTGGTCATGTCCACCCAGTAGGTGCCGGAAATACCCGGGAAATAGCCGGTGATCCAGGCCGGGTTGCCCACCCGCCATTCAGGCTTCCAGTAGGGCAGGGTATCCTGGGCCAGCCCCAAGGTGAGGCGCGCGATCACGAATCGCCGGCCTCCCAGGGCCTTGAGCTTCAGGTGGTCCACCTGCTCCTTGGTCAGGGCCTCGTTGCCGTTGAAGAACGGATCGACGATCAGCAGGTCGTGGTTGGTCAAGGCCAGGGCCTTGAGCCAGTCGTTCATGCGCTCGTAGCCGTGGGGATCCAGGGCGACGAGAAGGGTCCTGACCTTGGAAAAGGTTCGCACGCTGTCCAGGGTTTCGCCCACGGGGCGGGCCAGGGAAACCCTGCCGAAGGGGTGCAAGGCGTCGGTGGTGGTCGCGGCCAGCACGCCCTCGGTGCCGGCGTGCAACACGGCATCGGCGGCCGTCTTGTCGTCGGGGCACCGCTCCAGGGTGAAGACCTTCAGATCAAGGGCCTGGAGACGGCCCAGGCCCGCCGATTCCAAGGTGTTCGTGATGGGGGGGCAATAGCGCTGGTCCATCACCACGCCGGCGATGTTGCGCACGAAGCGCCGGTGTGGGGCGCCCAGCGGCAGTTGTTCAATCAAGGTCGCCGGGGCGCCCGGCGGAGCCGTGATCTCGGCCACCGCCTGGTCGCGGGCGGTTTGGGTGGCCAGCATTTCGCCGCCCCGCACCAGGATCTTGAACTCGGGATCGCGCTTGTGGGCGTACTCGGCCAGGGTGTTGAGGATTTCGCGCACCGGCTCGCGCAGGTCGGGGATCCTGGTGGGGGCCACGTCGAGAGGCGGATCCTTGTACACCCATTCCGAGATGTCGCGGCCGTCGATAATGACGGGAATCCGATGCGAATCCTGGGCCCGGGCGGGGGAGGAGGGGGGAACCAGCCCGGCCAGCAGCACGGCCAGGGGGGCCAGAAGGGCACGGGCCAGAAGGGCACGGGAGCGACGGGGCATCACGGGCATGGGGCATTCTCCACGACCAGGTCGGCCAAGGCCAGACACGACGTCAGACCGGGGGATTCAATACCATAAAGCGCCATGTATCCAGGGATCCCGGTGTCGGCCGGGCCGTGGACCACGAAATCGTGGGCCGGCTCCCCCGGGGCCTGGATCTTGGGACGCACGCCCGCGTAGTCGGGCTGAAGCCGGCCGGGATCAAGATCGGGCCAGTAGCGGCGGATGGCATCGACAAAGGGAAGCACCCGGCCAGGATCCACCCGGTAGTCCAAGGCGTCGGGCCCGGCCGGGGTGATCCATTCGGCATCGGGGCCAAAGCGGCCGCGTCCGCCCAGGTCGCGCGTGTAGTGCAGCCCCAGGGAGTCCTCGCCCGGGGTAGGATAAATCAGGCGCGAGAACGGCGCCCGGCCCGAGAGGCTGAAGTAGCTGCCCTTGCAGAAATGTTGCGCCGGCAGGGGGTCGGGACGCACCCCGGCCATGGCCCGCGACAAGGGCAGGGCGCCGTGGCCGGCGGCGTTGATCACCAGGCGGGCGGAAAGGGTCATCGGATCGGCCCCGCCCACCGCCAACGCCACGCCCCCGGCGGGGTCGGCCCGTCCGCCCAGGACCGGCGCGTGGGGGACGAACAAGGCGCCGTGGGCCTCGGCCTCGCCCAGCAGCGCCAGCATCAAGGCGTGGGTATCGACAATGCCGGTTTCGGGCGAGTGCAAGGCGGCGGCGCAGCGCAAGGCCGGCTCCAGGGCCGTGGCGTCGCGCGCCGACAGCCAGCGCAGATCCACTCCGGCGGCTTTGGCCCGTTCTTGCACCTGGCCAAGACGGGTCCGTTCGGCCTCGCCGCCCTCGATCGAGGCCACGATCAGCTTTTCGCAGGCAAGATGGGTGACCCCGTGGTCCGCGCAAAAGGCATACAAGGCCTTGCGTCCGGCCACGCACAGCCGGGCCTTCAGGCTGCCCGGGGCATAATAAACGCCGGCATGGATCACCTCGCTGTTGCGAGAGGAGGTCTGGGTGCCGAAGGTTTCGGCGGCCTCCAGAAGCATCACCTCGCGGCCCTTGCGGGCCAGGGCGCGCGCCAGGGCCAGCCCGACCACGCCCGCCCCCACCACCACGCAGTCGACCCGTTCCGTCATGGGAGGATCTCCATCCGTTTCAAGGCCGGAAGGGGGCGAGGGCCCACGACCGTTCCGTTCAGATCAATGGGGCTGAGCCGTCAGCCCGGCGGCGCGGCGGTTTTCCACCAGCAAGAGGACCGCGCGGAACGGCGCCACCAGCCCCAGGGCAAACGCGAGCTTCACCGCCAGGTCGCCCAGCCCCCATGTGAACCAGGGCAGGCCGGTGCCGGCGAAGGCCAGCGAGAAGAACACGGTGGTATCAAGCACCGAGGCAATGAACGACGACACCAGGGGCGGCATCCACCACACCCGCCCGCGCAGGCGGTTGAAAACGTGGATGTCGGAAAGCTGCGAGGTCAGGAAGGCGGCGCCCGAGGCCAGGGCGATCCGGGGATCGGCCAGCCACAAGCTGAGGATCACGGCCAGCGCGAAGCCCACCCCCGCCACCAGGCGGGCCCGGCCCGGGCCGACGAGGCGGTTGGTCAGATCGGTGACCAGGAAGGCGGCCGGATAGGTGAAGGCGCCCCAGGTCAGCCAGTCATTGATCGCGAACTGGACCAGATAATTCGACGACACCACCACCACGGCCATGGCCGCCACCGGAAGGGCACCGGTTACAAGCAGGGATCTTGAGGAGGGCATGGCAGGGCGTCCTGTTCCGGAAAGGATTTCGGGTCGATGGTCGATGGGGGAGGCTTTCTCGTACCCCGGTTGGTCCTCGGACGCAAGGCCACGCCCGGCCTTCGCGGGATGACGGGCGGTCCTTTCCGTGCTAGGACAGGGTACTCTTGAACCCCCTCTGGTGCATCGCGCGAGCCCATCAAGGGCCGTGGGCGGGCCTGATCGCCGGACGCGGCGAACGGACGAAGGCGCGATGGACGACAGCGGCTTGACCGAGGGAGTGGTGCCCATGAGCGGAACCCTTTACGAAACCGACTTCTACGCCTGGGCCAACGAACAGGCGGCTTTGTTGCGCTCCGGCAAGTTGTCCCTGGCCGATATTGAAAACATCGCCGAGGAAATCGAGAGCATGGGCAAGAGCGAGAAGAGGGAATTTGTAAACAGGTTAACCGTCCTCATGCTCCATTTGCTCAAGTGGAAATCCCAGCCCCTGCTCCAGGGAGCTTCCTGGAGAACGACCATTCGCATTCAGAGGATCGATATCACCGATCACCTTCAAGACAATCCTAGCCTTCGGGCTCAAATCCCCGAAATCATGGCCCGTGCTTATACCAAGGCGCGCGTGAAAGCCGCCGCGGAAACCGGCATGAGCGAGGAGACCTTTCCGGCCGAATGCCCCTGGTCCTTCGACCAGATCATGGATGGCGCGTTCTGGCCGGATCAGCCCTGACGGCACGGCGGGGCAGACCGCTGCCCGGCTGATTGCCAACGTGGTTGTGCCTTTTCGGGTCTTACTCTGGCGACCCGAGGTGGACGAGGATGTCGAGGATATCTCTGTGGCTGGCCTGATGAAGGCACGACGGACGACAGCGGTTTTGACCGAGGGAGTGGTGCCCATGAGCGGAACCCTTTACGAAACCGATTTTTACGCCTGGGCAAATGAGCAGGCGGCTTTGTTGCGTGCCGGCAAGCTTTCCCTGGCCGATATTGAAAACATCGCCGAGGAAATCGAAAGCATGGGAAGGACCGAACAGCGTGAACTGGAAAGCCGCTTGACGGTTCTGCTTCTCCATCTCTTGAAGTGGCGCTTTCAACCCACCCATCGCGGAGGATCCTGGGAAGCGACCATCCGTGTTCAGCGTCGTGATCTTGCCCGACACATTGACCGCAATCCCAGCTTGAAACCCAAGATTCCAGACGCCACCAGCTACGCCTACGAGAACGCCAGGATCGAAGCCAGTGCTGAAACCGGCTTTGCGGAAGCGATTTTTCCGGCCGAATGCCCCTGGTCCTTCGACCAGATCATGGACGGGGCGTTCTGGCCGGATCAGCCTTGACGGCACGGCGGGACAGGCCGCTGCCCGGCTGATCCGAAAGGCGGTTTGTCCTTTTCGGGGTTCGCTCCGGCCGTTGGAAGCAGGCCCTGCACGCACACCCTTGCTTCAAGGGGTGAGCGCTCGCCGCCAGCGGCGAACGCCTCCGGGTTTAGGTTTATTCCCCTCAACGCAAGCGTCCGGGCGGGGAACGGGGCAAGGCCCCGACAGTTGTTTTTTTTAGGAGCCTCCGCGATGGAATCCCCCCGTTCCCTGTTCGCCCACCGTCCGCACTGGGCGATCCGCCTGGGGCCGGCCCCCTTCCTGCCGATGTCGCGCCGCGACATGGACGATCTGGGATGGGACGCCTGCGACGTGATCCTGGTTACCGGGGATGCCTATGTCGATCACCCCAGTTTTGGCATGGCGGTGATCGGCCGGTTGCTGGAAGCGCAGGGTTTCCGGGTGGGGATCCTCAGTCAGCCCGATTGGACCAGCGTCGAGTCCTTTCGCGCCCTCGGCCGGCCAACCCTGTATTTCGGCATCACGGCGGGCAACATGGATTCCATGGTCAACCGCTACACGGCCGATCGCAAGATCCGCCGCGATGATGCCTACACCCCCGGCGGCGAGGCCGGGCGTCGGCCCGATCGGGCGGCGATCGTGTATGCCCAGCGCTGCCGCGAGGCCTACCGCGACGTGCCCGTGGTCCTGGGTGGCATCGAGGCCTCCTTGCGCCGCTTTGCCCACTACGACTATTGGTCGGATACCGTGCGCCGGTCGGTCCTGCTCGACAGCAAGGCCGATATCTTGTTGTACGGCAACGCGGAACGGGCGGTTGTCGCGCTGACCCACCGCCTGGCCCGGGGCGAGTCCGTGCGTGCCATGGGCGATCTGCGCGGCGCCGTGCTGGCCTTGTCCGAGCCTTTGGAGGACACGCCGGGACGGCTCAGCCTGCTGGACGCCAGCCAGCTTGCCACGACCGCGCCGGTGCTGCGTGGCCGCCCGGGCGAGACGGCGGTGGTGCGCCTGCCCGCGTTCGAGGCCGTGCGCGCCGACCCGGATCAATACCTGTACGCAAGCCGCCTGTTGCATCAGGAAAGCAATCCCGGCTGCGCCCGGGCCCTGGTCCAGCGCCACGGCGAGCGCGATCTGATGGTGACACCGCCCCCCGTGCCGCTGTCCACCGCCGACCTGGACCGGGTCTTCGAGCTGCCCTATCAGCGCGCCCCCCATCCGGCCTATGGCGGGGCCCGGATTCCGGCGTGGGAGATGATCCGCCATTCGGTCACCATCGTGCGCGGGTGCTTTGGCGGCTGTTCGTTTTGTGCCATCACCGGCCACGAGGGAAAAATCATCCAAAGCCGGTCCGAGGAAAGCATCCTGCGCGAGGTCGAGGCGGTGCGCGACCATGTCGAGGGCTTCACCGGGGTGATTTCCGACCTGGGCGGGCCGTCGGCCAACATGTGGCACCTGTCGTGCCGGGATCCGGCGATTCAGGCGGTCTGCCGGCGCTGGTCGTGCCTGCATCCCGATGTTTGCCGCAACCTGGTGACCGATCAGGGGCCCCTTGTGAATTTGTATCGCAAGGCCCGCGCCCTGCCCGGAATTCGCAAGATCGTGATCTCGTCGGGCCTGCGCCACGATCTGGCCTTGCACTCGCCCGCATACATGCGCGAGCTGGTCACCCATCATGTGGGCGGCTACCTGAAGATCGCCCCCGAGCACACCGAGCCCGGCCCCTTGCGCCTGATGATGAAACCCGGCCTTGCCGCCTTCGAACGCTTCAAGGCGATGTTCGAGCGTTTCTCGAAGGAAGCCGGCAAGGAACAATACCTCATTCCCTATTTCATCGCCGCCCATCCCGGCACCACCGACCAGGACATGCTCAACCTTGCCCTCTGGCTGAAGCGCAATAATTTCCGCCTGGATCAGGTGCAGACCTTCCTGCCCACGCCGATGACCCCGGCCACGGCCATGTATCACGCCGGCGGCAATCCCCTGGCGCCGGTGGCCCTGGGCGCGATCGAGCGCGTGGCGACGGCCAAGGGCCTGCGCCAGCGCCGGCTGCACAAGGCCTTCTTGCGCTGGCACGATCCCGAGAACTGGCCCTTGCTGCGCGAGGCCCTGCGCGCCATGGGGCGGGTGGATCTGATCGGCCCGGGGCGTCAGAACCTGGTGCCGGCGGCGCGGCCCGGTTTTTCCCGTGGCCCGCGCCCGGCCGAGGGCACCGGAGGCAAGGCGGCCGCCGTCTCGCGGGCGCCGGAGCGTGGTTCCGCCAGCCCCGCCAGGCCCCCCCGCCCGGGGAGCGGCGGCGCCGCGCGCAAGAAGCCGGAGAGCGCGAACGCCGCCTCGGCGCGTCCGCCTTCGTCCGGGCGCAAGGCGGCGGGTGATCGCAAGGGGTTGTCGTCGGGGCGTCGCCCCCCTAGGCTCCCGTCCTGACCTGATCTTGAGAAAACAAGGACGCCTGATTCATGACTCCCGCCGAAATCCGCAAGGTCGAAGCGTATTTGCGCCGCACCTTCGGCAACGATACCATCACCGTCAGCCCGCCGCCTGGCAAGGGGAAGGGCTCGTGCGAGGTTGCCATCAACGACGAGTTCATCGGAACCCTCAACCGGGACGAGGACGAGGGTGAGGTGTCCTACGACTTCAACATGGTTATCCTCGACCTGGATTTGTAACGCTTTTTCGCCGTTGCAAAGGATCTTTCCATGGTCGCCACGACCCTTGTGCCGCTGCCTTGCGCCAGTCCTGGAACCCGGCGCACCCTGGTTGTGCACCGCTGGGGCGTGCCGGGCGGGCGACCACGGATCTACCTGCAGGCCGGCCTGCACGCCGACGAGGGCCCGGGGCTTCTGGTGCTGGAGCACCTGGCCCAGCGTCTGGACGTGGCCGAGGCGGCGGGACATCTGGCGGGCGAGGTGGTCATGGTGCCGCTGGCCAACCCCATCGGGTTGGGCCAGCGCGTGCATGACCACCTGATCGGCCGCTTCCATCTCGACACCGGGTGTAATTTCAACCGCCATCACCTTGATTTAACAGGCTCCATTGCCGCCTTGCTCAAGGAAGACCTGACGGGGACGCCCGACCGGATCCGCGAACGGGTGCGCGCGGCGGTGGGCGCGGCGTGGGAGGCGGCCCGGCCCGCGACCGCCGACGAATCGGCCGCCTTGCGCTGGCATCTGTTCGGCCTGGCCTTTGACGCCGACGTGGCCCTTGATCTCCATTGCGACAGCGAAGCCGTGCTTCATGTGTATGGCGCCGCCACTCACGCCCCCGAGGTCGCCCGGGTGGCGGCCCGCCTGGGCGCGGTGGTGGCCCTGCTGGCCGACAGCTCGGGGGAGCGGCCGTTTGACGAAAGCCTGGCCCAACCCTGGATCGCGTTGCGCGACGCCTGGGGGGAGTGCGTGCCGGTGGGCTGCCTGTCCCTGACCGTGGAACTGCGCGGAAGCGCCGATATCACCGACGATCTGGCCGCCGCCGATGCCGATGCCCTGTTCGGGGTGCTGCGCGATCAAGGCGTGGTGCGGGGCGATGCCCCAAACGAAGAGACCGTCCATCCTGATCCCCCGGGGCCGTTTCCCCTGGTGTGTCCCCTGACCGGGGTGGACATGATCACCGCCCCGGTGGCCGGGGTGGTGATTTTCCGCGCCGCGCCGGGCGATCGCATCGAGGTGGGGCAGGTGGTGGCCGAGATTCTCGATCCCCTGGACCGGGGCCCCCATCGGCGCGCCCCCCTGGTTTCGCGCGCGGGCGGGGTGTTGTTCGCCCGGCTGTCCCGCCGGCTGGTGGCGCCGGGAGACGTGGTCGCCAAGGTGGCGGGGCCCGCGCCGCTGGCGCACCGGACCGGATCCCTGCTCACGGCGTGACTCCGTGCTTTCGGAGTGAGAGGCGGGCAGGGTGGGGGCAATCGGGTGAAGCCCTGGATGCCCTCGGAAGGGGGGGCTCTCAA
>NZ_BJZO01000038.1 GCF_007992075.1 Pararhodospirillum oryzae
TTATTCCAAACGAAATTTAGCTTCTTCCGATTTGGAGTAGTCTATGGCTCTTTGGGAGATCGGAAGATGGCCTTTTTTCATATAGGGCATCGCATCATAATAAAAACAACGATACAGCAAAGCCTGCATATTTTGCAGGCAGGCAACCCGGTTCAGCTGTTCCAGGTGACTACGCACCAATTGGCCAATGGCACAATCGACAGCCTCGGCGTTTTGTGGATCAACGTGTTTGCACACTGAGCGCAACCGCTTGAGGAAATACCCCCCATCAATCAGGATTGCAGTTTTCACGGGATGCGCCTCGGTCCAAAAAAAAAGCCCCAAGGGGTCGGCTGTCCCAGGATAGCGAGGGGATCAGCGTACTGCCAAGGGGCGGATGTATGGATATGGTAAGACAAGACCGCCCCACTTTTCAAGCGGCGGCTGGATTAATTCCCATCTTGAATACGCCGGGAAGTCCGCGCACCAGACCACGGGAACGCGGGAAGCAGATCTTCCCGGCGCTCGCCGATGCCGTAAGAACCCTCTTCACATAAAAAAACCTTTCCCCAGGGAAACCCCAGGGAAAGGCCGAAAGAGGAAACAGGCGCCCGCGCGCAAGAGGAAACCCCTTGCGCGCAAAACGCCAGCCGCGTCCTCACACCGAGTAGTACATCTTGTACTCGATCGGGTGCGGAGCGTGCTCGAAGTTGTACACTTCTTCCCACTTCAGGGCCATGTAGCCGTCGAGCATTTCGTCGGTGAACACGCCACCCTTCTTCAGGAACTCGCGGTCGGCGTTCAGGCTTTCCAGGGCTTCGCGCAGCGAGCCGCAGACGGTCGGCACGTTGACCAGCTCCTCGGGGGGCAGGTCGTAGAGGTTCTTGTCCATCGGGTCGCCCGGATGGATCTTGTTCTCGATGCCGTCGAGGCCGGCCATCATCATCGCCGCGAAGGCCAGGTAGGGGTTCGCGCCCGGATCCGGGAAGCGGATCTCGACGCGCTTGCCCTTCGGGCTCGCGGTGTAGGGGATGCGGCAGGAAGCCGAACGGTTGCGGGCCGAGTACGCCAGCAGCACCGGAGCCTCGAAGCCGGGGATCAGGCGCTTGTACGAGTTGGTCAGCGGGTTGGTGAAGGCGTTCAGCGCCTTGGCATGCTTGATGATGCCGCCAATGTAGTACAGAGCGGTATCCGACAGATCGGCGTAGCCCGACCCGGCGAACAGGGGCTTGCCGTCCTTCCAGATCGACTGGTGGGTGTGCATGCCCGACCCGTTGTCGCCGGCGATCGGCTTGGGCATGAAGGTGGCCGACTTGCCATAGGCATGAGCAACCATCTGCACGACATACTTGTACTTCTGCATGTCGTCGGCGGCTTCAATCAGGGTGTTGAAGCGAATGCCCAGTTCATGCTGGGAGGGCGCCACCTCGTGGTGGTGCTTTTCGACCGGCATGCCCATTTCGGCCATGGTCGAGATCATCTCGGCGCGCAGGTCCTGGGCGCTGTCCACCGGCGGCACCGGGAAGTAGCCGCCCTTGACCGGCGGACGGTGGCCGTAGTTGCCCTCGTCGAACACCTTGCCGGTGACGTAGGGGCCTTCCTCGCTGTCGATCTCGAACATGCAACGGTTCATCGACACGTCGTAACGCACGTCGTCGAACACGAAGAACTCGGCCTCGGGGCCAAAGTAGGCGGTGTCGCCGATGCCCGAGGAAGCCAGGTAGGCCAGGGCCTTCTTGGCGATCGAGCGCGGGCAGCGGTCGTAGGGCTGCCCGGTCGAGGGCTCGATCACGTCGCAGAACAAAATCAGCTGCGGCTGGGCGGCGAACGGATCCATCACCGCGGAGGTCAGATCCGGCTTCAGGATCATGTCCGACTCGTTGATGTCCTTCCAACCCGCAATGGAAGAACCATCGAACATGATGCCCTCGTTCAGGGCCTCCTCATCGACCGTCGAAACGTACTGAGCGGTGTGCTGCCACTTGCCCTTCGGGTCGGTAAAGCGGAAATCGACGAACTTGACGTCGTTTTCCTTGATCATTTCGAGAATGGTCTGGGCGTCGGACATGACCTTGAGTTCCCGTTGTCCTTGAGACTGACTTGATGCGGCGGCCCTGTCCTCGTGGAACGGGTCACCGGCGAACCGGCGAGGGTATGCCGGGCCACCTTTCCCTTCCCCCTGCCCTCCGGGACCCTTGCGTCCTCGGGAGTGGTCGGGTTCAGGCCGGCCGGTGGCGGTGCCAGGTGAGCAGGGGCACCCGACTAGATGGCGTCGCTGCCCCGTTCCCCCGTGCGGATGCGAATGGCTTCCTCAATGGGGTAGATGAAGATCTTGCCGTCGCCGATGCGACCCGTCTGCGCCGCCTGCTGGATAGCCTCCACGGCGCGTTCCACCAGGGTATCCTCGATCACCAGCTCGATTTTGACCTTGGGCAGGAAGTCGACCACGTACTCGGCGCCGCGGTACAGCTCGGTATGGCCTTTTTGACGCCCGAACCCTTTCGCCTCGGTGACGGTAATTCCCTGCAAGCCGATCTCGTGAAGGGCTTCCTTCACCTCGTCGAGCTTGAAAGGCTTGATGATCGCTTCAATCTTCTTCATGGGCTCCGGTTGCTCCGGCTGGATGGTCGGGCAGGCACCCCCAACGCGGGAGCCGGACGCATCCCTCCTTCGACGGATCCGACCGGCACCCCGCGGGGCCAGTTGCTCGTTCCCTTATCACGCCCCCATCGGGTGTTCAACGCCCAGGTCACATTCCGAGAAAAGTATTTGTTTCAACCAGTTTGCCCCGCCAGAGGGCCGGGACGGCTGCCTGAACGACAGGCAGGGTGACGCCTTTTTGGGCACGCCCCCGCGCTCCGTCGGCGCTACTGTCCGTTTTTCTTGACTCTTCTCTTCTCGCGACCGAAAGGGACTCGGCATGAAAGCGGTCAACAGCCTGTTCGCCAGTCTTGGAACCACCATTTTCACCACCATGTCGGCGCTGGCCCAGGCGCATGGCGCCGTCAACCTGGGTCAGGGGTTTCCCGAGGGACTGGAGCCGCCGGGCGTGATCGAAGCCGCGCGCCGGGCCCTGGCCGAGGGGCCGCACCAGTACCCGCCCATGATGGGCGACCCCGTGCTGCGCCAGGCCCTGGCCCGCCACGAGGCCCGATTTTACGACCATGCGGTGAATCCCGACAGCGAAATCATGGTCACCTCGGGCGCGACCGAGGCCCTGGCCGCCGTCTTGCTGGCCCTGATCGATCCCGGCGACGAGGTCATCGTGCTGGAGCCGTTTTACGACAGCTACCTGCCGGTCATACGCCGGGCCGGGGCCACCGCGCGCCTGGTGCGTCTCGCGCCCCCCGCCTGGGACCTGCCCCTCCCGGCCCTGGAAGCCGCCTTCTCGCCGAAAACCAAGCTGATCGTGGTCAACTCCCCCATGAACCCCTGCGGCAAGGTGTTCACGGCGGAGGAACTGGCCCTGATCGGCGCCCTGGCGCGTCGTCACGACGCCTACGTGGTGTGCGACGAAGTCTACGAGCATCTCGTGTTCGACGGACAAGCGCACGTCCCCGCGATCACCCTGCCCGGCCTGCGCGAGCGCACGGTGCGCATCGGCTCGGCGGGCAAGACGTTTTCGCTGACCAGCTGGAAGGTGGGCTACGTCATCGCCGACGCGGCCCTGATGCCGGTGCTGGCCCGGGCCCATCAGTACCTGACCTTCACCACCCCCACCGCCCTTCAACGCGCCGTCGCCTGGGGCCTGGACCAGGACGACGCCTATTTCGACGGCCTGACCCGCGACATGGCGGCCCGGCGCGATCGCCTGGCCCAGGGCCTGAGTCGGCTGGGGATGACGGTGTTGCCCACCGCCGGCACCTACTTCCTGATCGCCGACCCGCGCCCCCTGGGGCTGGAGGGCTCCGACGAAGCCGTGTGCCGGACCCTCACCGTCGAGGCCGGGGTCACCGCCATTCCCGTCGGTGCCTTTCACGAAACCGCCCCCGCCTCCCCCCTGATCCGGTTTTGCTTCGCCAAGCGCGAGACCGACCTGGACGAGGCCCTGGCGCGGCTCGCGCGCTTTTTCGAACGCCCCCGCACC
Source organism: Pararhodospirillum oryzae (assembly GCF_007992075.1). Lineage (GTDB taxonomy): Bacteria > Pseudomonadota > Alphaproteobacteria > Rhodospirillales > Rhodospirillaceae > Pararhodospirillum > Pararhodospirillum oryzae. The sequence continues at coordinate 4,067 of NZ_BJZO01000038.1, forward strand.
CCCTTGCAAAAAAGCCCTTGACGCCCCCCGGGCGATGGATTAGAAACCGCCTCCTCCTCGGTGGCGGGCGTAGCTCAGTTGGTTAGAGCGCGTGGTTGTGGTCCATGAGGTCGTGGGTTCGAATCCCATCGCTCGCCCCACTCAGGAAAAGGCCGGTTCCCTTGCGGAGCCGGCCTTTTTCGTGGTGCACTAGGGCTTGTTTCGCCCCTGCCAAGGAGCTTGTCATGCGCTTTGCCCTTTCGGGCGTCGGACTGGCCGCCGCCGTGCTGCTGGCCGCCCCGCCCGCCTTCGCCGACGAAATCGGCTGCGTGTCCACGGCGTTCAAGCTGCTGGGCCCCAATCACAAGGTCTGCATCGAGGCCTTCGACGACCCCGAGGTCAAGGGCGTGACCTGCCACCTGTCCCGCCCCCGGACCGGCGGACTGGAAGGCATGGTCGGCCTGGCCGAGGATCCCTCGGACAGTTCCATCGCCTGCCGTCAGGTGGGCCCGATCGAGCTGCCCAAGGATCTCGACGAAGGCGGCGTGGTCTTTTCGGAACGCCGCTCGCCCCTGTTCAAGCGCCTGCGGGTGCACCGCTTCCTCGACAAGGACCGTAATGTGCTGATCTATCTGGTGATCAGCGACAAGCTGGTGGACGGCAGCCCCAAGAGTTCCATCAGCTCGGTTCCGATCATGCCCTGGAACGCCCGCTGACCCCCCTCCGGCCCCGCCTGGACAAAAACGCGGGGCCGGCCCTCAAGGGCGGTGCTTGACCACGCAAGGCGGCTCGGGCACCGTGCCCCCTTTCGTTCGATCCTGCTTGCGGAGAGCCTCCATGCGTCTGATCGCCCCGATCGCCGCCGCCCTTGGCCTTGCCGTGACGGCAACGACCCTTCCCCTGGATCCCGTCCACGCCGCCGACCAGACCCGCCACGTCGCCATTACCCAGATTGTCGAGCATCCGGCCCTGGATGCCGCCCGCCAGGGCATCCAAGATGCCCTCAGCGAGGACGGATGGGTGGTTGGAGACAACCTGGAGTGGACTTATGAATCCGCCCAGGGCTCGGTGTCAACCGCGTCCCAGATTGCCAAGAAATTCGTCGGGCTTGCTCCCGACGTCATCGTGGCCATTGCCACTCCCTCGGCGCAGACGGCCGCCGCCGTCGCCGGCTCCATTCCAGTGGTGTTCTCGGCCGTGACCGATCCGGTCGGGGCCAAGCTGGTGCGCTCGATGGAAGAGCCCGGCGGTCCGATCACCGGCACCAGCGACATGCTGCCCCTTGACCGCCACCTGGCCATGATCCGCTCGATCATGCCCGGGGCCAAGCGCCTGGGCGTGATGTACAACAGTGGCGAAGCCAACTCGGTCACCCTGGTCGCCCGGCTCAAGGAGCTGGCCGGCGCGGCCGGCTTCACCATTGTCGAGTCCACCGCGCCGCGCTCGTCCGACGTTCTGGACGCCGCGCGCTTTTTGGTGGGCAAGGTCGATGCCATTTACGTTCCCACCGACAACACCGTGATTTCCTCGCTGGAAGCCGTGCTGAAGGTGGGCATCGACAACAAGATCCCGGTGTTCACCGGCGATACCGCTTCGGTTGAACGGGGGTCCGTCGCGGCCGTCGGGTTTGATTATCACGACCTGGGGCTGCAAACCGGCCACATCGTGTCCCGCATCCTGGCCGGCACCGACCCGCGCACGATTCCGGTTGAAACCGTTCAGAAGAACGACCTGTACATCAACCTTGGCATGGCCGAGCGCATGGGTCTGACCCTGCCCGAGGACATGATCAAGAATGCCGCGGTGGTGATCCGGTGAGCCTCGTTGCTTTTCTGGGGGCCATCGAAACCGGGTTGATTTACGGTCTCGTGGCCCTGGGGGTTTTCCTTTCGTTTCGCGTTCTGGATTTCCCCGACCTGACCGTGGACGGCAGCTTCCCCCTGGGGGGCGCCGTCGCGGCTGTTCTGATCACCCATGGATGGCCGCCCCTCGCCGCCACCTCGATGGCGGTATGCGCCGGGGCCATGGCCGGTTCGGTCACCGCCCTTTTGAACGTCCGCCTGAGGATCTTGCATCTTCTTGCGTCGATTCTGACCATGATCGCGCTTTATTCCGTCAACCTGCGCATCATGGGCCGGCCCAATATTTCGCTTCTGATGGATCCCACCGTGTTTTCGTGGGTCGAGCAACCCGGCTGGCCGGCGCGCGCGTGGATGATTCCGTCCGTGCTGCTGGGGGTGGTGATCGGGGCCCTGGTTCTGGTCAACCTGTTCCTGGCCTCGCGCGCCGGCCTCGCCATGCGCGCGACGGGGGCCAACCCCCGCATGGCCCGGGCCCAGGGCATTGCCACCGGGGCCGTGATCGTGGGCGGCATGGCTCTTTCCAATGCGCTGGTGGCGCTGGCGGGTGCCCTGTTTGCCCAGTCGCAAGGCGGGTCGGACATTTCCATGGGGGTGGGCTGCATCGTCATTGGCTTGGCCTCGGTGATCTTGGGCGAAGCGGTGATGTCGACGCGGACCATGATCCTGGCCACCCTTGCCTGCATCCTCGGAGCCGTGCTTTACCGGCTGGCGGTTGCCCTCGCCCTGAACAGCGATGCCCTGGGTCTGCAGGCCCAGGACCTGAACCTGATCACGGCCGTTCTGGTGGCCGTCGCCCTGGTTCTGCCGGGCTGGAAGGCGTCCGTGGTCCGGCGCCTGACGCGCCGTGGCGCACCGGCGAACGGGAGGCCCGCGCCATGATCACCGCCGAAGCCCTGGACGTGGTGTTCAATGCCGGCACGCCCCTGGAAAACCACGCCCTGCGCGGGGTGACCGTGGACATCCCCGAAGGGCAGTGGGTCACCGTCATCGGCTCGAACGGCGCGGGCAAGAGCACGTTGCTCAACGCCTTGTCCGGCGAGGCGCGTTTGCGCTCGGGACGCTTGCTGATCGGGCACGAGGACGTGACCCGCTGGCCCCCTCACAAGCGCGCGTCCCTGGTGGCCCGCGTGTTCCAGGACCCGCTGGCGGGGACCTGCGAGCGCCTGACCATCGCGGAAAACATGGCGCTTGCCTTGCGCCGGGGCGGGCTTCGCGGCTTGCGCCCGGCGCTGTCGCGCCCCGAGCGCGCCACCTTGCGCGAGCGCCTGGCCCGGCTGGGGCTGGGCCTGGAGAACCGCCTGGACGATCGCATGGGGCTGCTCTCGGGGGGACAGCGTCAGGCGGTCAGCCTTCTGATGGCCACCTTGGCCCCCATGCGCATTTTATTGCTTGATGAACACACGGCGGCCCTTGATCCCCGCACCGCCGATCTTATCTTGCGCCTGACCCAGACCCTGATCCGTGAAGGGGGATTAACCGCCCTGATGGTAACCCATTCGATGCGCCAGGCCCTGGCCCTGGGGGATCGGACCTTGATGCTGCACGAAGGCCGCGTGGTGCTTGACCTGATGGGAAGCGAGCGCGCCGGCATGACGGTGGAAGGGCTGCTGGCGGAGTTTTCCCGTCAGCGCGGCGAGGAGCTGGACGACGACGCCTTGCTGCTGGGGTAGCGTTTCCCGGGGAAAAGGGAGCACCGCTTTTCCCGTGGGAACAAACCCGGGCGCGGGGATCCAGTGTTTTCCCGGTTCATGGGAAAACGGAGGTTTTTTTAGGGCATGATGCGTTGAACCGGATCCCGGGACGATGCTCCAAGGCCTTGCTTTTGACTTAGACTGATCCGAAAAGCGGTTTCCACTTTTCGGGTCTTTCCCTCAACGAGGCTTTTTCCGCCAGAACCGCCTTTTGGAAAAGTCGCGTTTTACAAAACACTGGAGATGGAGCGCGTCAGCCGGGTGTGCGCAAGGCGACGCGCTTTTTCAAACCTGCCTCGCAGGAAGAAGCAAGAAGACCCGGCTCGTGGCCGTCGCCTTCTGAACGGCGAAACGGATACGCCCCCCGGGATCCGGCGTCGTTGAATTCCGGTTGAAACTTTTGTGGCGTGGACTCCCCGTCTTGCAACAAAACGTCCGCCCCCGTAGGATCGCGGGCAACCAGCAAAGGGATCGGGGGCTTTTCTCCGGGAGCCGGGTCACCGGAGCCTGGGAGGGGCATCCTCATGGGAGGAACCGCCTGTACCGTACGCCTGCCTCAAAAAAACACAGAATTTAAATCGCCCTTGAGTTGCGTTATTGGGGAACTATGATGGCAGAACTCCTTCTCGTTGTGTTCTTGATGGCCTTGGTGGTTCGGCTCATCGAAGACCGTCTGGACCGCCGCCAGGCCCGCCTGGACAATGCCTTCCGCCGTGCTCAGTACGTCGCTGTTTCCGGTATTCATCGCTGATCCTCCTTCCTTTCCGCCGGTCCCGGGCGCCGTGCCGGGACCTGGCGGAAAGATGGACAGGCCTTGTCCCCTGTCGGTATGGTAGGGTTTCATTCTCTTCTCCTGCGGGAAAGAGATCGACCCCGACGGCACAGGGCAGGGCTGCATGGTCCGTACCATTCTCATGGTGGAGGATTCTCCCTCCAACGCCGAACTGTACGCCGCTTATTTACGGGCCGCCGGGCGCCTGGTGCGCGTGGCGACCACCGGGGAACAGGCCCTGGGCTGGCTGACCCAGCCCGGTGACCGGTTTGATCTCATGGTCCTGGATCTTGGCCTGCCCGACATGGACGGCCTGGATATTCTGCGCCGCCTGGGCCCGGAAGCGACCCCTCCCACCATTGTTTTGACGGGGACCGGCTCGGTGCGCCGCGCCGTCGAGGCGATGCGCGAGGGCGCGCTGGATTTCCTGGTCAAACCGTGCGCCCCCGACAAGCTGCGCGCCGCCGTCGACGAAGCGCTGGAACGCCGGCGCCTGGGCGATTCCGCTCCCACCCCGCCCCGGGGAGGCGCGGCCCCCGAGTCGCAGGCCCCTTCGCGCTCGCGGCGCGGCCCCTCGGGGTTTCTGGGCAACTCGCCCGCCATGTCGAACGTTTTCAGCCTGATTGAAGCGGCCGCCGGCAGCAGTGGCGCCAGCGTTTTCATCACCGGCGAAACCGGAACCGGCAAGGAGCTGTGCGCCAACGCCATTCACAATCTTTCCGAGCGCCGCAACGGGCCGTTCATCGCCTTGAACTGTGGCGCCATCCCGCGCGAACTGATGGAAAGCGAGGTTTTCGGCCATCGCAAGGGCGCGTTCACCGGGGCCATCGCCGACCGCGAGGGCGCGGCCAGCCGCGCCGACGGGGGCACGCTGTTCCTGGATGAAATCTGCGAAATGGATCTGGAGCTGCAAGTCAAGCTGCTGCGCTTCATCCAGACGGGAACCTACCGCCGCGTGGGGGATAGCGCCGACCGCGAAGCCGATATCCGCTTTGTGTGCGCGACCAACCGCGATCCCCTGGCCGAGGTCAAGGCCGGGCGCTTTCGCGAGGATTTGTACTACCGGCTGTACGTAGTGCCCATTCATCTGCCACCCTTGCGCGATCGGGGCGACGATATCCCGCTGCTGGCCCGGCGTTTCCTGGTCGACTTCTCGAAGCTGGAGGGCAAGGCCTTCCAGGATTTCACAGCCGAGGCGCTCAACCGGATCGTGACGTATGCCTGGCCCGGCAATGTCCGCCAGCTTGAAAACGTGATCCGCAACATCGTGGTGCTTAACGAGGGGGCCCTGGTCGCGCCCGGGATGCTGCCGCCCCCCCTGGATCGTCCCGTGCCCCCGGCCGGCCTCGCCGAAGCGGCCAGCCCCACGCTGAGCGATCCGGCGGCGCTCGACTTCCTGCTGGCGCGCCCGCTCGCGGAGCTGGAGGCAATGGCCATCGAGGCCGCGCTGCGCCTGACGGACAACAACGTGACCCGGGCCGCGCGCATCCTTGATGTGTCTCCCTCGACCATCTACCGCAAGCACGCCGGCTATACCTCGGGCACGCGCAAGTCCTGACCCCTCCTGTGCGGGCGGAAACGGTGGAAAACCCGGAACGCACCCAGGGGCCTTCCTTTCGCCTCCCTCTCCTCTCTGCCCCGCGAGAGAATTTTTCGAAAGCGTTCCGAATCCGGCCACAATCCTTGGTCTATTTTCGCGTCGGCGGTATCTTGTTCGGGTGATCCCCCCACCCGCCCGGCCCGTCAGGAGTGGGGACCCGCCCCGAAAGGGAACGCCGGGAAAAAGGGGATCCGCCTTTCGGAACCGCCAGGCGCAAAATCGGGAGAGCGCTTCTCCGCTTCCGGTCCTGTGCACGGCGCGCCAAGGGGGGGCTAGACGTGTTTGGCGATCGAGCGTTCGGTTTTCTTTCGACCACGCGCCCAAGCACCGGGGCGCACCCGCTTCGACACGACTGCGCGGTGTTTCTGGTGGCTGGCGGCCTTGCCACGGCCGCCGCCTACGTCAACGTCAACATTCCCCACACCGATATTTTTCTGTCGGGACGCTATGCGTTCGGTGCCATGGGCTTCGTGCTCCTGCGGTTCTGGGGAATGGCGCTGCTGCTGGCCGCCTTGCTGGCGGCGGTGGGGCAGCACACCTTGCCGCTGGGGGTGGTTTTCCCCATCAACATGGGGTTGACGCTCCCCTTCATGGTGATTTTACGTCTTTTGTATCGTTTTATCCTGATCAGGGTGGACAATCCGGTTTGGTTTGCCCTCCTGTGGATCGCCGCCGTGATGACGTATTATCAGGGGGTCATGGTGGGTATTGGCGTGATCGAAGCCTACCGCCACGACTGGGCAGCCGATCAATCGATCCTGAGCTATTTCCGGGCCCAGTCCCACCTGATTGAATCGGCCCTGGTGGCGGTGGTTTCGGCGACCGGTCTGACCCTGGTGCGCAGCTACGAGCTTGTGGTGCGCCAGAGCCGCGAACTGGAGGTCACCTTGCGCTCGATCGGGGACGCGGTGATCGTCACCGATGCCCGGGGGATGGTGCGCCGCGTGAACCCCGAGGCGGCGCGTCTGACCGGCTGGAGCGAGGACGAAGCCCGGGGCCGTCCTCTTTCGCATATTCTTCGCCTTTTCAACGTGGAAACGCGCCGCCCGGTGTCCGACCCGGTCTCGCGCGTCCTGGCCGGGGGCCACGCCGTCGGGCTTGCCAACCACACGGGAATGATTGCCCGCGATGGTCGCGAGTACCAGATCTCGGACAGCGCCGCGCCCATCCTCGACGGCCACGCCCCGGGCACTCCCCTGCCCCCGCGCGGCGTGGTGATGGTGTTTCGCGACGTCACCGGCGCGTATCGCGTGCAAGCTGATCTCGCCAACCAGAAGCGTCATTTCGAAAGGGCCGTCGCCGCCAGCGCGACCGCCGTGTGGGATTGGAACGTGCGCACCGACAACGTGGAATGGGCAGGGGATACCCTGGGTCTTTTCGACAGGGAAACCGGCGCGGGCAACGCCCGCGTGCTCCGGGAGCACATCGCGGGTCAGCTCGGCGCCAAGGACCGGATGATCTTTTTCGCGCGGCTCACCGAAGCCCTGGAAACCGGAGAGGAGTTCCAGCATATCGCGCGCCTCAATCGCCCGGGAAGCCCGCCCCGCTGGCTGCGCAGCCGGGGCCGGGTGACGGAATACGACGCCAACGGGCCCATCCGCCTGTCGGGCACCACGCAGGATGTCACCGACTTGCAAAATACCCTGGAGGCGCTGCGCCAGTCCAACGCCGACCTGGAGCGCTTCGCTTCCATGGCCTCCCATGATCTGCAAGAGCCCATTCGCGCCCTTGTGGCCTATTCCCAACTTCTGGAGCGCCGCCATGGCGAGCACCTCGACCAGGAGGCCAGGGAGTTCCTGGCGTTCATTGTCGGGGGCGCCAGGCGGATGAAGACCCTGATCCTGGATCTTCTGGAATATTCCCGGGTCGGCAGCCCCGTTCCCCCGTTCACGGAAGTGGATCTCAATGCCGTCCTGGCCGAGGTGCGGGAAAACCTGGCTCAGGCGATCTCCGAGACCGGCGCGCATCTTGACGTCGAGGCCCTGCCCACGGTCCCGGGCGACCGGCGCCATCTCACGTCGCTGTTTCAGAACCTCGTCGCCAACGCCCTGAAATTCCGCCGCGCCGAATGCGCCCCCCACGTCCACGTCGCGGCCCATCCCTTCCCCGATGCCTGGGAGGTGCACGTCAGCGATGACGGCATTGGCATTGATCTGGCCTATCAGGATTTGATTTTCGAGCCGTTCAAGCGGCTCCATCCCAGCAGCCGCTACACCGGCACCGGGATTGGCCTCGCGGTGGCCCGGCGGATCGTCGAACGCCATGGGGGCACCATCCGGGTGAAAAGCGCGCCTGGCGAGGGCAGTTGCTTCATCGTCACCCTGCCCTGTCTCCCCCCCCTGGCGCAAACGCGGGCCTTGGAAGAAACGCAAGACGACACCGGGGAGGCGCAAGAGGCGCAAGAAGACACCCCCACGAAAAAACCGGGGGAAGCAGAGCCTCCCCCGGCGCTTTACTAGAGCATTCTCAGCCGAAATGGACACCGTTTCGGCTGAGAATGCGATGATTCAAAAAACTGAAGCGCATTCACTGATCCATTTCGATCGGAATGCGCCCCCGAGGCCCGGACCGTGGTCCGGGCCGGTGTTATTCGGCGGCGGCCGGCAGGGTCCACACGTCGGGCGCCTGCTCCAGACGGGAAAGCTGGGCCTCGCGCTGTTCCAGCAGGGCCTTGGGCGCGCGATCGCCGAACTGGGCGAAGTGCACATCCTGGCGCTGGACTTCGTCGCGGGCCACGTCCTTGTGCACGGCCATGATCTTGTGGAACTTGGCCATGTCGAACTCGGACAGGCCGTCCCAGCGCAGATCGCCTTCGCCCGGCACGAAACCGATCGGGCTTTCCACGGCATGGCCGGTGCCATCGCAGCGCGACAGGATCCATTCCAGGGCGCGCATGTTGTCGCCATAGCCCGGCCAGATGAAACGGCCGTTTTCGTCGCGGCGGAACCAGTTCACGCGGAAGATCTTGGGCAGCTTGTCGCCTTCGATCTTGGTGCCCATGTCCAGCCAATGCTGCCAGTAGTCGGCCATGTTGTAGCCGCAGAACGGCAGCATCGCCATGGGATCGCGGCGGATGCCCTTCTGGCCGTCGGCGGCGGCGGTGGCTTCCGAGCCCATGGTGGCAGCCAGATAGACGCCGTGGGTCCAGTCAAAGCTCTGGAAGACCAGCGGGAAGTTGTTGGACACGCGCCCGCCGAAGATGAAGGCGCTGATCGGCACGCCGGCCGGGTTTTCCCAATCGGGATCGATCGAGGGCGTCTGGTTGGCGGGCGCGGTGAAGCGGGCGTTGGGATGCGCCGCCGGACGACCGCAGTCCGGGGTCCACTCCTGGCCCTTCCAGTCGATCAGGCGGGCGGGCTTGTCCTGGGTCATGCCTTCCCACCACACGTCACCGTCCTCGGTAAGGGCGACGTTGGTGAAGATCGAGTTCTTCGAGCACGCGATCATGGCATTGGGGTTGGTGTGCGCCCCGGTGCCCGGGGCCACGCCGAAATAGCCGGCCTCGGGATTGATGGCGCGCAAGGTGCCATCCGGGCCCGGCTTGACCCAGGCGATATCGTCGCCGATCGTGGTCACTTCCCAGCCTTCATAGGCGGCGGGCGGGATCAGCATGGCGAAGTTGGTCTTGCCGCAGGCGCTGGGGAAGGCGCCGGCCACGTAGCGCTTGCGACCATCCGGGCTCTTCACGCCCAAAATCAGCATGTGCTCGGCCAGCCAACCCTCGTCGCGGGCCATGACCGAGGCAATGCGCAAGGCCAGGCACTTCTTGCCCAACAGGGCATTGCCGCCGTAGCCCGAGCCATACGACATGATCTCGCGGGTTTCGGGGAAGTGGACGATGTAGCGGTTGGCGGCGTTGCACGGCCAGGCCACGTCCTTCTCGCCGGCGGCCAGCGGCTTGCCCACCGAGTGCAGGCACGGCACGAACTCGCCATCGCCCAGCACGTCCAGCACCTTCGAGCCCATGCGGGTCATGATGCGCATGTTGGTGACGACGTAGGGGCTGTCGGTGAGTTCAACGCCGATGTGGGCGATCGGGCTGCCCAGCGGACCCATCGAGAACGGAATCACATAAAGGGTGCGCCCCTTCATGCAGCCCGCGTACAGCTTCTTCAAGGTCGCCCGCATTTCATCGGGGTCGGTCCAGTTATTGGTCGGACCGGCTTCTTCCTTCGTCTTGGAGCAGATGAAGGTACGATCCTCGACGCGGGCCACGTCGGCGGGATCCGAACGGCACAGGTAGCTGTTCGGGCGCAGTTCCGGGTTCAGACGAATGAACGTCCCGGAATCGACCATTTCCTGGCAAAGGCGGTCGTATTCCTCCTGGGAGCCGTCGCACCAATGGACCCGATCGGGCTCGCAGAGCTTGGTCACTTCCTCGACCCACGCGAGGAGCTTTTGGTTGCGGGTTGGGCTCATGCTCATATCGTCCTCCGGTTGGAACAATTTTTAGGAACGTAGTGAGTCCCCGCCCCATCGGCAACAAGTTCGCGGTCTGGGACGGTGACTCTCTTCAAGATGTCAGGAAACCGTCGCCGGGCCGTCCCGGATACGGCCAGTCGTGCCTCTCCCGGATTGTCCGTTTCATACGGAAAGCCAGGGAGCGACAGGCGCGGTCGTTCAGGTCGGTGCATCATGGGGTGATTCCACTATACGGGGGTAGCGGTGCCCAGGGAAAGGGAGATTCCGCCTCGAAACCATCCTTTTTCCCCCCGCGAGCGGAGAAACGTTCTGGAAAAGAGGAGCCAGAAAACCCAATAAGGACAAGGGGCTGTCAAAGGAACGCCGGAAACGGAGCGTTCCGCCCTGGGAAAGGCCGACCTTTTGCCCATTTTGATGTACGATTATCCTCGGGCTTTATGTCCGTTTGATCACGAGGAGGGCTTCGGATCATGGCGATATGCGCGTTATCACGGCTTGTTGTCGTTGTTGGTGTCGGCGTGGGGGGCTTCATGGGGGGCTTTGTCGGGGGGGGCGCCGACCCTGTCCGGTTCGCCTGGGAGGCGTCGCCGGCCCTTGCCCAGGAAACCGACTCGGTCCCGGCCGGTTTGATCACCATTGAACGCCCGTGGGCCCGTGCCTCGGCGGGCACGGCGACGGTTGCGGGGGTGTTCATGACCTTGCACAATGGGGGAGCGAAGGACCGCCTGATCCGGGCGGCAAGCCCGGCGGCGGGGCTGGTCGAGATCCATCAGACCCGCATGGAAGACGGGGTGATGCGCATGCGTCCCGTGGAAGCCCTTGACCTCGCGCCGGGAACCGACACCGTGTTGCGGCCGGGCGGGCTCCATGTGATGTTGATTGACCTGAAGGCTCCCCTGGTGGAAGGGGAAAGGGTCCGCGTCGATCTGACGTTCGAGCACGCCGGACCCGTGACCATCGAGGCGATTGTGCGGCCCGTCGGCGCCCAGGACGCCGGCGCCGCCCCGAAAGGACAATGACCGTGAGCCGCAGCATTGCGTTGGTCGACGACGACCGGAACATCCTGACCTCGGTCTCCCTGACCCTGGAAGCCGAGGGCTTTGAAGTCACCACCTACAACGACGGCGCCGAGGCCCTGCGCGGCCTGCTGGCCGATCCGGTCGACCTGGCCGTTCTCGACATCAAGATGCCGCGCATGGATGGCATGGAGCTGCTGCAAAAACTGCGCGAGCGCACCGCCATGCCCGTCATCTTCCTGACGTCCAAGGACGACGAAGTCGACGAGTTGATGGGCCTGCGCCTGGGCGCCGACGACTATATCAAGAAGCCGTTCTCCCAGCGCCTGCTGATCGAACGCATCCGGGCCCTGCTGCGCCGCCTGGAGCTGCGCTCCGGCGCGAGCGGCCCGGATCTTTCGAAAAGCGCCCTGGTGCGCGGCGATCTGACCCTTGACCCGGATCGCCATTTGTGTGCCTGGAAAGGCAAGCCGGTGGACCTCACCGTCACCGAGTTCCTGATCCTTCAGGCCCTGGCCCAGCGCCCGGGCCACGTCAAGAGCCGCGACCAGCTCATCGACGCCGCCTATGGCGAGAATATCTATGTGGATGACCGGACGATCGACAGTCACATCAAGCGCTTGCGCAAGAAATTCCGTGACGTTGACCGCACGTTCTCGGAAATCGAAACGCTCTACGGGGTGGGATATCGCTACAAGGATCCCACGCCGCTGCGCTCGGGGCCGGACGGCGACGGCAATGCTCCTTTGTAATCCTGGCCTGTGCCGTTTTCCGCTTGTTCCTGGGCCCTGACCATGACCTCCCCTTCCGCCGCCGGCCGCCTCGATCCGGCGGACGACACCGACGACGCCCACCAAGGTCCCCGCGGCTCCCGCCGGGGCAGCCGGGGCTTGTTCCGCTCGTCGCTGACCCGGCGGATCCTGGCGGTCAACCTGATGGCGCCGATTTTCCTGGCCGTCGGCTTTTTGTACCTGGACACCTACAAGCGGGCCCTCACCGCCTCGACCTTCCAGGCCCTTGGCACCGAGGCCGACCTGATCGCCGCCGCCATCGCCGAGGGCGCGATCAACCTGGACGTCAGCGTGGACGGGCTGGTGGTGCGCGCCACCCACGGCATCAACCCGGAAACCGGACGCCAGATGCTGCGCCGGCTGGGCAATCTGGCGCGGGTGCGCGCGCGCCTGTTCGACACCAATGGCGCCCTGGTCGGCGACAGCAACGCCCTGATCGGGTTTGGCGGCGTGGTGCAGATCACCGACCTGCCGCCCCCCTCCCCCACCCGGCCGCCGGTGCCCAGCATGGCCCGGCGCCTGTACGACGCCTTGTTTCCCTCGGCCGCCGAGAACAGCGGCCTGGTCACCGAGGTCGAGCACGACAACCCCACCGTGGGCGACTACCCCGAGGCGGCCGAGGCCCTGACCCTGGGGGAACGCAGCCAGGCCATGCGCGTGCAGCCCGACCGGGGGCTGGTGCTGTCGGTCGCGGTGCCGGTGCAGTACTATAAACAGGTGGTGGGCGTGGTCATGGTCTCGCGCCCCGGGGACGACATCGTCGAAAGCCTGTTCGAGATGCGTCTCGCGGTGCTGGAGATTTTCACCTTCACCTTGTCGCTGACCATTTCCCTGTCGTTGTATCTGGCGGGAACGATCGCGCGGCCCCTGGTGCGCCTGGCCAATGCCGCCGACCAGGTACGCCGGGGCAAGGAAGGCCACGAAACCGGGATCCCCGATTACTCGGACCGCGCCGACGAACTGGGCGACCTGTCCGAGGCCCTGCGCGGCATGACCGAAGCCCTGTGGAAACGCATGGACGCGATCGAGGGCTTCGCCGCCGACGTGGCGCATGAAATCAAGAACCCCCTCACCTCGCTGCGCAGCGCCGTGGAAACGGCGGCGCGGCTGGACGATCCCGCCAAGCAAAAGCGCCTGATGGCGGTGGTCGTTGACGACGTGCAGCGCCTGGATCGCCTGATCACCGACATCAGCGACGCCTCGCGCATGGACGCCGAGATGTCGCGGGCCGAAAAAGAGCCGGTGCGCCTGCGCCCGATCCTGGAAACCCTGGCCGAGATCCACGCGAGCGAGGCCGAGGACCAGAAACTCACCATCCGGGTGGAAGGCGATCCCCAGGACTCCTTGATCGTGCATGGCATGGAAGGGCGGCTGGTTCAGGTGTTCCGCAACCTTCTGGTCAACGCCTTGTCGTTCTCGCCCTATGGCAAGACCATCCGCCTCAAGGGGCGACGGGTGCGCGACCGCATCGTGATCAGTGTGGACGACGAGGGGCCGGGCCTGCCGCCGGGATCCGAGGAGCTGATTTTCAAGCGCTTCTATTCCGAGCGGCCGGCGGACGAAAAATTCGGCACCCATTCCGGGCTGGGGCTGGCCATCTCGCGCCAGATTGTCGAGGCCCACGGCGGCACGATCCGGGCCAACAACCGCCTGGGCAGCGACGGCCGCGTGCAAGGGGCCCGCTTCGTGGTGGATCTGCCGGCGGGATAACCCCCCGGGGGGCGCCGGTCAGGCCGGCGCCACGGGAGCCCAAAGCACCTGATCGATCGACGTGGCCCCGGTGCACACCATGACCAGCCGGTCGAAGCCCAGGGCGGCCCCGCAGCACTCGGGCATGCCCTGGTGCAAGGCGGCCAGGAGATCCTCGTCCAGGGGATAGCGTTCCCCGTACAGCTGTTCCTTGATCGCCATGTCGGCCTCGAAGCGCGCGCGCTGTTCCACGGGATCGGTCAGTTCGCCAAAGGCGTTGGCCAGCTCCAGGCCGCCGGCGTACAGCTCGAAGCGCTGGGCAAAACGCGGATCCAGCGGGTCGGGGCGCGACAGCGCGGCCATGCACACGGGGTAGCCATGCAGGAAACAGGGCCGTTCGGCGCCCAGGAACGGCTCGACCCGATCCAGCAGCACGCGAAAGAACACGTCCTCGAAGCGGTCGTCGGGCGAACAGGCGAGCCCCAGGGCCTCGACCGCGCGGGCCAGGGGACGGGGATCGGGCTCGCGGGCGTCGCCACTCAAGGCCACGGCCTCGTCGAGCAGGGCGGGAAAATCGAGGCCGGCATGGCGCGCCAGGGCCTCGCTCACGCTCAGACGTTCCCAGGGCACGAAGGGATCAACCACGTGATCCTTCCAACGCAGATGGGTAATCCCCAGGCTGACCGCGCACGCCTTCACCAGCGCTTCGGTTTCATCCATCAAGGCCGTGAACGTCTGCCCGGCCCGGTACCATTCCAGCATGGTGAACTCGGGGTGATGGGTGGGGCTGACCTCGCCGTTGCGATACACGCGGGCGAGCTGGAACAAGGCCGGCTCGCCCGCCGCCAGCAGCTTTTTCATCGCGAACTCGGGCGAGGTATGCAAAAACAAGGTGCGGGCACCTTGGCCAAACGGTGATTCCAGCCGGGTCGCGAACGCCTTCAGGTGCGGTTCCAGGCCGGGGCTGACCTGCAGGGCCGGGGTTTCCACCTCGACCGAGCCGCGCCCGGCGAAAAAGGCCCGCACCGTGCCCAGCAGACGGGCCCGGGCGGCCAGGAAGGGGCGGCGCGCCGCCAGCGCCTCGGGATGAAACCAGGGAAGAGAGGGAGCAACCTCGACCATCGGGTAATCCTTGAAAGCAGGCGATCGGAAGAACGGGAGGCAAGGAGGCAGGCCAGGGCCCGGCGCCGTGCGGGCAGTCGGTTGCGGGATGCGTCCCACTGTTGCCTCCTTGAGGGAACCCTGATAGGGTCCGGCCCTCCCCGAAGGCAAGATTATATTCCCGGAAGAACCCCCACCATGAAAATGCAAGCCAACCAGATCCGCCCCGGCCAAGTGCTGGAGCACCAGGGCAAACGCTGGACGGTGCTCAAGATCCAGCTGATTCAGCCCGGCAAGGGCGGCGCCTTCATCCAGGTGGAAATGCGCGATGTCGACAGCGGCAACAAGACCAACGAACGGTGGCGCACCGCCGACACCGTCGAGCGCCTGGAAGTCCGGGAACGCGATTGCCAGTTCCTGTACAAGGACGATGTCGGGTTCACCTTCATGGACACCGAAACGTTCGAACAATTCGTGATGTCCTCCGACCTGATCGGCGACCAGGCCGCTTTCTTGCGGGAAAGCATGGAAGTGACCGTGGACCTGATCGAAGGCCAGCCGGTTTCCATCAACCTCCCCGCCCAGGTGGTCTTGGAAGTGGTCGAGGCCGACGCGGTGGTCAAGGGACAGACGGCCTCGTCGTCCTACAAGCCGGGCATTCTGGAAAACGGGCTCAAGGTCATGATCCCGCCCTTCATCGAGGCCGGCACCCGCATCGTGGTCAACACCGCCGAGTGCACCTACGTCGAACGCGCGAAATAATCCCGCGCCGATGGTTTGCCGCCGGACGGTCCTGGGGCCGTCTGGCGTTGTTCCGCTTCCTGTCGCCTCCTTCTCTGTCGCCGCCGGCCCTGCGCCCCGCGCGACCCGTGGCCTGGAGGCGACCCACCGGCCCCTGATCCGGCCGGCTCTTGGGCATGCTGCCCTTTTTCTTCCGGGCTCGGGCGTGCGCGAGGAGTTTTCCCGCCGCCCCCCTGGTTTTCAAGGACGTGATCGGATGGCGCTGCGTTCCGCGAATCTCAATGTCATGGTCAACGCCGCCCAAAAGGCCGCCCGGGGGCTGCTGCGGGACTTTGGCGAACTCGAACACCTTCAGGTCTCGCGCAAGGGCCCCAGCGATTTCGTCTCGGCCGCCGACCTGCGCGCCGAACAGATCCTGCGCCAGGAACTCAAGCGGGCGCGCCCCGGCTTTTCGTTCCTGATGGAGGAAAGCGGCGCCGAAACCGGCTCGGATCCCAGCCGGCGCTGGATCGTCGATCCCCTCGACGGGACCACCAATTTCCTGCACGGCATTCCCAACTTCGCGATCTCGATCGGCCTGGAGGAAGCGGGCGAAATCACGGCGGCCGTGGTCTACGCCCCGGTGCTGAACGAGATGTACACGGCCGAAAAGGGGGGCGGCGCCTTCCTCAACGACCGTCGCTTGCGCGTGGCCGCCCGCACCGAACTAAGCGATGCCCTGTTCGCGACCGGCATCCCCTTCCAGGGCCGCCCCGGCCACCTGACCTTCCTCAACCGCCTGGCCCGGGTCATGGCCCGGACCTCGGGCGTGCGCCGGTTTGGCGCCGCCTCGCTCGACCTGGCCGCCGTGGCCGCCGGGCGTTTTGATGGCTTTTGGGAGGAAGGCTTGCAGCCGTGGGACTGCGCGGCGGGGATTTTGCTGGTCAAGGAAGCCGGTGGCTACGTCAGCACCGTGGAAGGCGCCGGCAACCCGGTGCACAGCGGCTCGGTGCTGGCCGCCAACCCGGCCCTTCATCCCCAGCTCGTGCAGCTGATCGCCCTGGAACCGGCGGTCGCGCCGGCCGAGGCCGCGCCGGCCGAGGCCGCGCCCGGGGAAGCCCCGCCGGCGTCCTGATCCTTGCGGCAAGTCCGGGGCGGGACGCGCGCCCGCGCCCCGGACGCGCTTGCTTTTCCTACTGCAACAGTTCCCCGGCCTGGCGCACCGCTCCCCAGCGGCGGCCCAGGACCATGATCGGGGCATCGATTTCCTTCATCAGCACGATGGTGCCGCCCCCCATGTCGCGGCGATAGGTTTGGGTCATGGGCTTGGTGCAGCGGGCCGCCAGAATGCCGGCGCGGTCGTTGTACAGGCGGCGGTTCCGGGAATTGCCCTGGTTCCACTCCGGATCGTCGGGCCTTTGCGGCTTGGAGTGCTCGGGCATGTGGGCCGCGATGTAGCCGTTGCGGTCGGTGGCCACGCACACCGGCACGCTTCCCCCCGCGCCCGCCAGGCGCGCGATCAGCGGCCCCAGCTCGGCTTCCGCCAGCGCGGTATGCGGGGCCATGTATTGCACCGGATTGGTCCCCGGGATCGGGGTGTAGCTGCCGTCGAACAGATCCTCGGACGTGATCCGGCCCTCGGCGATGGCGTGCTCGAAAACCTCCGCCACGGTTTTGGCAAACCCCACCGCGTGCTCGACCATGGGGATATCGTCGGCCACCGCCTTCTCGATCCGGGTTTTCAGGCGCTCGATCTGTTCCGGATCCAGGGCCCGGAATTTCAGATGCAGGCCGTTTTCGCTCACCGTCACCACCTCGGCCGCGAGTTCGCCCACCCCTTCGATATCCAGGCTGCCTCGTCCCGTGCTGGGGCGGCTGCCCTGCGCCACCACCACCAGGGCCCCTCCTTGCGAGAGATCGGCGGTCATGCCTGAAAACGTGTTGCTCCCAAACGTGCCCTTGTAGCGCAAGGCCACGGGAATGCGCGGATACTGGCGGCGATTGCCGCCATGCGACGAACGCAAGATGACATAAAGCCGCTGGCGCAAGGCCAGGATGTCGCGATTGACCCGCGAGGCCAGATCCCGCACCCGGGTGGAAACCGCGCCCGTCGTTTCCGCGCCCTCGCGCATGCCCTGCACGCTTTCGGCCACCGCGCCGGTGTGCTCGGCGGCCTGGGCGGCGCTGCTCATGATCTCGGCCGTTGCCGCGCGCTGCTCGCCCGCCGCGCGGGCCACGTCGGCGGTGATGGTGTCAATGGCGCGGATGGATTCCACCACTGCCTGGACGGTGCGGGCGGCCTCGCCGGTGGTGCGGCTGATCCCCTCGGCCTGTTCGCTGATCGTGCCAATGGCGTGTTCGGTTTCGCCGGCCAGTCCCTTGACCTCGCCCGCCACCACCGAGAACCCCTTGCCGGCCTCGCCGGCCCGCGCCGCCTCGATGGTGGCGTTCAACGACAGCATGCGGGTCTGGCCGGCGATGCCCTGGATCAATCCCACCACGCTGTCGATGCGCGCCGTGGCCTCGGTCAGGCTTTCAACCCGGTGCAAGGCCTCGTCGCCCTTGGCGCGGGCGGTTTCGGCCAGACGCGCCCCGCTGTCCACGCGTTCGGAAATCTCGCGGCTGGAGGCTTCCAGCTGTTCCGTGGCGCCGGCCACGGTCTGCACGTTGGCACTGGTGATGCGCACGGATTCGGTCACCTGGGTGGCATCGTGCAACAGGCGTTCGGCCACCTGGGCCAGGTTGGCGGCGTTTTCCGACAACCGGCTGGACTGCACCGAGATGTCGCCCACGGTTTCCTGGACCTCGCCTTCCAGCAGATTGGTGAGCGCCATCATTTCCCGGCGCAACTCTTCCTCGCTGCGCTTGGCCATTTCGGCGCGCTCCAGCACGTAGTAACCGATGCGGGCCTTGAGGGCGCGCAGGCGACTGCTCAGGTTGTCGAGCTCGGCGAGGCCGGGCGAGGGAATGACATAGCCCAGATTGCCGGCGGCGATGGCATCGAAATGGCGTTCCATCCGCCGCAAGGGCCGGTGCAGGGAAACAAGAAACCAGGCACTGAGCGCGAGGCCCAGCGCGCCGCCGCCCACCAGCAGCCCCACCGAGGCCAGCAGACGCCACGAGACTTCCTTCTCGGCCCGTTCGCGCAGGGCGGCCGCGTCGGTGCGCTGCTGGTTGACCAAGTCATGAAGCGCCCCGTGCACCGCCACGAACTGGGGGCGCGTGCGCGTGGCCAGTTTCCGGCTCAGGGCCTCGCGATCGCCCCCCCGCGCGAGCTCAAGCGCCTCGGGCACGCCCTCCTTCCAAAGGGCTTCCCAGGTCGTCGTTACCCGACGCTGCAACTCCTTTTCCGCCTCCGAATGCTCGCCTTTCAGGTGATTTTCCCACAAAATAGTGAAAGCCTTGCGTCGCCCCTCAATGGTTCCCAGGCGATCGTTCAACGTGGTTGGCAATAACCCGCGCAGCATCTCGCCTTCCATGAGATCGACCTGGCGCGCGACGTCGTCGCTGAGTTCCACCAGGGTGGCAAGGTCGATAACCGCCCGGACATTGCGATCGAACACCAGATTCAAATCCTGGTTTATCGCGCGCATGCCGTCGATACCCACCACCCCGATCCCCGCGCCCAGCACGCCAAGGACCAGCAAGACCACGCCAAGACGCCCCACCACGCTGTCGCGCAGCCGCACCAGACGCCCGATCCAGGTGGTGGAAATCACCCGCCCTTCATGGATCGCCAGCCCCCTGGCGCGGCCTTCGCGAAACAGGGCGTAGATCCGTTCGGCCTCGGTCACGGCGGCGCGTTCGGGCTTGGTGCGGATCGAGATGTACCCGGTGACCTCGGATCCGCTCATGGTCGGGGTGACGTTGGCCCGGACCCAGTAGAAATCCCCATTCTTGGTTCGGTTCTTCACCATTCCTTCCCACGACCGGCCGGCCTTGACCGTGGCCCACAGGTCGGCGAAGGCTTCGCGGGGCATGTGGGGATGACGCAGGATATTGTGGGGGGCGCCGAACAGTTCCTCGGGACTGTATCCGCTGATGGTGACGAACTCCTCGTTCGCGAAGGTGATGATCCCCCGGGTATCCGTTCCGGACACGATGATCGCGTCGTCGCCCAACTCAATTTCGCGATCGGTGATGGGTCCGTTGTCACGCATCGAAGAGCCCCTTTGTTCGGCTTGAGCGCCGGGTATCGCCGCCGCAACCATCCTACTTTAGTATATAGCTTGGTGTCGAGAGCCCCCCGTCAAGAGCGGGCTTGCGCAGATGCTTACCCGCGTGACGCGTGTGCTTTTTCCACTAAACAAAGCAATGCCTCCTTAAAGAGCAAAAACCCGGTCCCTTGCGTTCAGAAAGCAAAGGCGGGCCCTGTGGATCTCCATTCCACATTCTGCTAGGATTCCTCAGATTGAAATTTTCAACAAATGATGTACCTCTTTTGCCTGAAACACGGCACTTTGGTTATGTTGCGTCAAAATTTCCGCTTTTATGAGAAGGCACCTTTGCAGGAGGAATCCTTTGTCATGAGTCGTGCGGTGAAATACGTGGCGCGGGTGTTGATGGTTCTCATGCTCGGCATGGGGGCCGCGATGGCCGCGGACCTGGAAGTCAGAATCAAGGCGCCGGAACGGCCCGGAGATACCCGGGACGATTACTTTGTCGCGATGCTGGATCTTGCGCTTTCCAAGACCGCCGACGAGGGATCCTACGCCATCGAGGTTCAGGCCCCGGCCACGCAGTCGCGCGCCATTGAGAACCTGAAGCAAGGCGCCTTGGACGTGATCTGGACGATTCCCACCGAGGAACGGGAAGCAACCATGCGCCCGATCCGCATTCCCCTGGAAAAAGGGTTGTTGGGATACCGGGTGTTCTTGATCCGCGAGGGGGATCAGGCCCGCTTCGACACCGTGACCAGCCTGGATGTCTTGAAGAAAATGCTCGCCGGCCAGGGCCTGGACTGGAATTCAACCCATGTCATGGAGGAAAACAGGTTCCGGGTCCGCCGGGTGGGCAATTACGACAGCCTGTTCACCATGCTGCGGGACGGACGCTTTGATTACTTCCCCCGTGGCCTGAACGAGGCCTGGGCCGAGCTGGCGGCGCATCCCGACGACGGGCTGGCGGTGGAACGGGGAATACTGCTGCGCTACCGGACCACCTCGTATTTCTTCACCCGGCAAGACGACAGCGCCCTGGCCGGGCGCATCGAACGCGGCCTGCGCCTGGCCCTGGCCGATGGATCGTTCGACCGCCTGCTGACCACCCACCCGACCCACCGGGGGATGTTTGCCGCCGCCAATCTTGCCGGGCGGCGGGTTTTTGAAATTCCCAACCCCTATCTGCCTCCCACGGCCCCCGCCGATCCGGTTTTGTGGACGATTCCGGACCATTGAAAACCGCGCGCGGTACTCCATGCTATAATGGATCCCTTATGCGTTTTTCAAAGACGCCAGCCACAATCCAGGCGGGCTTCGCGGTCCGGGAATAAAACCGGGCGTGGGAATGGGGAAGGATCCCAAACTGGAATCGTTTCTTGTTCCCACAGGCGGCGGTTGGTGCCGGGGGCCTTGCCTGCCCCCGGGAATCGCGCTAGGAGAAATGCCCTCCCCGCCCCGTCGCGACTCGGCAGGACGAAGAGGGGTTTCCGTTCGCAAATCCCCCATTGCGAACCCATCATTCGATCAAGAGGGTTTCCATGGCACGCAAGAAGATCGCCCTGGTCGGGTCCGGCAACATCGGCGGCACGCTCGCGCATCTCATCGGCCTGAAGGAACTCGGTGATGTGGTGCTGTTCGACATCGCCGAGGGAACGCCGCAGGGCAAGGCCCTGGACATGGCTGAGGCCACGCCGATCGAAGGCGTGGACATCGCCTACGCCGGATCCAATGACTACAGCGCCATCAAGGACGCCGACGTGGTCATCGTCACCGCTGGCGTGCCGCGCAAGCCCGGCATGAGCCGCGACGACCTGATCGGCATCAACGCCAAGGTGATGGCGGCGGTCGGCGCCGGCATCAAGGCCAACTGTCCCGACGCGTTCGTGATCTGCATCACCAACCCGCTGGACGCCATGGTCTGGGTCCTGCGCGAGGTGTCGGGCCTGCCCCACGCCAAGGTCGTGGGCATGGCCGGCGTGCTCGACAGCGCCCGCTTCCGCTATTTCCTGGCCGAGGAATTCAACGTCTCGACCGAAGACGTCACCGCCTTTGTCCTGGGCGGCCACGGCGACACCATGGTGCCGCTGACCCGCTACTCCACCGTGGCCGGCATTCCCCTGCCCGACCTGGTGCGCATGGGCTGGACCACCCAGGAAAAGCTCGACCAGATCGTCGATCGCACCCGCAACGGCGGGGCCGAGATCGTGGGCCTTCTGAAGACCGGCTCGGCGTTCTACGCCCCGGCGGCGGCCGCCGTGATGATGGCCGAGGCCTACCTGAAGGACAAGAAGCGGGTTCTGCCCTGCGCCGCCTGGGTCGATGGCCAGTACGGGCTGGATGGCATCTACGTGGGCGTGCCCGTCATCCTGGGCGCCGGTGGTGTTGAAAAGGTCGTGGAAATCGAACTGAACGACGACGAAAAGGCGATGTTCAAGAAGTCGGTGGAAAGCGTCGAGGGGCTGATCGCGGCCTCGCGGGAGCTGATGCCCAAGTAAATTGTTGCTCCGTCGGAACAGGAGAAGAACAACACCATGAACATTCACGAGTATCAGGCCAAGCAAATCCTGGCCAAGTACGGCGTGCCGATTCTCGGCGGCGGTGTGGCCTACACCGCCGACGAGGCCCGGGCGGTCGCCAGCCGCCTGCCCGGTCCGGTTTGGGTGGTCAAGTCCCAGATCCACGCCGGCGGACGCGGCAAGGGGCATTTCCTTGAGGAAGCGGCCGGCGACAAGGGCGGCGTGCGCGTTGTCCGCTCGCTGGATGAAGTCCAGCAAAACGCCTTCCAGATGCTGGGCAACACCCTGGTGACGCACCAGTCCGGCCCCGAGGGCCGGGAGGTGACGCGCGTTTACATTGAAGACGGATGCAACATTTCGCGTGAACTGTACCTGTCCTTGCTGGTGGACCGCGCCACGTCGTGCGTGACGGTGATGGCGTCGACCGAAGGCGGCATGGATATCGAGGAAGTCGCGGCGGAAACGCCCGACAAGATTTTCTTCCAGACGATCGATCCCGCCACCGGCATTTCGGGCTTCCACTGCCGCAAGGTTGCCTTTGCCCTGGGTCTGTCGGGCAAGCAGGTTTCGGCTTTTGTCAAGCTGCTGACCGGTCTTTACACCTGTTTCATCTCCACCGACTGCTCGGTGTTGGAAATCAACCCGCTGGTGGTCACGGCCGACGGTCAGGTGCTGCCGCTTGACTGCAAGATGACCTTTGATTCCAACGCCTTGTTCCGCCATCCGGATCTCCTGGAGTTCCGCGACGAGGCGGAAGAGGATCCGATGGAGCTGGAGGCCTCGCGTCACGACCTCAACTACGTGAAGCTCGATGGCACCATCGGGTGCATGGTCAATGGCGCCGGCCTGGCCATGGCGACCATGGACATCATCAAGCTGAAGGGCGGCTCGCCGGCCAACTTCCTCGACGTGGGCGGCGGCGCCACCCGCGAACGCGTCACGGCCGCGTTCAAGATCATTTTGTCGGATCCCAACGTCGAGGGCATCCTGGTCAACATCTTCGGCGGCATCATGCGCTGCAACGTGATCGCCGAGGGCGTGATCGCGGCGGCCCGCGAAGTGTCGCTGAACGTGCCGCTGGTCGTGCGTCTGGAAGGGACCAACGTGGAACTGGGCAAGCAGATCATGGCCGACTCCGGCCTGCCGATCATCGCGGCCGACAACCTGTCCGACGCCGCCGAAAAGGTGGTCAAGGCCGTGAAGGAGGCCTCCTGATGTCCGTTCTCGTTGGCAAGGAAACCAAGGTCATCTGCCAGGGCTTCACGGGCTCGCAGGGCACCTTCCACTCCGAGCAGGCCATTGCCTATGGCACCCGCATGGTCGGCGGCGTGACCCCGGGCAAGGGGGGCACCACCCACCTTGACCTGCCGGTGTTCGACACCGTCGCCGAGGCCAAGGCGCGCACCGGCTGCAACGCCACGGTCATCTACGTGCCGCCGCCGTTCGCCGCCGACGCCATCTTGGAAGCGATCGACGCCGAGATCGAGCTGGCCGTGTGCATCACCGAGGGGATCCCGGTCCTCGACATGGTCAAGGTGAAGCGCGCCTTGCGCAACTCCAAGACCCGTCTTGTCGGCCCCAACTGCCCGGGCGTGATCACGCCGGGCGAATGCAAGATCGGCATCATGCCCGGTCACATTCACAAGCGGGGCAAGATCGGCGTGGTGTCGCGCTCGGGCACCCTGACCTACGAAGCCGTGGCCCAGACCACGGCCGTGGGCCTGGGGCAGTCCACCTGCATCGGCATTGGCGGCGACCCGGTCAACGGCACCAACTTCATCGACTGCCTGGAAATGTTCCTGGATGATCCCGAGACCGAGGGCATCATCATGATTGGTGAAATCGGGGGCTCGGCCGAGGAAGAAGCCGCCGAATTCCTGAAGCGTTCGAAGATCCGCAAGCCGATGTGCGGCTTCATCGCGGGCGTGACCGCTCCCCCGGGGCGGCGCATGGGCCACGCGGGCGCCATCATCGCCGGCGGCAAGGGCACGGCGGACGACAAGATGGAGGCCATGCGCTCGGCCGGCATCCTGGTCGCCGACAGCCCCTCGGCGCTGGGCAGCACCATGGTGGCCGCCCTCGGCAAGACCGCCTGATTCAAGGCCCGCCCCTTTCCCGAACAAGGACAAGGGGCGGGTTCGCCTGTTTGCGTCCGACGGCGCCAAATGCCTCTTTTGGTCTTGCCAGGCTCTGGCTTCGGGGCGACGGACATGGTTTATTGGATAGGTGTGTCGATAGAACACGAGGCGGACAGGCCGTAACGGTGGCACGCGCTCCCCTCCCCCCCAGGGAGCCCGGCCCGGTGGCTGGCCGTGGTCCGCACGAACAGGGGTGGTGACGTGGAACCGTCTTTTCTGAATGGCGCCAACGCGATCTATATCGCCGAGGTCTACAGCCGCTATCTGGAAGACCCAGCCTCGGTTGATCCGGGATGGGTTGATTTTTTCCGGGATCTGACCAGCGGCGCCCCGGATCGGGCCGATGATCTGGCCGGGGACCTGCTGGGTCCGTCGTGGCGCCCCCGGGGCAATCAGGTGATCGGCACCAGCGATCCCGACGCCCCGCCCGCGCCGCCCCGCCCCAAGGAGGGCAAGGAGGCCGCCCGAAGCAAGGCGCCGGCCGGGGCCAGCCCCGCCGACCTCCGCCAGCCCATCCTGGATTCCATCCGGGCCTTGATGATGATCCGCGCCTATCGCGTGCGCGGCCATCTGATGGCCAGGCTCGATCCCCTGGGCCTCAGCGCGACCGAGGAACATCCCGAGCTGGATTACCGCAGCTACGGGTTCACGCCGGACGACCTGGGCCGCGAGATCTTCATTGACAACGTGCTGGGGATGGAAAGCGCCACCCTGGCCAAGATCATTGAAGTGGTGCGCGAAACCTACTGCGGCACCATCGGCGTCGAGTTCATGCACATCCAGTCGCCCGAGCAGAAAAGCTGGATCCAGCGCCGGATCGAGGGCGAGCGCAACCACACCAAGTTCACCCCCGAGGGCAAGCGCGCGATCCTGGAACGCCTGACCGAGGCCGAGGGCTTCGAACGCTTCTTGCAGGTCAAGTACACCGGCACCAAGCGCTTTGGCCTGGAAGGCGGCGAAACCCTGATTCCCGCCCTGGAACAGGTGCTCAAGCGCGGCTCGCAGTTGGGCATGACCGAAATCAACGTCGGCATGGCCCACCGCGGGCGCCTCAACGTGCTGACCGCGATCATGCACAAGCCCTACCGCGCCATTTTCAGCGAATTCCAGGGCAACAGCGCCAACCCCGAGGACGTGCAGGGCTCGGGCGACGTCAAGTATCACCTCGGCACCTCGGCCTCGCGCGAGTTCGACGGGGTGACCGTGCACATGTCCTTGCAGGCCAACCCCTCGCACCTGGAAGCCGCCGATCCGGTGGTTCTGGGCAAGGTGCGCGCCAAGCAGGCCCAGATCGGCGACCTGGACCGCACCAGGGCGGTGGCGGTGTTGATCCACGGCGACGCCGCGTTCGCGGGCCAGGGCATCGTGGCCGAATGCTTCGCCCTGTCGCGCCTCAAGGGCTACCGCACCGGCGGCACCATCCACTTCGTGATCAACAACCAGATCGGCTTCACCACCAGCCCCCAGTACAGCCGTTCGGGTCAGTATTGCACCGACATCGCCAAAAGCGTGCAAGCACCGATTTTCCACGTCAACGGCGACGACCCCGAGGCGGTGGTCCACGCCGCGCGCATCGCGACCGAGTTCCGTCAGGAGTTCGGCGACGACGTGGTGGTGGACATGGTCTGTTACCGCCGCCAGGGCCACAACGAGGCCGACGAACCCGCCTTCACCCAGCCTTTGATGTACAAGGCGATCGCGGCCCACGAAACCACCCGCACCGTGTACGCCCGCGCCCTGGAAAAGGAAGGCGTGGTGTCGCGCGAGGATGCGGATCACATGGTCGCGGCCTTCAACGCCCGCCTGGAGGAAGCCTACAAGGCCGCCGACAGCTATCGCCCCAACCGCGCCGACTGGCTGGCCGGCAAGTGGGAAGGGCTGGAAGCCATGAACGGCGAGGAGGAATTCCGCCAGGATGGCACGGCGGTGACGCCCGAGGCCCTGCGCGCGGTGGGCAAGGTCATCAGCACGCCGCCCGACAATTTCAACACCAACCCCAAGATCGTGCGCCAGCTCAAGGCCAAGGCCGAAATGATGGCCAGCGGGCGCGGCTTCGACTGGGGCACGGCGGAAGCACTGGCCTTTGGAACCTTGCTGGCCGAGGGCACCCCGGTGCGCCTGTCGGGTCAGGATTCGGGGCGCGGCACGTTCTCGCACCGCCACGCGGTCCTGATCGACCAGCAGACCGAGGACCGCTACATCCCGCTTGAGCACGTGAGCCGCGACCAGGCCCGTTTCGAGGTCATCGACAGCCCGCTGTCCGAGTTCTCGGTGCTGGGCTTCGAGTACGGCTATTCGCTGGCCGAGCCGCGTGGGTTGATCATGTGGGAAGCCCAGTTCGGCGACTTCGCCAACGGCGCCCAGGTCATTTTCGACCAGTTCGTCAGCTCGGGCGAAAGCAAGTGGCTGCGCATGTCGGGCCTGGTGGTGCTGCTGCCCCACGGCTTCGAGGGCCAGGGTCCCGAGCATTCCTCGGCCCGCCCCGAGCGGTACTTGCAGCTGTGCGCCGAGGACAACATGCAGGTGGTCAACGTCACCACCCCGGCCAACTACTTCCATGTGCTGCGCCGCCAGATCCGGCGCAACTTCCGCAAGCCTTTGATCATCTTCACCCCCAAGTCGCTGTTGCGGCACAAGCGTTGCGTCAGCGACATCGATGCCTTTACCCAGGCCGGGTTCCAGCGGGTGATCGGCGAGGATGATCCGCGGATTGTCTCGGGCAACGTGCGCCGGGTGGTGTTGTGCACCGGCAAGGTCTATTACGACCTTCTGCAAGCCCGCGAGGAGCGCAATCTGGACGACGTCGCCTTGGTCCGGGTCGAGCAGTTGTACCCGTGGCCCAAGGATACCGTGCTGCGCTGCCTGCGCCACTTCCCGGGGGCCGAGGTGGTGTGGTGCCAGGAAGAACCCGCCAACATGGGCGCTTGGACCTTCGTCGATCGCCGCTTGGAATACATCCTGGAGGAACTGGGCAGCACGGTGCAGCGCCGGGCCATCTACGCCGGGCGTCCGTCGGCCGCCTCGCCCGCCACCGGGCTGTATCGCAACCATGTCTCGCAGCAAGCGCTGCTGGTGGAACAGGCCCTGACCTGGGGGCGCGACACCTTGCCGCAACCCTTCCGTCGGGTTACCCGCATGAGTTCCATTGCCTGACGACGGGCGTCCGGGCCGGGAAGCCTCTGCCTCCCCGGCCCGGACGCGCCTGCCTTCCGACCCAGCCCCGCCTTTCATTCTTGGGAGACACCCATGACCACCGATATCACCGTTCCCCAGCTGGGCGAGTCCGTGACCGAGGCGACCGTCGCCAAGTGGTTCAAGGCCGTTGGCGACGCCGTCGCCCAGGACGAGCCCCTTGTGGAACTGGAAACCGACAAGGTCACCGTCGAGGTTCCCTCGCCGGCCGCCGGCACGCTGATTGAAATCCTGGCCGAGCCCGGCGCCGAGGTCGAGGTGGGCGCCCTGCTCGCCCGCCTGGGCGAAGGCGCCGCCGCCCCGGCCCCCAAGCCCGCCGCTGCTTCGGCACCGGCGCCGGCCGCTCCGGCGCCCGCCGCGCCCACGCCCGCCGCCCCGGCCCCGACCCCGGCTCCGCTGGCGAAAGCCGCCAACACCGCGCTTCCGCTGGCGCCGGCCGTGCGCAAGCTGGTGGCCGACAACGCGCTGGATCCGGCCCGCATCCCCGCCACCGGCAAGGACGGCCGCCTGACCCGCGACGACGTGGTGCGCTACATGCAAGCCGGTGGCGCCGCCGCGCCCGCGCCCGCCCTGGCCGCCGGTCCCGGCCGCGAGGCCGGCCCGCGCGAGGAAAAGGTGAAAATGACCCGCCTGCGCCGGCGGGTGGCCGAGCGCCTCAAGGATGCCCAGAACACCGCCGCCATCCTGACCACCTTCAACGAGGTGGACATGACGGCGATCATGGAACTGCGCAACCGCTACAAGGACGCCTTTGAAAAGAAGCACGCCATCAAGCTGGGCTTCATGTCGTTCTTCGTGAAGGCCTGCGTGTCGGCGCTCAAGGAACTGCCGGCGGTCAATGCCGAGATCAGCGGCGATTCCATCCTCTACAAGAACTACTACGACATCGGCGTGGCCGTGGGTGGCCCGCAGGGTCTGGTGGTGCCGGTGGTGCGCGACTGCGACACCCGCTCGTTCGCCGAGGTGGAAGGGGCCATCGCCGGCTTCGGCCGCAAGGCCCGCGACGGCTCGCTGACCTTGGAGGAAATGAGCGGCGGCACCTTCACGATCTCCAACGGGGGCGTGTATGGCTCGCTGATGTCCACGCCCATCTTGAACCCGCCGCAGTCGGCCATCCTCGGCATGCACAAGACCCAGATGCGTCCCATGGTCATGCCCGACGGCTCGATCCAGGCGCGGCCGATGATGTATCTGGCGCTGAGCTACGATCACCGCATCATCGATGGCAAGGAAGCCGTGACCTTCCTGGTCCGGGTCAAGGAAGCGATCGAGAATCCGGCCCGCCTGCTGCTCGACGTTTAAGGCCCAAGGCCGGGGGGAGTCGTGGTGAAAGCCTCTCTCCCCCTGGTCCGATGGGCGTTTCTTCCCCCAAGGCGCGCGGTCTTCCCCCCAAGCCGGCCGGCGCGCTTCAACACGGTGTCTCCAAGCCAGTTATTTCCGAACAGCGGGTGTCGCTTTTCGGATGTCGCTTTTGCCCGGTTCGCGCGGGAAATCCCTGTTTGCGGTTCGGGAATGCGAAAAACCAACACCCCGGCGGCGCCGGGCGGGTCCCCGGGACCTGGCAACGGCGCCCCCGGCCAGCGGACCGGAAGGACGTGTCATGTCTGAGTATGATGTGGTGGTGATCGGGGGTGGCCCCGGCGGTTATGTGTGCGCGATCCGCGCCGCCCAGTTGGGCTTGCGCGTGGCGTGCGTGGAAAGCCGGCCGACCCTGGGCGGCACCTGCCTGAACGAGGGCTGCATTCCCTCCAAGGCCCTGTTGCAGTCCTCTCACCTGTACGAGGAAGCCCGCCTGCACTTCAAGGACCACGGCATCGGGGTGGAAGGCCTCGGCCTCGACATCCCCGCCATGATGGCGCGCAAGGACGAGGTCGTGGCCTCGAACACCAAGGGCATCGACTTCCTGTTCAAGAAGAACAAGATCACCCGCCTGGTGGGCCGGGGGCGCCTGGGGGCGCCGGGCACCGTGGTGGTCAGCGGCGCCGACGGCGACACCACGATCAGCGCGACCTCGATCGTGCTGGCCACCGGCTCGGTGGCCGCCGCCCTGCCCGGCGTGAGCGTGGACGAGGAACACATCCTCTCGTCCACCGGGGCCCTGGCCCTGCAAGCCGTGCCGCGCTCGCTGATCGTGATCGGGGCGGGTGTCATCGGCCTGGAACTGGGCTCGGTGTGGCGGCGCCTGGGGGCCGAGGTCACGGTTGTGGAATACCTCGATTACATCCTGCCGCCCCTGGATGGCGAGGTGCGCCAAGCCATGCAGAAGCTCCTGAGCGCGCAGGGCCTGACCTTCCATCTCGGCCAGGCGGTGAGCGGCGCCGAGGTCGGGCCCGAGGGCGTGAGCCTGACCATGACCCCGGCCGGCGGCGGCGATGCCACCACCTTGACGGCCGAAAAGGTCCTGGTTGCCGTCGGCCGGCGCCCGTGCACCCAGGACCTGGGGCTGGAAGAGGCCGGCGTGGCCCTGACCGAACGCGGCTTCATCCAGGTGGATGAAAACTTCCAGACCTCGGTCGAGGGCGTGTTCGCCATTGGCGATGTCATCGGCGGCATGATGCTGGCCCACAAGGCCGAGGAAGAAGGGGTCGCGCTGGCCGAAATGCTGGCGGGTGAAAGCGGGCTGGTCGATCACGACACCATCCCGGCCGTGGTCTACACCGCCCCCGAGGCGGCCAGCGTCGGCAAGACCGAGGAGCAGTTGAAGGCCAAGGGCATCGCCTACCGCGTGGGCAAGTTCCCCTTCATGGCCAACGGCCGCGCCAAGGCCAACGGCGCCACCGACGGCTTCGTCAAGATCCTGGCCGACGCCACCACCGACCGGGTTCTGGGCTGCCACATCATCGGCCCCGCCGCCGGCGACCTGATCCAGGAAGTGGTCATGGGCATGGTGTTCGGCACCTCGGCCGAGGACATCGCCCGCACCTGCCACGCCCACCCGCAGCTGGGTGAATCGGTCAAGGAAGCCGCGCTTGCCGTGCACAAGCGCGCGCTGCATATCTAACCTCTTATCCAAGAAGCCAGAATCGCTCTTTGGATAAGCCAGGGGTAAGAACAAGTCATGAGAGCGCCATGCCCGGATCCAGTTTAAGGCACGGCGTTCTCAATTCACTTCGCTACATCGCCACGGACCGATGCTCTCTGGTGTTCAGCGGACGGATTCTTTCCTCAAGATTAACCGCGGCCTTCTGTCTCGCCACTTGCAAATCATACTCCGCTTGCAGATTAAGCCAGAATCTCGCATCAATCCCGAAGTACACCCCAAGACGAAGCGCCGTATCAGCCGTGATAGCCCGGCGCCCAGCAACAATCTCACTGATTCTATTGGCAGGAACGTCAATATCTCTCGCAAGATGATTGCAAGTTAACTCATGAGGATCCATGAATTCCTCCTTCAGGATCTCTCCAGGTGTTATCGGCGAGAGAAATTCGGTCATTAGATTGATCCTTCACAGAATTTCATATCCACAGTCTTTTTTGCAGCTGCATTTTTCACACCCAATGAGTGCGTGCAGAAACTAGTGGTAATCGCATATTTCAACATCCCATGCATGACCATCTTTCCAGTGGAAGCATAGCCTCCACTGATCATTAATACGGATACTATACTGACCCGCTCTATCACCCTTAAGCTGCTCCAGCCTATTCCCAGGAGGAACAGCTAAGGATGGCAAGTCTGGTGCGGCATTCAGCACTGCAATCTTGCGCCGTGCCATGCGCTCAACCGCTTGAAAACGAGAAACATTTATATTCCTGGCAAGAGCCTCGGTATCTTTATTTGCATAGGATTTTATCATAAACAGACACCCTCCCATAAATTCCTGGCGAAAATCGCTTGGATCCATTCTCGACCGAAATAAAAAACGCACCAAAAATTAGAGTCAGGTAGATTTTTATACGTTTAACGTATTGCGAATGACGTAGTACGTCAAGCGTATTAGTAAGTCCCGGAACCCCTTTTTTTCACGAATAGACTATAAGGGAGGTCCGGAGGCATCGCCTCCGGGCGGGGCGCGGGGCGGCAGCCCCGCACGGGATGGGATGCACCGGGAAGAGGACCCCATGCGGATCTTGTTCATTCACCAGAATTTTCCGGGTCAGTTCGGGCGGCTGGCCCAGGCCCTGGCCGCGCGTCCGGGCAACGAGGTGCGCGCCCTTGCCACCAACCGCCGCCCGCCCCCCCCGGGGGTGAAGGTGGACCTTTACCCCCTGCCCTCCCCGGTGCCGGGAACCTTTTCGCGTCACCCGTCGATCCAGGAGATCGAAACCAAGGTGCTGCGCGGCGACGCCTGCGCCGCCGCCTGCCGGACCTTGCGCGGGCAAGGCTTCGTGCCCGACGTGATCATTGGCCATCCCGGATGGGGGGAGATGCTGCGCCTGGCCGAGGTGTTTCCGGCCGCGCGGATCATTTCCTACGCCGAGTTCTTCTTCAAGGACCGGGGCAGCGACCACGATTTCGATCCCGAATTCCGCCTGGACACCCGCGAAACCGCCCTGCGCCGCACCTTGAAAAACGCGGTCATGGACGTGGCGGTGCGCACGTCCGAAGCCTCGGTCACGCCCACCCAGTGGCAGGCCAGCGGCTTTCCCGGGGCTCTGCGCGAGCGTCTGCACGTCATCCACGACGGCATCGATACCCACGAGATCCGCCCGCGCCCGAACGCCTGGATCCAGGTGGGATCCCGCCGCCTGACCCGCGCCGACCGGGTGATCACCTTCACCACCCGCTACCTGGAGCCCCTGCGCGGCATCCACAGCTTCCTACGCGCCCTGCCCCGGGTGATGGAACGCGACCGCCACGCCCAGGTGATCGTGGTCGGACGCGAGGATGGCGGCTACTGGAGCCGTCCCCCCGGCCCCTCGCACCGCGAGCGCTTCCTGGCCGAGGTGCGCGACCGCGTGGACCTCTCGCGGATTCACTTCTTCACCTGGGTCGAACGCCAATACTATCTGCCCTTGCTGGCGATCAGCTCGGCCCATGTGTATCTCACCTACCCGTTCGTGCTGTCGTGGTCGCTGATGGAAGCCATGGCCACGGGGGCCAGCATCATCGGGTCCAACACGCCGCCGGTGGCCGAGGTCATCACCGATGGCGTGACCGGCCGCCTGGTTGATTTCCACGATACCGAGGCGCTGGCCGACCGCATCCTGGAAAGCCTGGAAGACGCCGCCTTGCGCCAGCGCCTGGGCCTTGCCGCCCGCGCCACCATCGTGCGCCAATATGATCAGGAATCCGTCTGCCTGCCGCGCTGGCTGTCCCTGATCGACCGCGTCGCCGCCGGCCCCCAGCGCTTCACCGCCTGAGCTGGAAAGCGTTTTTCCCCCCACGAAAAAGGGGCCCCTCGCGGGGCCCCTCGTCGTTTCGTCAGGTCGTTTCGTCAGGTCGTTTCGTCAGGCGCCCGGGCCAGGGCCCGGGGCGAACCTCAGCCCATGGCCTGCACGATTTCCTCGGTCATCTTCTTCGCGTCGCCAAACAGCATCATGGTGTTGTCGCGGAAGAACAGCTCGTTGTCGACGCCGGCATAGCCCGACGCCATCGAGCGCTTGACGAACAGCACCGTGCGCGCCTTTTCCACGTCCAGGATCGGCATGCCGAAAATCGGGCTGGACGGATCGGTCTTGGCGGCCGGGTTGGTCACGTCGTTGGCGCCGATGACATAGGCCACGTCGGCGGTCTGGAACTCGTTGTTGATCTCTTCGAGCTCGAAGACCTCGTCGTAAGGCACGTTGGCCTCGGCCAGCAGCACGTTCATGTGCCCGGGCATGCGCCCCGCCACCGGGTGGATGGCGTAGGACACTTCAACGCCTTCGGCCTTGAGGGCATCGGCCATTTCGCGCAGGGCGTGCTGGGCCTGGGCCACCGCCATGCCGTAGCCGGGCACGATGATGACCTTGGACGCGTTCTTCATGATGAAGGCCGCGTCGTCGGCGCTGCCGGCCTTGACCGAGCGATCGCCCTCGACGCCCGCGCCCGGGCCCGCCGTTTCACCGCCGAAGCCGCCCAGGATCACGTTGAAGATCGAGCGGTTCATCCCCTTGCACATGATGTAGCTGAGGATGGCGCCCGACGAGCCAACCAGCGCGCCGGCGATGACCAGCAGCGGGTTGCCCAGGGTGAAGCCGATGCCGGCCGCGGCCCAGCCCGAATAGCTGTTCAGCATCGAGATGACCACCGGCATGTCCGCGCCGCCGATCGGAATGATCAGCAAGAAGCCCAGCGCGAAGGCCAGCAGCATCAGGATATAGAACAGGAAGTGGCTTTCGGTCGCGGCGAACAAGATCACCAGAACGACCAGGGCAATGCCCAGGCCGGCGTTGATCTTGTGCTGGTTGGCGAAGGTCACGGGCTTGCCCGAGATCAGGCCCTGGAGCTTGCCAAACGCGATCACCGAACCCGAGAAGGTGATGGCGCCAATGGCCAGACCCAACGACATTTCGATCAAGGACCCGGCGTAGATGTCGCCCGGGATGCCGATGCCATAGGATTCAGGATGCAAGAGCGCGGCGGTCGCCACCAGCACGGCGGCCATGCCGACCAGCGAGTGGAACGCGGCCACCAGCTGCGGCAAGGCGGTCATCACCACCTTGCGCGCGATCACGGTACCGACGCCACCGCCCACCGCGAGCGCCAGCACGATCCAGCCATAGGTTTCCACCACCGGCGACAACAAGGTCGTCACGATGGCAATTCCCATGCCGATCATGCCCAGCTTGTTGCCCTTGCGCGCGGTTTCGGGATGCGACAGCCCGCGTAGCGCCAGAATGAAAAGCACGCCAGCCGCCACGTAGGCGGCCATGGTCAAACCGGTCATCATGGTTGCGTGCCCCCTACTTCTGCTTCTTCTTGAACATGGCCAGCATCCGCTGGGTTACGATGAACCCACCGAAGATGTTGATGCTGGCCAGCAAGACGGCGATGGCGCCCAGAACCTTGGCTCCGCCCACGATGTCGGGACCGGCCGCCAGCAAGGCGCCCACGATGATCACCGACGAAATGGCGTTGGTCACGCCCATCAGGGGGCTGTGCAAAGCCGGCGTGACCGACCACACCACATAAAAGCCCACGAAGCAGGCCAGCACGAACACGGTCAGCAGCCACCAGAATTCGCCCGGACCGCTGGCGGCCTCGGTGGCCGTCTTCATCGCCACGACGTGCAGGTGGGAGGACAGCCCCCCCGCCTGCTCGCTCAGGCGCGCCACGCCTTCCGCGAAGGTTGCTTGATTCAGCATCGATTACACTCCCTTTCCGGGGCGCTTGGCGGAGGACGAACCCTTTCTCGGGGCGCCCGGCCTGGCCGAGGCACTGGTGGTCTTGGCCGGCGCGGCGGCCGCCTTGGGCGCGGGCTTGGGGGCTTCGGCCTTGGGGGCCTCGGGCGCGGGG
>NZ_BJZO01000039.1 GCF_007992075.1 Pararhodospirillum oryzae
TTTCGGCTGAAAATGCTCTAATTTTTCGTTTTATCGCGTCGCTTCCTGAACGAAAACTTCAGCAAAACGGCGCCACGTCCGTTCCTTCCGAATGAAAGTGGCCGCCTGTTCACCGCGACGCCGGGCTTCGTCCCGGTTTTTATGAATTTCCTCCAAACACTCGACGAGTTCATCCACCGACGATTCGCCCCATTCCCGCCGGACTCCCTGGGGATCGGTCACGGGGCGCTGATCGCGCAGGGGATAACACGCCCCCTCGCGCAGAATGTCGAGATGTCCGGTATTGGCCGACAGCACGCAGGGAATTCCCATGGCCATGCATTCCATGGCCACGAGGTTGGTCCCTCCCTCGCAGCGGTTGGGAAACACGGCGGCGTCGCATTCGGCCAAAACCCCTGGAATCTGGGAGCGTTGCAGGAAATGAAGATCCAGAAAGGCTTCCGGCGGCAAACCATTGTCCATGACCCACCGGGTCAGTTGCAACCGGTTGTTCTCGATGCGCGGGGCCACCTTGCACCAGGGTGCCTCGGCGATGTCCAAGGACAAGGCCGGCCAGGGGTTATGCCACGCCGCGACCAGAAGGGCTTCCGGGTGACGGGCATGAAAGCGGCGGAAGGCTTCCACCACCAGATCCTGCCCCTTGCGAAACTCCAGCTTGCCCCCCGAAAAGACGACGAAGCGGTTGCCCAGGGAACCGCGCCGCTCCAAACGCACCATGTCGGTTTCATCAATGCCCTGGAACGCCAGGCGGACATCGGAAAGGCCCGCTTCTTGCAACAGCCGGCAATTAAATGTCGAGTGGGCAATGATGAAATCATAACGCCGGGCCCGTTTGAGCACTTCCTCGTCAAGACGGGTATTCTCAAACGCAATAACCCCGATGTTCCGCCGTCCAACGAAACGAGAAGAAGACGGCTCCTCTAAAAATTCATTCCCAAGGGGATGCAAGACATCGATCCCGGGCAAGGTGACCCGTGTCGGAACGTTGCTCTTCAACCGCTCATCAAGCGAAGCGAATTCATCGTTTAGCGGAGCCAGCCGGCTGCGGGTTTCGGTCCGCAGGGTGTTCATGATCGGCTGCGCCAGCAGCAGGGGCGGCGCCCCGCGTTCCATGAGATACAAGGCC
This sequence comes from Pararhodospirillum oryzae, assembly GCF_007992075.1. Classification (GTDB taxonomy): domain Bacteria; phylum Pseudomonadota; class Alphaproteobacteria; order Rhodospirillales; family Rhodospirillaceae; genus Pararhodospirillum; species Pararhodospirillum oryzae. Next base: position 1,127 of record NZ_BJZO01000039.1, read on the forward strand.
GTGTGCGTGCCCACCAGTCCCCAGCCATGGACCTCGGTCAGGGTCCAGGGGATCCCAAGCCGGACCGGCGGAGTCCCCGTGGCATCCTGGACGTTCCTGCCCGGCGCCGGGGCTCCCGCCGAGGCCACGGGAGAAGCGACCGGTGCCAGGCATCCGGGATGGGCGGCGCCCACGGCGACGATAATATCCCAAAAGGCGCGCAGCTCCTCGGGCGTATCCAGGTAGGTTGCCCGCAGCGGATTTTCGCCAAAGGCCCCGGAAAAGCCCTCTTGGGGAAACTTGGCCAGAAAACGCGCGGCGTACCCGCGCCAAACCTCGTCAAGACGGCCCGTCGAGTAATGGATGATGGGAATATCGGTCGCGACGGCCAGACGATAGCCCGCCTGGAAAGCACGCCAGGTGAAATCCGTGTCGTACAGGTGAAAGCCGTCGAAGTGCTCGGCATCGAACCCCACCCGTTCGGCGACCTCCCGCCGGCAGGCAAAGCAGAGCCCATCCAGGGCCTGGATCCCCTCCGCGACCGGGCCCGACACCCCATAGACGTCAACGCGCAAGCGTCCGCTCGCCCGGTCCCGGGTCGCGACCTGTCCCCGCGCGCCCCGCCATCCGCCCTGAATCCAGGCTGGGCCGGCCAGCCGGGTGGTGCCGGCGAACCCCACCACGTCGAAGCGGGCCAGATGGCCCAGAAGCCGATCCGCGAAGTCGGGGGCCAGGATCTCCACGTCATCATGGGAAAAAATCAGGATCTCGCCTTGAGCCTGGCTCAGGGCACGCGTGTAGGCCTCGCACAGCGAGCGGGCATCGCGCAGAAGAACAAGTTCGAACGGACGGCCCTGGAACAGGCGCTGGTACAAGGCGGTAATCGCGGCGGAACGCTCGTCGCTGATCGAACACACGATCACCGAGACAAACGGCAGGGCCCCCGCCCGGGATGGAGAGGAAGAGGGAGGCACGCGCGCCCCCGCCCGCGCGGCGCGCGCCGCGGTTTCCAGCAGCTCCAGCCGGACGGCGTGATCCTCCTGGCGGGCGGACAAATAGCGGGCAAAGGCGCCCAGCGCCTCCGACCAGCGGCCCGCCTGGGCCTGCCCGCGCGCGTGGGCGACGAGCGCCGCCATCGATGAGTCCGGCCCGTTGGCCGCGCCACCACCAGGAGATTGAATCGTCGGATCCGGCATGCGCCCCCCCGCAGGTCCTTTGTCTCGCCCCGCACTGGCCGAGAATCGACCTGAATAAACCAGTAAAAAGGGAATGAACTCTGACGCTCCCGTCGGACTTTTACAAAAACCGCGCCCGAGCCTCGATCTTCAAAGGGAAGCAGGCTGCTGTTCCCTCCCAAGAACCGATTTATTCCCAGCCGTGTTTTTTAGAAAAAATCAGTGAGTTTGGCAAGGGAAGGTGCTCGCGAATCCTTATCCGACAGAATGGATCCTGCAAAATCTGGCCACGGAATCGAAAGAACCGGATCCTTCCAATGCAAGGAGCGATCACAATCAGGAGCATAGTAGGATGTTACTTTATAAATAACTTCAGTATTGGTTTCCAATGTACAAAAACCATGGGCAAAACCTTCTGGTACATACATCTGGGTTCCGTTTTCTTCACCCAGGATTGCCCAGACCGATCGACCAAAGGTTGGCGATTCCCGCCGCAGATCCACGGCCACATCCATGATCGCGCCACGGGGGACGCGCACCAGCTTGGCCTGGGCCTGGGGCGCCGCCTGATAGTGCAACCCCCGCACTGTTCCTCGCTCACGGGAGAGGGAATGGTTGTCCTGGACAAACTCAGGGTCCAGACCCGTTATCTCGTGGAAAAGTCGGCGGTTCCATGTTTCCGAAAAAAATCCGCGCGCATCGCTAAAGCGTCTCGGCGTTATCAGGAAAACATCGGGAATCGGAAGACGCTCAATATACATAACCTCACCCTACCGACGGAAAATACAATAAATTAAACCTACTTTTTAGGTTTTCCTTTGCAAGAGAGTTCTTGTTTTTTTCATATTGCCATCTGGAAACATAAGTCTTCATATTCTTATCCTTAAAATCACCATACCTTTTTTGTAATTCATTATTCTTAGTCTGATTGACACGTTCCGCATCCCCCAGATACCCGTGCAATACGGGAAGATCGATGTAAACCTGCCCCCACCCAAAATGAGTGTAACGCTGCACCATGTCCTGATCTTCAAAATAGGCTGGCGTGTAAATTTCGTCAAAGAGCCCCAGTTCCGTGACCGCCGTGGCGCGGATGATCGCAACCGCCCCGGTTATAAAGGCAAATTCCCCCCGCTTGCCCTGATCCACCGTCGCCGGCATCAGCAAGCGACGCCCGCCCCCCAGCGGGGTTTCTGTATAGGCAAACGGCCCGCCCAACGCCGCGTGTGGTGTCGCCTCCATGGCGTCAACCAAGACATCGGCCCATTCCGGTTGACCAAAAAGAACATCGCTATTGATAGTGATAAAATAATCAAAACCATTTGGGAAAATGGTTTTTCCCCTGGCATAGCTGCGGTTATGCCCGGCTCCGTACCCGATATTCTCGGGCAGTAGTTCCGCCGTCACTCTTTTTTGCGCCGGCACCCAGGCTCGCAGAAGATCGCGGGTCGGCGCGTCTGACCCTTGGTCAATGATATGCAAATGACAATTTCGCCCTGGAGGTGCCCACTCCAGGTTGGAAAGAAGATTGCCCGTGTACCGGGGAGAATCCCAAACGAGTAGACTAATCAGAGTACGGGGACGCGACATCAAGCAAACCCTCTTGGAGCCGAAACAATCGCCTCATGACGTCATCTGAGCAAAAGCAAGATCCAGCATGGCGTGCAGCCGCCCCAGATCCACCGTCAGATCCCCGTCCCCCGGATCCGGCGTGCGGTCAAGCAGGCGCCCATAATGCTGGCCTCGCAACCGGGTCAACATCCAGTAGCACGGCTGCGGCATCTGGGCCGGGACGATTTCAATCAGCGCCGCTTCCGGGCGTGCGAACAGCATGTTGGTATTCCCCGCACCGTGGGGCGCGACAACGATGTCAGCCTCGGCGAACAAGATGGCCTGTTCGCGAACACTCAAGCCTCCCAACGTCACGACTTCAAAGCCCCGTGCCTGCAAGGACGCCACCAAGGCCGCCTCGTCGCGCACACGCCGGGCCCGGGCATCAGCCCGGCTGACATACAAACGCCGTCCCGCTTTGCGTCCCTCGACCTTGAAGGCTCGACGCAGCACCGAGGAAAGCCAGTTGACTTGCTCGACTGTATAACCACCAGGAGAAAAATACGAAGAAAAATATAGTTTTTCCACAAAAGCACGACGACAATTCAGCATAATAAATTTATTTTTTAATCCAAGTGCCTCCAGGGTTTCTCGTTGATAGGTGTTCAAGGAACCGGTTGGAAGCAGGATTGGGATGGATTCAGGGGGATTGAATTTTGAAATAGCCCAAAGCCTTGAAAGAGAATCAACAATCCAATGAAAATAGTTCCCGAAAGAAAATCTTCCGGCAACGAACAAAGCCTCACCATCCACGCGTTGGTCCGGATCCAAGTCCTCATATAATTTAATTTTTACCGATTGATTTCCCACCCTATAATCAACCCACTCTTTCATCTGCTCCTTCAAAACAGATGTTCCGTAAGACCCATTGTACGTATCGTCAAGAGCCAAGCCCGGACGCACAAAAATATTGAATGGATTATGCATAAAGGGAACAGAGCACAGGCGGTCGATCGTCACCCCGTCAAGCCGGGCGAGAAAAGCCGGTTCAATGGACAGCAGCGCTTCCCCGTTGGGCCCTGGATCCAGGGGAAATCCCCACGGACGCCCATCCGTGATCGCGGCCACGTCGTTGGAATCGAGAACGAGATCGGGCAAGGGAACGGACACGGTTTGACCAGGGCGCACGAAACAAACCGTGTCCGGCTCTTGCAAGCCGGCAAGGGCCGGCACCGGCCGGCACCAGCGCTCGATGGGAACGTACTCGAAGGTCCGCAGCGTCATCCCTGCCTGCCCTTGCACCGTCGCGTCAACGGCCGTCGATCCAGGTCGTGCCCCCATGGGAACATGGGCGCGTTTTTCCGGTCTCCTGGCCGGAAAGGCGCCCCCCCGCGTCCCTTCACCAGGCGCCGCTTCGAAAGCGGAGCGTCGCGTTAAACGGCCAGGGTCGGGGCCTTGTGCTCAAGGAACCAGTCATAGGTCAGACGCAGCCCGTCGCGCAACGAGGTGGGCGCGGTCCATCCCAGCGCCGCCAGCCGGCTGACATCGGACAGCTTGCGCGGCGTTCCATCGGGCTTGCTGGCATCAAAGACGAACTCTCCTTGATAGCCGACAACCTCCGCCAGAAGGGACGCGAGTTCCCGAATGGTCACTTCCGAGCCGGCGCCCACATTGACGTGAGGTTCACCCGAATAGTTTTTCATCAGGAAAACCATGGCGTCCGCCGCGTCCGCCGCGAACAGGAATTCGCGTCGGGGCGTGCCACTGCCCCAGATTTCCACCGTCTTCTCACCCCGGACCTTGGCGTTATGAATTTTCACCATCAAGGCCGGCGCGACGTGACTGCTCTGCAGGTCGAAGTTATCCCGATATCCATACAAGTTCGTGGGCATCGCGGAAATGAAATCGGAGCCGTATTGACGGCGGTAGGCCTGGCACAACTTGATTCCGGCGATTTTGGCGACCGCATACCATTCGTTGGTCGGCTCCAGTGGCCCGCTCAGCAAGGCGTCTTCCTGGATCGGTTGCGGCGCCAGGCGCGGATAAATGCACGTCGATCCCAGGAACAGGAGCTTGCGCACCCCCACCCGATGGGCGGCATGGATGATGTTCGCTTCCAAGATCAGGTTGTCATAGATGAACTCGGCCGGCCGGGTGCTGTTGGCCAGGATCCCGCCCACGGTGGCCGCGGCCACGAAAACCGCGTCGGGTTTCTCGGCCGCCATCCATGCTTCCACGTCGGCCTGGCGGCGCAGGTCCACCTGGGCGCGGGGAACCGTCAGGACCTCGCAGTTTTCCTGGGCCAGGCGGTCGACGATGGCCGATCCAACCATGCCCCGATGGCCGGCCACCCAGACCCGCTTCCCGGCAAGCGCAAACTCTTCCATGACGGTTCTCTTTTTTCTGCCGTTGTCTTTCGGACCGGTCGTCCCTGAAAATCCCTGGAGAGGGGGGCTCTTGCCCGCCCTCTCTTCGCTCAAGGACGCCCGCCGAGGGTCGCGCAAGGCGCAGGCGCGTTAGAAACGCCCCTCGCGGATCAGCTTGCGGTCCGCTTCCATCATTTCCACCACCAGGTCTTCCAGGGGCGTCGTGTGCTGCCAGCCCAGCTTTTCGCGCGCCTTGGTCGGATCGCCCAGCAGCAGATCCACCTCGGTCGGACGGAAGTAGCGGGGATCGACGGCGACAAGCACCTTGCCCGACGCGACGTCGAGGCCCTTTTCCTCGACCCCTTCGCCCTGCCAGGTCAGCGTGCGGCCGATGTGAGCGAACGCCAGTTCCACGAACTCGCGCACCGAACGGGTCACGCCCGTGGCCAGGACGTAGTCGTCGGGGGTGTCCTGCTGCAAAATGCGCCACATGCCTTCAACGTAGTCGCGGGCGTGGCCCCAGTCGCGCTTGGCATCCAGGTTGCCCAGGAACAAGGTTTCCTGGCGCCCGGCCTCGATCGCGGCAACCGCCCGGGTGATCTTGCGAGTAACGAAGGTTTCGCCCCGCACCGGGCTTTCATGGTTGAACAAGATCCCGTTCGAGGCGTGCATCTGATACGCCTCGCGATAATTGACCGTGATCCAGTAGGCATACAGCTTGGCCGCCGCGTAGGGACTGCGCGGATAGAACGGCGTGGTTTCCTTCTGGGGGATCTCCTGGACCTTGCCGAACAGCTCCGAGGTCGAGGCCTGATAAAAACGGCACGTCTTCTCGATGCCAAGGATCCGGATGGCTTCAAGAATGCGCAGCGTTCCAATCGCGTCGGCATTGGCGGTGTATTCCGGAGTCTCGAAGCTGACCGCGACATGGCTTTGCGCGGCCAGGTTATAGATTTCATCCGGATGAATCTGCTGAACCAGGCGAATCAGATTCGTGGAATCCGTGAGGTCGCCGTAATGCATGAAGAAGCGTGTTTCGCCCTCATGCGGGTCCGTGTACAGATGCTCGACCCGCCCCGTGTTAAACGACGAGGAACGACGCTTGACGCCGTGAACCTCGTATCCCTTGCCCAACAGGAGTTCGGCCAGATACGCGCCATCCTGGCCCGTGATGCCGGTAATTAACGCTTTTTTGCTCATCAGGGTTCGCTTCTTGGTCAAGGGAAAACCGACGCCGATCGTGAGTCGCGCCTTTTCGGCGCAAGGTGAAGCCCTCCCTTGGAGGGGGAACGTTCCTTGCGGGTTGAAAAGGCGCAAAAAACAACGGCGCGAAAGGTTCACGGTGATTTCATCGCCACCGCGAACGCTCCGGGCCACATTCGTCGGCACCTTAAGTAGCTTTTCCAGGGAGTCCTCTTCAAGGTCTTTCCCGCCCGGTCGCTGCGGACGGGAAGGCCGGAAGAGGGGAGCGGACACCTTGACGCCGCGGGCCTGCTTATGCCTCAATAAGACGCGCCATCTTGATAGATGCACCTATCCCGTTCCAAAGACAGTCGAATTCCAATCGCATCGAGAGCTGAAGAGGATTCCCATGGGCCACTTTGATGAAGTCGAAGAAGCCTGGAACCTGAGCGATTCGGCACGTGAGTACGCGGAACGCGTCGGCGGCACGCCGTCCGTGGACGATTACATGGCCAATGTGTTTTCCAGTTATCCCCTCATCGACATGGAACGGACCCAGCGCGAAGGCGGACAACCGATTGAAAAGATTTTTTTCAAAAATCCTTATGGCCTTCAGTGGCGTGAACAGTACAAGGACTGGATCCCGTTCCGTCACGGGGAAATCGATATCAAGAACGTCTGAACAAAGCGATTGATTCCTATATACTCGATTATTTTTTTGAGAAAGTTTCCCTGGTGATGGCCCTTCCTTCGCTGCTGACTTACGACGTGGAGTCCGAACAAGGTCTCTCGGACGTTCCCCCCGGGCTGTCCCTTGCCCTGGAGCCTCGCTTTCCCCAGGATCCGGCCCAGGACGAGCGCCTGTCGGCCCTGATGGGCCGCTATACCACCGCGTCTTTGCACGGTGTCGCGCCGGCTGCGTTCCGGTCCCATGTCGAGGGCGCCCTGGGCACGATTGATGCCGAGATCGAAGGCTACGCGGCCGACGAGATCCACCGCCAGCGCGACCTTTCCATCCGCTTTCACTGGGGACACGACCACGACTTCGGGGACTTCTCCGTGTCGGGACGCATGGGGCGGCGCCATCTCACGTTGATGCGCAATTTCATGCACGCCTTCCCCGTCGACGACGCGACGTTCGCCGGTCGCGATGTCCTGGACGTCGGATGCTGGACCGGGGGGACGACCCTGCTGCTGGCGGCGCTTGGCGCCCGGGTCACGGCCCTGGAGGAAGTCCGCAAGTATGCGCGCATGGCCCAGTATCTGCTGGACTCCTTTGGCGTTCCCGGGCGGGTTCTCGATCACAGCCTGTATGCCCTCGACGCCCGCGAGGCCTACGACGTGATCTATGTGCCGGGGGTGATTTACCACCTGTCCGACCCTCTCCTGGCGCTGCGCCTGCTGTGCAATGCCACCCGCGTTGGCGGATGCATTCTGGTGGAATCCGAAGGCATCAACGTGGCGGGCGCCCTGTGCCGCTACGAGGGCAGCGTGCTGACCCATTCCGGCAGCCAGGAAGAGCTGAGCCGGGGGGGCTGGAACTGGTATTCCCCCTCGCCCCTGGCCCTGGCCCGTCTGCTGTGGGGCGCCGGGTTCGACGACATTTCCATTGCCTGGATGGACAACCGGGTTTATGCGCATGCGCGCAAAACGTGTCGTAGCGCCATCACCCGGGCCGGCCTGTCGCGCCCCGACGTTCCCTAGAATCTGTCCGTTTCACGTTGAAGCGGACAGGCGTTGGATCCTTTTGTTTGAGTTTGTCGGGAAAGGCGGCCCCCCTTTTTCCTGACGAACTCTAGCCAGAAAGTTCCGGTCCGAACCGAATTTCCTTCTGGACTACCGGAACGCCCCTTGAGAAAATAAAAGACATAAAATTATTTTTTGCCCCTCCTCCCAGAATAAATAAATAATAATATTTAACAAAAAAGCGTATCAGCACAGAGAGCGCTTTTCAATTTTGGGATATAACTTCACAAAAAACACAACATCATTGAAATTAACCCTCATTTTTATTTAAAGCCCAGCCGGGATAAAGACGGATTACCTCGGAAGCGAACCATCCGGGATCCCGTTTGCAATGGCGGACCAAATGACTTATACGCTGAGGCCAACACGGACGCAGGATACGGCCGTCCCAACACGGAGAGAATGCGCAAGGCGGAACCGGTCTTCCCCTCCCGAACGCGCAACGGTTTCCCCGCACCAAGGCTGCTCATGACCGCATCACCCCAAGCCGAGCTGTATATCGATGGTCTCCTTGATGTCTCTTTTGCACGGGGAACCGTCCGGATCGACCTGTACAGCCTTTCCGCCACGGCCAAGGCCTCCAATGGCCAGCCTCTTCCCGAGCATCGGCAGCGGCTGATCCTCAGCGTTCCGTCCTTTCTTGATTTCGTGGGCGGGCTGAACATGGCGGCGGGCTCTTTTCGGGATAAGGGTGTGTTGCCCGGAACCGCGCCGGCCGCCGCGCCCGAAGGGGGCCAGGCGCCGCCCGCCCCGGCCGCCGCGTCCCCCGAACCGGCCCCGGCGTCCCCCGCTCCGGCTGTCAAGCGGACCCCTTCGTCGCCGAATTTCGCGCCCGTTTCCGATTCAACCGAGGCGTAACGACCACGGCCGGCGCGATCAAGCGAGGCTTTCCTGGGCCCTGCGCCGGTCCGGATTGGAGTGATCATGACAACCCAGCCCTCCCAACCGCAGGTCCAGCCTGCCGATGCCGCCGATCGCACCGGGGAGACCGCCGGTATCGTTGATCCTCATTCCGCGCTCAAGTGCCTTGTCCTCGTTGCCCGGCATCGCGGCATCGAGATGAGCGTGCCGCGCCTGCTTCACGATTACGCCATTGGCAACACCACGCCCAACGATACCTTGCTGCTGCGCATCGCGCGCAGCATGGGCCTGCGGGCCCGCTACGGCCGTATCGGCTGGAAGAACCTGAAGGACATGGGCGAGGCCCTGCCGCTGATCGCCCGCCTGAAAAACGGCAACTGGGTGGTTCTGGCCGGGTTCCGCGCCGAGGACTCCAAGGTCGCGGTCTGGGATCCCCTGGCGGATGTCCCGGAAATGATGTTCCTGGATGAAGCCACCTTCGGCCCGGCTTGGGCTGGAGAGGTGATGTATCTGAAGGTGCGACGGAACCTTGATGATCCAAGCCGCAAATTCGATATCGCCTGGTTCATTCCGGAAATCCTTCGCCAGAAGCGGCTGTTCATCGATATCGCCATTATCGTTCTCGTAACCCATTTTCTTGGGTTGCTGAGCCCCGTGTTTTTTCAGCTTATTATCGATAAAGTCCTACCGCATGAAAGCTATTCAACCCTTTACGTTCTTGTTCTTGGTATTCTCGGGGCCGTTCTGTTCGAAACGGGGTTTGGTGTTCTGCGTCAATACCTGACGCTTTTTGCCACGAACAAAATCGATATCCGGGTTAATGACCGTATTTTCTCAAAACTTGTCAGTCTGCCCGTTCACTTTTTCGAGAATTCCTCGACAGGCGTTCTGATCAAGCACATGCAACAGGCCCAGAGCATCCGGGGCTTCCTGACCGGGTCATTGTTCCAGACCCTTCTGGACTGCACGATGCTGTTGGTCGCCTTGCCCATGCTGATCTTGTACAGCGCAAAGCTGACGCTCATCGTGATTGTTTTTTCCGCGTTGATCGCGGGTGTCATCGCCTCGGTGCTCAAGCCGTTTCGCCGCCGTCTGGAGGAGCTTTACAACGCCGACGGCCGCCGCCAGGCGCTGCTGGTCGAAACGATCTCGGGCATGCGCACGGTCAAATCCCTGGCCCTGGAGCCACTGCAACGGCGCACATGGAACGACCGCTCGGCCGAAACGGTGGCCCAGACCTTCCGGGTCGGCAAGCTGGCCCTGGGGTCCATGGGCGTCGTGGAACTGTTGTCCAAGGCCATGCCGATCGCGGTCATCGCCGTGGGCACCCAGTCGGTGTTCGATGGCACCTTGACCGTGGGAGCCCTGGTCGCCTTCAACATGCTCTCGGGCCGGGTGGTGGGCCCCCTGGTGCAGATCGTCGGATTGATCCAGGCCTACCAGCAGGTTTCCCTGTCGGTGCGCATGCTGGGCTCGATCATGAATACCCCCTCCGAGCGCGGCGGCGTGGGCCTGCGCCCCCAGATCAAGGGGGGCCTTCAGTTCGATGAAGTGACCTTCCGGTACAGCCCGGACACGGCGCCCGCGCTCAACGAGGTCTCGTTCGATGTCCGGCCCGGCAGCATCTTTGGCCTGGTCGGGCGCTCCGGATCGGGCAAGACGACCATCACCCGGATGATGCAAGGGCTCTACACGCCCCAGTCGGGGATCATCCGCCTGGACGGGACGGATATCCGCGAGATTGACCTGGTGCACATGCGCAGCCATATCGGCGTGGTGCTGCAAGACAACTTCTTGTTCCGGGGCACGGTGCGCGAGAACATCGCCGCCGCCCGACCCGACGCGACCCTGGCCGATGTCATGGAAGCGGCGCGTCTGGCGGGCGCCGACGAGTTCATTGAACGCCTGCCCAAGGGGTTCGAAACAGCCCTGGAGGAAAACGCCTCCAACCTTTCCGGGGGACAAAAGCAGCGCCTGGCCATTGCCCGCGCCCTGGTGACCGAACCCCGGATCTTGATCCTGGACGAGGCGACCAGCGCACTGGATCCGGAAAGCGAGGCCATCATCCAGGCGAACCTGAAAAAAATCGCCCTGGGCCGAACCTTGATCATCGTCTCCCATCGCCTGTCCACCTTGGTCGAAGCCGATGCGATCTTGGTCATGGACCGGGGTCGGATCGATTGCGTCGCCCGCCACCACGAACTGTTGGCTCGAAGCGAGATCTATCGAACGCTTTGGACGCAGCAAACCAAGCACATGGCCTGATCCGATGTCCGAGCAGATACAGCCTTCCTCTTCCCTGCCGACGTCGACGCCCGGAACCGCGCCGCCCGAGGAACGACGACCTGCCACGGGAACGACGGTGGCGGCGTCCGCTGGCTCGTCCGAGCCCGCCCCGGGTCAGGACGAGGAAAGCGACGACGACGCCTCGGCCCTCGGCCAGTTCCGCAAGCGTCTCGGCGCCCTGGCCCGCGAGCGCAAGGAACGCGAAGTCCGAGAAGCGATCATCGAGTTCCAGTCGGACTCGATCGAGATCGAGAAGGGCCCGCCGCCTCGGGTCGCGCGGGCGACGGCGTATACCTTGCTGGCCCTGTTCGCCTTCGCCATCACCTGGGCATCATGGGCCCATGTGGACCGGGTGGTCACCGCGACCGGCCAGCTGGTCACCAAGGATCCGCAGATCATCGTCCAGCCCCTGGAAACCGCGGTCATCCGCAGCATTTTCGTGCGCCCCGGCGATATCGTGCACAAGGACGATCCCCTGGCGCTCCTGGATGCGACGTTCGTGGGAGCCGAGCTCGACCAGCTGGAAAGCCAGCGCTCCAGCTTCCAAGAACAGGTGACCCGCTTGCAGGCCGAACTGAACGGCGAGCCCTACCAGCCGGTCAGTTCCGGAACCCAGGACGCCTTGATGCAGACCGCCGTGGACTTGCAACGGCGCTCGGCCTATCAGGCCCGCCTCGCGGACCTGGATGCCCAGGTGGCCAAGAACAAGGCCGCCCTCGAGGCCCTGGTCCACGACATTGATGTGTTGGAGGACCGTCTGGCCGTTGCCCACAAGATCGAGGACATGCGAGCCGAGTTGAAGAAGCTCGATGCCGGCTCCCAGCTCCAGCTTCTTGTTGCCCAAAATACGCGTCTGGAAGTCACCCAGGACCTGGAGCGCTCGCGCAACCGCCAGAAGGAACTGCGCCACGAAATCGCAGCCTTGCAAGCGCAGCGGGAAGCCTTCATGGCCGGCTGGCGCCAGGAAGCCGCGAGCGATCTGGTCGACGCGACCCGCCAGCTCGACAACATCATGGATCAACTGCGCAAGGTCAAACGACGCCAGGAGTTGATCGATCTGCGCTCGCCGGAAGACGCCGTTGTTCTTTCCGTGGCCCAGCGCACGGTTGGGTCGGTGCAGCAGGCCGCCGAACCCTTGATGACCCTGGTCCCCCTCAACAGCCCGCTTGAGGCCGAGGTGCGGATTTCCCCGGCGGATATCGGACGCCTGAGCGTCGGCCTGCCCAGCAAGATCAAGATCGCCGCTTTTCCCTTTCAAAAGCACGGCATGCTGGAGGGAGAATTGCGGGTGATTTCCGAAAACACGTTTTCCCCCAACAACAGCCAGGACTCCTCCCAGAGTTATTACCGGGGTCTGGTCGATCTGACGTCCACGAAGCTGCGCAACGTTCCCAAGGAACAACGGTTGTTGCCGGGCATGACGCTGACGGCGGAAATCAAGCTGGGGGAACGCTCGGTGATCAGCTATTTCTTGTATCCTCTCATTCGCACGTTCGACGAAAGCCTGCGCGAGCCCTGATCCTCTCCGCTTCGAGCGGCCTGCAGGAAGAGCGAAAAGAAGGGAACTCCGTATGTCTGAGGTCAGTCTTCGCGTTTCCGGGCTGTCCAAGGATTACCTGATTTACGACCAGCCCGAAGACCGTCTGAAGCAAATGGTCCTGCGCTGGCGGCGGTATTACAATCCCTTTTCGGCCTTGCGCGACGTGGACCTTGAAGTGGTCCGGGGCGAAACCGTGGGGATTGTTGGCCGCAACGGATCGGGCAAGACAACCTTGCTGGAAATCATCGCCGGAACCATGGCCCCCACCCGGGGATCGGTGGAGGTGTTTGGCCGGGTGGCGGCGTTGTTGGGGTTGGGCGCGGGGTTTAACCCGGAATTCAGCGGCCGCGACAACGTGTTTTTGAATGCGGCCTTGCTTGGACTTTCCACGGGCGCGATCGAGAACGTGTTTGATCAGATTGCCGCCTTCGCGGATATCGGTCCCTTCATCGATCGTCCCGTGAAGACCTATTCCAGCGGCATGTACGCCCGCCTCGCCTTCGCCACGGCCATTCATGTCGATCCGGATATCCTGATCGTCGATGAAACCCTGTCGGTGGGCGACGAGGCTTTTCAGCGGAAATGCTTCCGGCGGATCAATCAGCTCAAGGACTCTGGGTGCACCATTTTATTCGTGACGCACAGCGCCCAGACCGTGGTGGATCTGTGTGACCGGGTCTTGCTTCTGGATCGGGGCGAGCGCCTCATCCTGGGGAGTCCGCGTCTTGTCGTGGCCTATTACCAGCGGCTGATTCACGCGCCCGAGGATCAGGTCCCCGCCCTGCGCGGCAGTATTCGCGCTCTCGATGGCCATCCGGAGGCCATGGCCCTGACCCGTCTTTCCGGGCGCTCCGATCCGATGTCCGATCAGCCTCCTGCCCCCTTGTCGGAAGCGGAGGAAACCTCCGGTTCTTCCGCCCCAAAGAGGGAAGAACGGGACGAAGCCTTTTTCAGTCCGCATTTTTGCTGTGAAAGTCAGATCGAGGCGCCCGCTTCCGGAGTGTGTGTCTCCGATGTCCACCTGGAAACCCCCGACGGACGCCGGGTCAATCATCTGACCCATGAACGGGAATACGACGTTGTTTATCGGGTCACCTTCGCGCATTCCTTGGACCGGGTTCGGTTTGGGATGCAGGTTCGCGCCGTCAATGGATTAATCCTTTCAGACCAAGTATCCCATACTCAATCCGAAGAGGGAATTTCTGTCCGGCAGAGCGGAGAGACTATAGAAGTAAGATTTCCAATCAAAGCCATCCTGTTTCCAGGAACATATTTTCTAAACGCTGTCGTAACAGCCCTTTCTCCTGATCTGAAAAGCCGGCTTTTGTATCGTTTGATTGACGCTCATGTTTTCCGCATTCTTGCGCGTCCGTATTTGACGGCTGGTGGACTTTTAAATACGCAAGCGGGACGCCTTCCTCGGGTTTTGGATCCTCAGACCGTGGTGTGAGGAGAGTCCAAGAGCGGCAAGAGAGGGGGAGGCATTTCCTTTCCCAGGGGAAAAAGGAGGGGGAGGACGGGGGCATTTGATCCAAAAAAAGAGATTCCCTCGCCCATCCGATTGAAAAATAACTCTTTCATGTGAAAAACAACGAGGATTGGAGGGCGGGAATTTGGACTCTACTCACACCTTGCCGCTCCCGGGATTGGACTCTCCTCACACCTCCGGCAAAAGAACCTGAATCATGCGTGGGGCGATGGGGGGACGGCACGGGTTCAAGATCACCCCTTTCTGGCCATCGATTTCCACCCGTGCTTCCGGGTACGCGGCCACGGCAAGGCGCTGACTTTCCAGGAAGGTGCGTCGGAACTGGCTCATGGGGGCCTTGTCGTCGAACCCCGCGCCGAACTGCCCGCGAAGGGCGGTCCAGCTGACCGCGGTGGGGTGGTGCAAGACATGCAATCGATAGGCAAGCCAGATGTAAATATCCAGGGCCAGGGATCGGTTGGCGAGCGCCCGCACGGCGGATTCCAAGACAGGAACCGCATGGTGTTTAAGGCTACGGAAAAAATCGTCGGACAGCCGGGCCGTCTCGGTCCAAAGGCGTTTCTGGCGTCCGTTATCGGACATTTCGGTCAGGCAAAGTCCACCCTCGACGAAGTTTGTGTTCTTGAAAAGCTCCCCCCCCTTATCGTCCCAGAAAAAAGTCAGGGAACACATGGAAAGCCGGGTCGCCTGCTCATCGATGAGACGATAACTTTTTCCCCCGACACTAATGCCCATGCGGTTCATCCAGGCGGCCATTGACCCGCCAAGTTCCACTTCGGGAGAGCCGGTTTTCAGGGCCTCCGTCTGAAGATACAGCAGAATCATCCGGGCCCGGGAGCCATAGGGGAGGCCGACCGGAAGACCGGCCCGGTTGAACCCGGGCTTGACCAGCAAGGTCACGCGGCCGTTTTCCCGGCGCCAGACTTCGGCATCTGTTTTTTTATGAGGGAGACAGGTAAGGGCAAAACCGGCATGGGTGATGCCGATATTGGTTTCTTCATCGCTCATCACTTCGGCGGCGATATCCAATTCCTGCCGTTCGAGTGAAGTCGTGGCAGCCGTCTTCAGCGCATCCCGACCGTCCCGTAGGATCAGATCGTGAATTTCGGCCATGTCACTTCTCCATCCTGGAAACTAAGCGACACCATGGCATCGAAAAATCCGAAAAACCAGTTGGACTCTGCTCACACAAGCTATTTGAAAGTTATTTGTTTTAGTTATTTGCTTGTGTGAGCAGAGTCCTGGGGATAACTCCGATTCTCGTGCGTAGAGTCCAAATTTGTGTGAGTAGAGTCCAACCCTCTTTTGGGAGGGCCTGTGGATAACTATCCCCGTCGACTCGTTGTGTGGGTAGAGTCCAAGGGGATAACTCGTCGTGAGGGGCGGGGGAAACGGGCGAATCGGGGGTTGAAACCCCTGGTGGTTTTGTGCAGAAAAAAATCCTTATTGTTTTTTTTTGTCTTGTGCGTTTTCCAGAGGTCAGCGATCCTTGAAGCTCTCGTCCAGGGTACGGATCAGGGGGTACAGGAAATAAGACAAGATGCGACGGTCGCCCGTGCGCAGTTCCGCGCTTAACTGGATGCCGGGGATAATCTGAATACGCGGATCGACCGTGTTCCAGTCCAGGGAAATACGCCCCATGTAGTAGGCTTCCTGGGTTCCCTGGGTGTCTTTATCGATTTGCGCGTCTCCCCCCAGGGCTTCCAGGGTGCCGTTGACCACGCCGAATTTCTGAAAGGGATAGGCGTCGAATTTAAGCCGCGCCGGCAGGCCCACCGTGATGTCCCGAATGTCGCGCGCGGGGATCCGAACCTCGGCCTGGTAGGTGGTGCGCACGGGGACCAGTTCGATCAGGGATTCCGCCTGGCGGATGACCGAGCCAACCGACAAGGGAGTCACGCTCAGCACGGTTGCGTCGACGGGTGCCCGCAGGGTGATCATCTCCTGGCGGCGTTCGGCCTTGTTCAGGTTTTCCTCGACCTCGATCAACTGGCCGCGTGCCGCCATCAGCTCCTCGGCCAGTTTCTGGTTGGTTTCCCGGATCAAGGCGGCCAGTTCGGCCTGAAGCTGCAGCCGGCGTTCGACCCCTTCGTTCATCTCGTTGTCGGCCGATGCCAGCTGCCGCTCGGTTTCCTGCCGGCGGATGCGCGCGACCAGCAGATTGACCCGCGAGCCGACCCCTTCCCCCATCAGGGTCTGGTACATCCGCTCTTGCTCCGAGGCGGTGGACAGCTGGGCCTGGTATTGCTTCTGGTTCTCCAGCAAGGTTTCCTGGTGGGCGTCCAGGGTATCGATTTCCGCCTGCTTGGCGGCCTGGCTGGCCGTGAAGCTGGCAACCTGGTGATCGAAAACCTGTTTTTGGATCCGCTCGAACTCGTTTGGGTCCGGCTGGGGGGCGTAGAGCTCCCCTTGCAACTGAGCCTGGACCCGTTCGATCTGCGCTTTCAGGCTGTCCCGGCGCTGGCGCAGGGTGCTGAGGTCGGCCGTGGAAAAGGTGGGATCCAGTTCGGCCACCACCTGGCCGGCCACGACCGGATCCCCGACCTTGACCGGGATGGCATGAATGATTGCCGTGTCCAGGGGTTGAAGCACGATGTTGGGCTGATCGGCCAGGATCTTGCCGCGCGCCGACACCGTGATGTCCATCCGGGCCCACGCCGCCCACACCAGCAAGACGACGACTATCCCCAAAATCAGCTGGATCATCGAGCGCGCCCAGACGGGGGCGGGGCGGTTCTCGATCGACAGGGCCGCCGGCTGGAAGGCCACCATGT
This sequence comes from Pararhodospirillum oryzae, assembly GCF_007992075.1. Taxonomy (GTDB): domain Bacteria; phylum Pseudomonadota; class Alphaproteobacteria; order Rhodospirillales; family Rhodospirillaceae; genus Pararhodospirillum; species Pararhodospirillum oryzae. Next base: position 18,076 of record NZ_BJZO01000039.1, read on the forward strand.
CGGGATCCGAAGGGGGCGCGTTCCAGTCCAGGGCCCGGCGCCGCGCGCGCTCCGACCAGCGGGACCGACTTTCCCGGTCGGACGAGGCCATCTCGGAAGCCCCGGACGCTGTGGCGTCGCTGAGCGGAGCGGCGGTTTCCGGGGGGGGCGAGGGCTGGTTTTCCTCGGAGGGGACGGGCGTGTGGGTCATGATCCGGCTTCAGGTCCCAGGGGGGTGCGCATCTGCTGGTGCCACAAGGTGGCGTAGATCGGGCAATCGCGCAGCAGGGCTTCATGACGCCCCAGGCCAACCCGCACGCCTTCCTCCAGCACCAAGATCGTGTCCGCCTCGACCAGGGACATCAGGCGGTGCGAGATCACGATCAAGGTGCGCCCCCGCGCGATGCGTTTCAGGTTGTCTTGGATCAGGGCCTCGCTTTCCGGATCAAGGGCACTGGTCGCCTCGTCCAAGATCAGAATGCGCGGCTGGCGGACCAGGGCCCGGGCAATCGCCAGGCGCTGCTTCTGACCGCCCGACAGATTGCTGCCGTTCTCTTCCAGAAGCGTGTCAAATCCTCTTGGCAGACGTTCAATGAACTCGGCGGCGCCGGCCATCTGGGCCGCCTGCGAGATTTCCTCGAACGTCGCGGCCGGCTTGCCCAGGGCGATGTTCTCGCGCACCGTTCCCTTGAAAATAAAGCTGTCTTGCAAAACAACTCCAATGCTGGAACGCAGGTGCTGAAGATCGATTTCCCGGCAATCCTGGCCATCGATCCGCACGACACCGCCCCGGGCGGTGTACATGCCCTGCATCAGGCGGGTGATCGTGGTTTTGCCCGAGCCCGAGCGTCCGACAATGCCAAAGATCGACCCGGCCGGAGCCTTGAAACTGAGATCATCCAAGATGGGGCGCTCGCTGCCAGGGTAGGCAAAGCGTACCCGGTCGAACTCGATCGCCCCTTGCAAGGGCATGCGCAAGCCACGCTGGTCGCGTTCACGCTCGGGGGGCGCGTTCATGATCTCGCCCAGCATGCGCGTTGCCAGCGCCGTTTCCTGGTAGACGTGCACCAGTCCCACCAGACGCTGGAGCGGCTGGGAAACCCGCCCCGCCACCATTTGAAAGGCGATCAGGGCGCCGATGGTAAGGTCTCCTTGGAAAACCTGGTAAGCCCCAAACGCGATGATCGCCACCGCCAGGGCTTTTTGCATCCATTGGGTTAATTCTTCGGCAGCGGCTGAAAGTTTGCCCAGGGCATAGTTCTGATTGACCGTCTCGGCCGAGCGTTCCTCCCACAAACGCCGCTGCACCGGCTCCAGGGCCAGCGACTTGATGGTGCGCATGCCGCTGATGGCCTCCACCAGCAAGGATTGACGAGATCCTTCCGCCTGATACAGGGCGGTCAATCGGCGGCGAAGCGGGCCGATCATGAAATAAATAATGGTTGCCGTAATTCCGGTAAAACATAGAACAAGAACGGTTAGTCCATTGCTGTACATCAGCATGATTGGAATGAATATAAAAAGAGACAGGCAGTCGAGGGCGGTCAGGAAAAGGTTGCCGGTGAGAAAATTGCGGATTTTCTCGGCCTGCTGCATGTGCTTGACCAAAACACCCGCGTTCGACCTCTCAAAAAAATCAATAGGCAGACGGAGGAGATGGGAAAAAGTATGCTCCGCGACACGCATGTCAATTTTATTCGTTGCGAAAAGAAGAAGGTATCTTCGAAGAAAACTCAGAACGCTATCGAAGGTTATGGCAATCATTACGCCTATTGTAAGAGATATGAGAGTTGATTCAACTTGATGGACAAGTACCTTGTCGATCACCAGCTGAAAAAACAATGGCATTGCCAACGCGAATAAATGGATCAGAACCGACGCCAGGGCCACGTCGCGAAAGTGTTGATGCTGACGCCGGATCTCGGGGAGGAACCAGGCCAGATCGAAACGGCGTCGCGCCGCTTCCAAGGTAGCCTTGGGACGCAGCATTAAAACGGCCCCGCTCCAGGCGCCTTCAAAACGCGCGCGGCTCAAGGTCAGGATTTCCGGCCGGCTGGCCAGTGGATCGAGGACCCCGATTTCCATGCCGTCTTCCTCGCCGGGGACGGGACGCACCCCCACCAGTACCACATGGCGGCCGTTGTTCAGGCGGGCGATCACGGGATAGTGCGTTTTGAGCTGGGGCAGGTCGCTGGTTTCAAGGGTTTTCCAACGGGCCCGAAACCCCTGTTCGGCCGCGATGCGCACCAGCAGCGGCGCCGAGGGTTCAACCGATCCCAGGCCATGAGTGTGCACCATGTCCGGCACGGACAGGTCAACGCCATGCTTGCTTGCACAATACCCAAGGGCAATCAGGGCGGTGGGGACAAAAGGAAGAGCGCCGTCGGGCTCCGTCATGCCAAGAGTCCGTTTTCAGGAGGGAAAAAGGGGGGCGCCGCGAAAAACGTCGTTCCGTGGCCCGCGTGGAGGGATCGTATCGGGGCGGGTGTTGCCCGTCTCTAATACAGTTCTAGAATAAAATTTTAGTTCGAGCCTGGGCCCTTCGTGCTCTTTGCCTTTCTTGGTGATTGCAAGAAGAAATGGGACACCGGAGGCCGGCGGCCTCCGGGCCGGGCAGCGAGAGCTGAAAAGCGGGAACCGCTTTTTGGACAAATCGAAGCCTAAAACAAAGAGTTAGAGCATCGTGCCTGGATCCGGATCCAACGCGCGAAGCTCTATGGCGTGGGGAAATTGGGCGAAACAGCCGTTTGCGGAGCAGCCGGCGCCGCCGGCGCGGCGGCAGGCTGGGCCTGTCCTTGCAAGCTCACCAGCCTTTGGTGGGTCTGTTGCAAGGCATTGAGCAGCTCCAGGAACCCGGTTTCGGTCAAAACCAGGGTATGACAGGGGACACGAGCCGGAGAGCCGTCCTCTTCCTTCTGGGTGGGATCGAAGCGGACCAGATCAATGCGCAAGGTATGGGCGATGAAACCAATGCCGCCGATGCCATCGGCGAAGGTCACGCGATCGGACATGAAAAAACTCCCGTTCCACCAAGACATCGCCGCCGGAGCGCGAAGGCTCCGGCGGCGGGGATAATAACCCAAATGGAGGAGGACGATCAGACGTAGGACAGATCGTTGGCGATGCTCCATTCGCCCAGAACGTTGTTCTGAACCAGCTGGCCGTCGGAACGCGTCCCGTTGTTCATGGTCCAGATGGCGGTGCCGCCGGTGGTGCTGTTGCGCAGCAGGATATCGTCGGTGCCATCCGCGTTGAAGTCGGTGGTGTCGGCGATGGTCCAGTTGCTCGACAGGGGGCTATCGCTGTTGATGATGGTGGCACCCAGGCGATCGAGGCCATTCATCAGCCAGTTGGCCACGCGGCCGTCGGTGTGACGCCACAGGATATCGGTGGTGCCGTCGCCGTTGAAGTCGCCGGTGCTTTCCAGGCTCCAGTTCAGATCAACCGACGCCTGAATCACGTTGGCGCCAATCCGGTTCGTGCCTTGCATCAGCCAGATGGCGACCTGACCGGTCGAGGTATTGCGCCACAGGATGTCCCCATAGCGGTCGCCGTTGAAATCACCCATGCCGCCCACCGTCCACTCGGAGCGGGTGTTGGTCTGCAAGGTGGTGGGGGTCTGCAGCGTCAGGTTGTCGCCCATCAGGGCCACGCTCACGGTGCCGGTGGAGAAGTCGTGCAGGAAGATGTCGGCGTTGCCATCATTGTTGATGTCACCGCAGCCGACAACGTGGGTGGTGCTGGCCAGGGTAATCCCGGTCACCGTCGCGGTGTCGCGCGACAGGCCATCCATGGACCAGACGGCCAGGGCGTTGGTGGAGGTGTTCCGGAACAGGATGTCGGTGCGGGCGTTGCCGTCGAAATCGCCGGTGCCGGCCAGCGACCACTGGGGATTGACCGTGTTCTGGATGGCGGCGGCGCCAATGCGATCGAAACCGGACATGCTCCAGATGGCGATCTGGCGGGTCCGTTCGTTGAACCACAAGATGTCGGCGGTACCGTTGCCATCGAAGTCGTTGCGGTTGACCAGCGGGTTCAGCCAGGGGTTTTCCGTCTGGCCGTTGCGCACGCTGAACTCCCAGTAGCCCATGGTGCCGGTGTTGCCCAGGGTCCGGTCGAGATCAAGCATGTTGGCCTGGTTGCCCGAGGCTCCCAGCTCGTAATAATTCGTGCCGTCGCCCGCCGACCAGCCGGCGCGGGCAATGGTGCCGCCCAGGCCGTTGGTGCCGCCCGAGGCGCTGCCCGTGGTCCAGTTCACATCCTCGTAGCGGATGGCGATGTCGAAGTCCGAGGCATTGCGCCGGACGATCTGAAGCTGGAACGCGTTCGTGAGGTCGGTCCGGTTGCTGTAGTAGCCAACGTCGTCCCAGGTGATGGTCACCACGCCGTTGGTGGCGTCGAGGTCGTAGTAGACGTTGTTGGTGCCGGTCGAGTTTCCGGAGCCGGACCACGTCGTGGACGTCACGGTGCTGTTGCGTGTATCCACGTCGGCGAAGAATGGTGCGATGATCGGATTACTGGTTGTTCCGGTAATCGCGTACGGCGTATACGTCCCCATTCCGCTGGAGAATGTAATATTGCCGTTGTTGTTGACATAGATTGAGGTATAGGTGGTGCCGAAGAAGTTAATCCCCTGCGTAAAAACAGAGGAAATATCCACGCTCTGGTAGGAGTCGTCGTTTCTGTTCAGGACTCCTTCACCAAAGCCCGCGGACCCGCCCAGGCCGTTGACGAGGTTTCTGGTTCTTGAAAGCGTGTACGTCATGGTGTTCTTCCCTACCTGTCAAGGGTTGAGGCGATTTCGGAGGCAACGCTTTCGCTCTCCATCGCGCGCAACCGAACCGTCAGATTTTTTCTTTCCCTTCAACAAGTCCCTGTTGCTCAGGGGTCCCCGCACCGCTCTTAAGGGGTGCGGAAAGAGGAGAAATTCTCCCCTTTCCGGATTGGCGGCGTTTAAAATGGCTCCTTAGTATTGCTCGATATCGTGGTAAAAGCAAGTCTATTTGCCTTCGCTGGGTAATGTACAAAATAAAAATGAGGGTATTTGTCATTTTTGAATTTTCCATGGATTTTATAATATTGTGATTTGCAGCAAAAATAAATTTTGTCTGAGGAAAATCAACGCATATTTACATTTTTTATTTTTGCAATACGATGAAATATCTATTTTTTTGTTATTTATTGTTAATTAATACATTATTTTGATTTAACAATTCGTTCCGACCCCAATAAATCATGGCTTGATTTTTGGCTGTGTAAAATTTGATTTTATTTCTTTAATGGAAATTGAAGCACGATAAAAAGCACACAATATGGAAAAAAGGATATGTTTTTCAGGGAGATTTATACTATTATGATGGTTGATGGTTTGTTTTTTATAATAAAATAACCGAGTTCATTTTTTCAAACGCTCCGGAATCGGGAACATCTGTTCCATGCAGCCGAATGGATGGGGGCCGCCTGGGCGCCACACAAAGCACTTCATGTTGTTTTTATTTCAATATATTAAGAAGGCTTGAAACTTTATCTCTACTATCCGAATAAAAGTCGTATGAAGAAGAGTAAAATGCCCTTTGCGGCATGGAAGGATCGAGGACCTCTTCCGATCAGAAAGAAGCGTGAGGACGTTCTAACGCATTGATTCATCGTATTTTAAAGCCGCCTGGAGCTGGCGGCCCAGGCTCTGGAAGCCCCCTCGGGGCGATCCGGTGGCCTGGACACGTCCCGAGCATTGGGGATGGACCTGTTTCCTTGTTCCCGAAAACGCTCGTTTATCGGAGATCCGGCCCCCTGAGCTCGGGAGCCGGTCCGCGGTGCCCGGAAGGGTCCCGAAACAGTCTCTTGAAACATAATCTCCGGAAACATATTGTCCTCATGAGTTTTCGGAGAAATCGGCCATGCTGGTGGGGTACGCGCGCGTTTCCACGCAAGAACAGGATCTGGCCCTTCAGCGCGACGCGCTGATGGCGGCGGGGTGCGAAAAGCTTTTTACCGAGAAGGCCTCCGGCGCGCAGCGGGACCGGCCGCAGCTCGGGGCCGCGCTCGAGTACATGCGAGACGGCGATACCCTCGTGGTCTGGAAGCTCGACCGTCTGGCCCGATCCTTGAAGCAGCTGATCGAAACCGTGGAAGACCTGGGCAGCCGGGGCATCGGCTTTCGATCCCTGACCGAAGCCATCGACACGCAAACCACCGGCGGCCGCCTTGTCTTTCACATTTTCGCCGCCCTGGCGGAATTCGAACGGGGCATCATCCGCGATCGGACGCGGGCCGGCCTGGAAGCGGCCCGGGCGCGTGGCCGGGTTGGCGGTCGCCCGCCGGCCCTCACCGCCAAGGACCTGACGGTGGCAAAAGCCCTGCTTCGAGACCCGGATATTTCGGTTGAGGAGGTGGCGCGGCGCCTTGGGGTCGCGTCTTCAACCCTTTATCGCCATCTTCCCAAGGCGCGCAGCGCCGTTCTGGGGACGGAAACATAATGAACCCGCCGGCAGAAGGGGCAAGGGATACGCGGCACGAGGTCATTTTTTCGAAGACAACATTTTTGGGAAGGGCGCGGGAAGGGCTGATTGACAGCCTTCCGGGGCCTGCCTACCCTCGCCTTTCTCCGGGGGACAAAACCCGACGAATCAGAATCTTTCGACCGGAACGTGAAACGGACAGACTCCAGAGCGAATTGCGGTCAAAATAGATCAGAGAATGTGTTCTAAATCTTTGAATGTCCGCATTTTCAAAGCAATCAAATGCTGTCCATTTCGGATAAAAATGCTCTAGGAGAAGGCAATGCCGCTGTTTTCGATCATCGTGGTCGACTATGACGGGTCGGTTCCGCGTGAACGGGCCCGGCGGGGATTGGCCTCGCTGGCGGCGCAGCGGTTTCGGGACTTCGAAGTCATCGTGTTGCACGATGGTCCGCGCACCCATGGTTCATGCGCCGACGATCTCGCGGGGCTGGACCTGCCCCTGGTCAGGAGCACCCAGACCACCACCCGCATCGGAGACTGGGGCCATTCCCTGCGCGATGCCGGATTGCAGTTGGCGCAAGGGGAGTACATCGTCCACTTCAACGCGGATAATATCTTGTATCCCGAGGCCCTGGCGCGGCTGGCGGAGGAACGGACCCGGCCGGTCGAGGAGTGGGTTCAGGTGCACGATCCCGGCTTGGGGACGACGCGTCCCCTGGCGGTGGACGATCCCGAAATCTTTCTGTTTCCCATCATCATGCGCGGCATGGCCCTGGTCGCCGGACGCCTGATCCGGTTCCCGGCGCGTGAAAACGACCTGGGCCTGGTCCTGTCGGGCCTTCCGCCCGTGTGCCACCGGATTGATTGCATGCAGGTGGTGGCCCGGCGGACCCTGTGGCAGCGGATCGGGGGATGGTATGACAAATCCGCGGATAGCGACTGGAAGATCTACGAACGGTTGCTTGCGGAAGCGGCACCGCGTTATGTGAACGCCATTCTGGGCGAGCACTGGTAGACGGCCCCGCCAACGGCGTCCAGGCAACGAAAAACGAGGCAGGACATGAAGGCGGTCATCCTGGCAGGAGGAAAGGGCACCCGGTTTCGCGAGGAAACGGAGTCTCGCCCCAAGCCCATGGTGGAAATCGGTGGTTATCCCATCTTGTGGCATATCATGAAGATTTATGCCGCCCATGGCGTGACCGATTTCATCGTCTGCCTGGGGTACAAGGGATATGTCATCAAGGAATATTTCGCGAATTATTTCCTGCATATGTCGGATGTGACCATCAATCTGAAGACGAACAGTCTCGCGGTCCATCGCAGCAGCGCCGAACCCTGGCAGATCACCTTGGTCGATACCGGCGACGAGACCATGACCGGCGGCCGCCTGAAGAAAATCAAGCCGTATCTCGACGACGGGCCGTTTTGCATGACCTACGGCGACGGCGTCAGCGACGTGAATATTCAAGAAAGCATCCGTGTCTTCGAGCAAGGGCAAGCCCTGGCCCAGGTCACGGCCGTGCGGGCGCCGGGGCGCTTTGGAGTGCTGGACCTTGATCCCCGTTCGCGGGTGCGGGCATTCCAGGAAAAGGTGTCGGACGGGTGGATCAACGGTGGGTTTTTTGTGCTTTCGCCGCGCGTTCTTGAGTACATCCACGACGACATGACCATGTGGGAGCAAGAGCCGCTGGAAGCCCTGGCCGCCGACGGGCAACTGCACGCCTACCGGCATGACGGCTTCTGGCACTGCATGGACATGCTGCGCGACAAGGAAGCCCTGGAAAAACACTGGTCCAGTGGACGGGCCCCCTGGAAGGTCTGGCAGGATGAGTGAAGCGTTCTGGGCCGGTAAACGGGTTCTGGTCACCGGGCACACGGGCTTCAAGGGGGCGTGGCTGGCCTTCTGGCTCCAGCGGATGGGGGCCCGGGTTGGCGCCATTGCGTTGCCCCCCGAGCGCACGGCCTTGTTCACGCTGCTGGATCTGGAAACCCTGACCGACAGCCATTTCGTGGACATTCGCGACGCCCATGCGGTGCGCGACGTGGTCGGGCGCCTTCAGCCCGAGATCGTCTTCCATCTGGCGGCCCAGGCCCTGGTCCGACGCTCCTATGGCACGCCCCTGGACACCGTGGCCACCAACGTGATGGGCACGCTGCATGTGTTCGAGGCGGCGCGGGCGGCCGGTTCCGTGCGGGTCCTGGTCAATGTCACCAGCGACAAGTGCTACGAGAACCGAGGCTGGGAATGGGGCTACCGGGAAAGCGACGCCATGGGCGGCCACGATCCCTATTCCGCCAGCAAGGGGTGCGCCGAACTTCTGGCGACGTCCTGGCGCCGCTCCTTCATGGAAACGGAAGGGATCCGGGTTGCGTCGGTGCGCGCCGGCAATGTCATCGGCGGGGGCGACCGGGCCGAGGATCGCCTGGTTCCCGATCTGCTCGAAGCCTTTGGCCAGGGTCGTCCGGCCGAAATCCGTCAGCCCCAGGCGGTGCGCCCGTGGCAACACGTGTTCGAGCCCCTGCGCGGCTATCTGACGGTGGCGCGGCGTTTGTGGGATGACCCGGCCTTGCCCCGCGAGTGGAATTTCGGGCCCGGCCTGGGCGGCGAGTGCCCGGTGCGCGTCGTGGCCGACCGCCTGGTGGCCCTGTGGGGAGAGGGGGCGGCCTGGGTTCATCCCGAAGGCCAGACCCACCCCCATGAACAGCACCGGTTGCGCCTGGATATTTCCCGGGCGGCCGAGGGGCTGGGCTGGCGGCCATGCTGGTCGCTCGATCAGGCCCTGGCCGCGACCGTGGCCTGGCAGAAGGGCCTGATCGCGGGCAAGGCGATGGCGGCCTTGAGCGCGGCCCAGCTGGATCAGTACCTCGAAGACGCCGCCCCGTAGCCGCGCGGGCGGCGGCTGAAGGGTCAGGCGCTTTCTTGCAAGGAAAGGGTGTGCGCCTTCCGATAGAAGGCCTCCAGGGCGCGGACGACATCCGTGTCCCGGTACAAGCGGCCGTGCTGCTGAAGGAGGCGCTCCTTCATCGCGGCGCGCCAGGCGCCATCCGTGCCCAGGCGCACGGCGATGCGCACATAGTCGTTCAGGTCCTGGGCGATGAGTTCCGTCATTCCCATCAAGGACAACATGGCATAGGTATGACGCCCGCGCATGAATGTCGTGGGAAGGGTCACGGGAGGCAGGCCACGTGACAGGGCTTCCAGGGTTGTGTTGCCCCCGGACCAGCCGATGGAATCCAAGAAAACATCGCACGCACCGTTAAGCGCCAGGAAGTCCCGCCAATCCATCCAGGGCATGAAGACAAGGTGAGCGGCGGGATCAAGACCCGCGATCCGGAAAGCATTCTCAAGGCGCGCCTTGAAATGCCGGTTGGTCATGAACTGGGTCTTGTGGAGGATGAAAATAAACCTGGAATCTGGAATCTGGCGGGCAATGGCGGCGAAAACGGCGTCGTGTTGGGGCTGGTATTTTTGAAGAGCCTGGCTACACAGGAACAAAATGCCTTCGGGGAGTCCCAGGGCGGCGCGATCCTTTTCGTTCCGGGCCGGTGTGGGAGTGTAGGCAATGGAAAGGCGGGGCAGCCGCTCCAGGCGTTCGCTATAAAAGGCGTCGGCGCCCTCGGGTTCCATGGCGTCGGAGCTCAAGAACCAGTCGAGGGTGGGCAGGCCGGTCGTCACGGGATGACCCCACGAAACGCATTGGACCGGGGCCAGACGCAGGCCGGCCAGGGCGAACACGCGGGGATCCATGCCCAGATCCGGGTAGACCAGAAGATCAAGCTGATCGTTGCGCACGGTTCGGGCGGCGGTTTCCAGGGGCGCCGTGCGCAGGTCGCGCCCGACCTCGGCCATGCGTAACAGCGTGTCGGTCGAAGCGTCGCGTTGCCCGCCCAGAACATAGAGGTAGGGCTTGAACGCGCTTCGGTCGAGATGCTGGATCCAGCCGTTGAACAACAGGCTGATGGTATGGCTGCTGAAGCACGAGGACGCATAGCCGATCTTGAGCCGGCGGTCGCCGCGTCCTTCCAGGGGCAGGGCCGGGGGGCGGTGGGCCAGATCGGGGAAGCGGGCGGCCATGATCCGGGCCACCAGGCGCCCCCAGGTCTCTTGAACCGGGCGGTCGTTTTGCCCCTGGTACGCCAGTTCGAAATTGCCGCGCAGCATGAGGGCCTGCAAGGCCTGCTCGGCGGCCTCGGGGTCCTGGGGGTGCACGGTGGCGTCCAGGGCACGCAAGGCGGCCACGAAGCGCGCGCGCCAGCGGGCCATGTCCTCGACCGACGGATAAACCCGGGGCAAAATGCGGTTCACCAGCCAGCGGGATTCGGCATGATCGGGCGCGGCCACCAGGGCCGCCACGTAGGCGTCCCGGGCGGCCGTGGGGTCGCCGGCTTCGGCCAGGGCGCGGCCCAAGGCCACGGCCTTGGTCACGTCTCCCGGCGCGCGGGCTGCCGCGCGCGAAAGGGCCTGGAGAAGGGCCATGCGCAGGGATTCATTGCGGGAATCAAGGCGACACGCGGATTCCAGGGCCGGGATCGCGACGTCCGGCCGATCGGACTTCAAGGCCACGTGGCCCAGGCCGCCAAGGGCGGCCGCGTTTTCCGGGGCGCGCTTGAGGGCCGCATGAAAGCAGGCTTCGGCTTCGGCCAGCCGGCCAGCTTCCAACAGGCGCCATCCCTCGGCGGTGGTGTCGTCGGTCGTGCTCACGATGACAGTTCTCCAGAAATCACGCGGTCGGACGCGAGCGCGGGTCAGGCGCCAAGAAGGAGGTCGGTTCTGGCGGCCACGGCGGTGTCTTGCAGCGCGGCGCGGACCCGTTCGACCACCGGGCCCCAACGGCCATCGGGTCCTTGCCGGAACAGACGCATCGAGGGATACCATGGGGTATCCTCGCGCTCCAGCAGCCAGCGCCAGTCAGGATGGAAAGCCAGCAAGGCCCAGACCGGGCGGCCCAGGGCGCCGGCCAGGTGGATGATCGAGGTGTCCACGGCGATGACCAGATCCAGCTGGGACACCACGGCCGCCGTGTCGCCAAAATCCGACAAGGCCGGCCCCAGGTCGATCAGGCGCCCCTTGAAAGCGGAAAGCTGATCCGCCGCCGGGCCCTTTTGCAGGCTGAAGAAGGTAACGCCAGGGACATCAAGCAGGGGGGCCAGGGCTGACAGGGCCATGGAGCGGCGCCGGTCATTGCCGTGCCCGGGGCTCCCGGCCCACACCAGCCCCACCTTGAAGGGGGCGCTGGTCGCGCGGGCCTCCTGGAAAAGCCGGGGCGCCGGGCCGGGAACGCTGACGTAGGGGACATCGGCCGGCAGCGTGGAAAGGGTATCCCCGAGCAGGTAGGGGAGGCTCATGAGCGAGCAATAGAGATCGAAGGGGGGGGGCGTGGTGCCGGCCGCGATGACCTCGTCGGCACCTTTCACGGTGCGCACGACCGGAAGAAGGGGCTCCTGACACTCGACGATGACCCGCGATCCCAGGATTTTCACCAAGGGAACGTAGCGGATGAACTGCAAGGTGTCCCCCATCCCCTGTTCGCTATGCAAGAACAAGGTACGCCCCGGGAACGGACGTCCGTCCCACCGCGGTTGGGGATAGGAACGACCCAGCACATCCAGCTTGGACGCGAACCGTCCTTCGTAGGCCGCGAAGCCCCGAGGCAGGTCTCCCTTCAGCAGAAGGCACATTCCCAGGTTCTTGCCGTTCTCCGGATAGTTGGGATCCAGGACGTTGGCTTTTTCAAACTGCTCCAGGGCTTCGTCGAGCCGGTTTTGGGCCATGAGCGCGGAGCCCAGGTTGACGACGGCGGCGAAGGCCTGATCGTTCACGGCCAGGGCCTGGCGGCACACGACCTCCGCCTCCATCGGACAATCATCGTCATTGAGGGCCGAGGCGTAATTGGCCAGGATCGCCGGATTCTTGGGATCAAGCTCCACGGCCCGGCGGTAGCACTCCAGACGTTTCTCCAGGTTTTTTTGATTTTTGTACATGACCCCGAGATCGCAATGATAGGTAGCGTTCTCGGGGTCTGAAAGCAGGGCCTGTTCGATCAGACGCGCGGCTTCCGCGAACTCTCCCCGGCCATGATGGAGAAGCGCCAGGCGATAGGCGGCCACCGCGGTGCCCGGGCTTTGCGTGACGATGGCGGAAAGAATCCGCTCGGCAACCTCCAGGGAGCCTTGCGCCTGGGCCCGGGCGGCTGTCTGCAAGGCTTGTTCGACCGACATCCGGGACGGGACGGGGGGCAGCGCCGCCGCCACGGGGGGCGGGGGGGCCGGCACGGGAGAAAGGGAAGCCGGCGCGCCGCGTTCCAGCAGACGGTCATCCGGGCGGGGCGGCGCCGTGGCCAGCCGTTGTTCCGGCACGAGGGGGGGGCGGCCCGTGGCCAGGGTTTCAATCAGGGCAACGTGCCGGGGCAGGCAAACCCGGCGCAGGTCATAGCCTTCAAGGATGGTGCGCCGGGCCGCGTCCCGGATGTCTTGCAGGCGGTCGGGGTGATCCAGAACCCGGTCCATCTGGTCGGCAATCCCCTGCCGGTCGAAGAAATCCACCAGAAGGCCGTTGACCCCGTCCTCGATCACTTCCTGGACCGGGGGGGTCCGGGAGCCCACGACCAGGCATCCGGTGCTCATGGCTTCCAGCATCGACCACGACAGCACGAACGGATAGGTCAGATAGAGGTGGACCGAGGACACCTGCAACACGGCAACGAAGTGTTCATAGGGGACCTGGCCCAGGAAATGGACCCGGGACAGATCGATCCGGCCCTTTTGTTCCTCCAGCAAGGCGTCCTTGAAGCTGCGTCCGTCCGACAGCGGCGGGCCATAGCTGACGCCATCCCCGCCAATGATCAGGACCTGGGCGCGCGGACGCCGGCGCAGGATCTCGGGCAGGGCGCGCATGAAAACGTGGAACCCCCGGTAGGGCTCCAGGTTGCGCGACACAAAGGTGATGACCTCGTCCTGGCGGGTCAGAGGGCGGGCCTGGCCGGGCAGGAAAAGCTGGATGCCGGGCCTGGGCACCAGCACATCGGTGTCGATGCCTTCGTGGAGAACCGAAATCCGGGGATGATGGATCTCGGGATAGCGGGAACGCTGCCAGTAAGTCGGAGATTGCCCCCAGTCGGCGGCCTGAAGCCCCAGCAGATTGATGGTATTCATGATGCGTCCATGCGGCGCGTTATCAGGACCCGGGGGAAATTCAGGGTCGAAAGCCGCATCGCCGCCGGGACGGCCGTAAAAATACTCGAAATAGGAAAGAAGGGGTGTGTCCGGCCAGACATCCTTGAGGAACAAGGTCTCGCCCCAGGCGTTATGACCAATCATCACATCGGGGGTGAACCCCTGGGCCTTGAGCCGGCGGGCCTGCTCGAGGACGGCCCGGGCGTTGGCAAAGGCAGGCCCGACATGCCCGAGGAAAGAGCCCTTCCCTGGGTCTGGCACCGGTTCGGGGGCGTAGATGATTTCCTGAACACCCGGCAGGGATCGCCCGAGTTCCTGGCGCAAGACCACGACCCTGTGACCCAAGGCTGCGAAATGAGGGGCGACATGCTTGTACTGAGCGGGAAAGCTCTGATGAATAAAGAGGAGGTTCATTTTAAGCACAAGCCTTGTCCAGTGGGTATCTCAAGAACATGCAGCCCTTTTTTGATAAAAAAATTATCTTCTGCGATTTTCTGGTCTTTGTTGTTTATCCACCCGTAGTCATCAAGAATAATCATTCCGCCATCGACAACCCTATCAAACAAAAACTCAAGAGCCGATAATTCTGCATGCGCATTATTCATGTCTATGTGGAGGAACGATATGACATCTGGCACGCCCTCCCGGACAAAAATATCCGGGATAATACCTTTATGGATATGAACATTCGGGAAATGGGCAAACCGCTTGACAACGGCGGGATAAAGGTCCGGCCCATGACTGGGACCTCGCAGATACTCCATTTCCGGAGGAAGATCAAATGCATCATAAAGATGAAACGAGCGGTCGCAGTGGGCAAAATCAAGGGCATCGCATAAAATGCGGGCGCTTGTTCCCTTGTAGGTTCCACATTCAACAAAATCACCCTTGCGTCGCAAACCGTTGCGGGCTGCCCACAACAGAACCGCTGTCCGCCATATGATTGCTTTTTCTTTTTCTTCTCCGGCATTGGTATTGACGGATGCCATGAACGGCCCATCATCCAAAAAACTGAGGTTCCTTTTAAAGGTAAACATATTGTCGCCAATAAATATACCCATGGGATCAAGGGTATCGCAGCACTGTTGGAGACCCTTGATAAAATCTCCATGGTTTTTCGGTCCCCAAAAAACGTTGGTCGTATAATTTTTCATTGCCTTCCCTTCCTTTTGGCATTGACGAAAGAAGTGCTGGCATGATTTCCAGGCATTTTCGTCTCAAGGTAGCGTGTCGGGGAGGCTTGATCAACGGGGTGTGGTTTGATTTTCCGTCGGCGTAAAATCGGCTGCCCCCCGTTGCCTTGGAAGGGTACGATCCTGCCCACACGCCCGTCCGCCTCCAAGGACGGAAGAAAGGGCCCCCACGCGGAGGGGCAGGGGCGAAAAGCGGTTTTGGATCAAGGAGAGCCATGAATGAAGCTGTCAACACGCGTTCTCGTCACAGGGGGAGCAGGCTTTCTCGGTTCTCACCTGTGTGCGCGCTTGATCTCGGAAGGGTGCGAGGTTCTGTGCGTTGATAATTATTTTACAGGAAAGCGCAGAAATGTTTCCTCGCTCATTGGTCATCCATCTTTTGAATTAATGCGCCATGACGTGACCTTTCCTCTTTATGTGGAAGTTGACCAAATTTATAACCTGGCCTGTCCGGCGAGTCCGGTTCACTACCAGTCCGACCCGGTGCAAACGACGAAAACAAGCGTTCACGGGGCGATCAACATGCTGGGTCTGGCCAAGCGCTGCCGGGCAACGATTTTTCAGGCTTCCACGTCCGAGGTTTATGGCGACCCCGAAGTCCACCCCCAGACGGAGAGCTACTGGGGGCGGGTCAATCCCATTGGATTGCGGGCGTGCTACGACGAGGGCAAGCGCTGCGCCGAGACCTTGTTTTTCGATTACCACCGCCAGCACGGCCTGGCCATCAAGGTCGGGCGCATTTTCAACACCTATGGCCCCCACATGCACCCCAATGACGGACGGGTGGTGTCGAATTTCATTGTCCAGGCCCTGCAGGGCCAGGACATCACGATTTATGGCGACGGCACCCAGACCCGTTCGTTTTGTTACGTCTCGGATCTGATCGAGGCGTTCGTGCGCTTCATGAACACGGATCGGGCGATCACGGGACCGATCAACCTGGGCAATCCGGGCGAGTACACCATGCTGGAACTGGCCGAAACGGTCTTGCGTCTGACGGGATCGCGCTCGCGCCTGATCTTTCAGCCCCTGCCCGCCGACGACCCCCGCCAGCGCCGCCCCGACATCACCGTGGCGCGGTCGGTGCTTGACTGGCAGCCCACCGTGCCCCTGGAAGATGGGCTGAAGGAAACCATCGCCTATTTCCGCTCCGTCCTGGATCAGAAAGGCGAATAGGACACGCAGGCGGTCACGACCGGGGAAGGCTGGCGTCTGTCAGCATTTCCCGGAAGGCCGCTTCCAGACGCCGGGCGAATCCTTTTGCATCACACAACGAGGATCCCTCCAGGCGCCCGCGCAGCCCCTGACGCAGGGCGTCCAGGCGGGCGGGGTCGCGGGCCAGGTCCAGGGCGGTTTCGATGTATCCTTCCCGATCGGCGGCGATCAGCTCGGGGTGTCCCAGATGCCCCAGCAGGCTGGCCCCAACCCGGCCGGCATGGGTGGTGCCCAGCAGGGTGACAACGGGGATTCCCATCCACAGGGCTTCGCAGGTCGTGGTGGTGCCATTGTACGGGAAGGGATCCAGGCCAATGTCGATTTGGTTGTAAAGGGCGAAATGGTCCTCGATGCCCTGGGTTTGCTCAAGCGCGACCAGGCGGGCGGGATCGACGCCCTGGGCGGCGAAGGCCTCGGCGAAGCGCCGGGCAACGACCGGGTCGCCCAACCCCCGGCCCTTGAGGCACAGCCGCGCGGAGGGCAGGCGATGCAACAGCCCGGCCCAGGTGGCCAGGACGCTTCCATTGAGCTTGGAGAGCGCATTGAACGATCCGAAGGTGATGGCCCCCGAGGCAAGACAGGGAGCCGGGCCCACGGGCATGGTGCGCAAGGGGGGGCGATAGCACAAAAAGCCGCCGGCCAGGCGCATCAGGCGCTCGCTATGGCACAGGTCGCTTGCGGGGGCAGGGTCGGCGATGATGTCGCTGATCCGCCAGTCCATGGCGGCCAGGCCTGTGGTATTAGGATACCCCAGCCACGTCACTTGAACCGGTGCCGGGCGCCGTGCAAAGGCCAGCAGCCGGTTTTCGGCGGTGTGGCCGGCCAGGTCCACCAGGATATCGATGCCGTCCGCCTGCACCTGGGCCGCGAACGTCTCGTCGGGCAGGCCACAGGTCACCCGCCAGTGCTCGGCCAGGGCTTGCAGGCGCGCGGTGGTCGCGTCCGGGGCGCGGGTATCGGAGTAGCAAAAAATTTCAAAGCCACCCCGATCGTGGGCTTCCAGCAGGGGCTCGAAGAAATAGGCGACCGAGTGGGTCCACAGGTCCGGCGATACATACCCCACCCGCACGCGGCGCCCCAGGACGGCCGGCAGGCGGCGACGTGGCGGCGACAGGGGATCGGCATGGCGCCGCGCCCAGGCCCGATGCGCCTCGCCCTGGGCCTGGGCGGTCGCGGTTGGATCGCCGTTCATCAAAAACAGCAAGGACCCGGCGAGGGAGGCTCCTTTGGGATTGAGGACCTGGGCCCGGCGCAAGGCGCGCCGGGCGTCGGCGTGGGTCCCCATGTCCTTCCTGGCTCCCCCCAGGTTGATCCAGGCGTCAAGACCATCGGGTTGCAGCGCCAGGGCCCGGTGCCAGGCTGTCAGGGCGCGGCTGGTCTGACCGATGCGGTTCAGGGCCAGCGCCATGTTGTTGAGCGCCATCGGATTGGCCGGGCAAGCGCGCAGGACCCGTTCATAGGCCGCGACCGCCGCCCGGGGCCGGTTGAGCTGGAACAAGGCGGCGGCGTGATTGTTCAAGGCCGTTTCATGGGTTGGTTCCAGGGCCAGGACCGTCCGGTACTGATTGATGGCCTGAACAAACGCGCCGGTACGGTGCCGGGCAAGCCCGAACAGGGTCAAGGCGGCGATGTTCTCGGGCTCCAGAACCAGGGCCCGGCGCAAGGGCGCCAGGCTTTCTTGGAAACGCTCCTGTTCTTGCAGGCAGACCGCGCTGTTGTACCAGGCGTCGCGCAAGGCCGGGGCCAGGGCCAGGGCGTGACGAAAGGCGGCAAGGGCCTCGGCCGGGCGGCCCAGGCGGGACAAAACCGCCCCCAGGTTCAAGGGGCCGATGCTTTCCCGGGGGGCAAGGCGGATGACCAGGGCACAGGCTTCCCGGCTTTCATCCAGCCGCCCCAAGGAGAGCAGGGCATGGCCCAGATTAACGGCGACCATGAGGTCGGGGCGCAGGTCCAGGCTGGCGCGCAGGACCTGGGCGGCTTCCTCGGCGCGACCCAGGCGCAGGGCGGACAATCCCAGGACCGCCAGGATTTCGGGGTCCCGGGGCGCGGCGTGAAGCGCGACCACGCAGGCATTGCGCGCGCCCAGGAAATCGCCGGCCCGGTACAAGGTGATCGCGTGGGCCAGGGGAGTGCTCATGAAGGGGGGCTCGTTGTCGCTTCCGTGCGCCCCCGGCACCAGGCGCGCCACATGTCGCGAAAGGCCACCCCCATGGCCCGGGCCTGACCGGCCTCGTCGCGCAGGGGCGAGGCGTTCAGGCGCGCGCGCATGGTGCGGCGCAAGACCGCCAGCGCCGGCAGATCCCGGGCAAGCCCGGCGCACAGCGCCACGTAGGCGTCACGATCGCGGGCGATCAGGTGCCCGAGCCCCACCTGGTGGAGCAGGCTGGCCCCCACCCGGCCGGCATGGATGGTCCCCAGCAAGGTGACAACCGGCACCCCCATCCACAGGGCTTCGCAGGTGGTGGTGGTGCCGTTGTAGGGAAACGGATCAAGGCCGATGTCCACTTGATGGTACGCGCGGAAATGCCCGTCGGCGGCATCGATCCGCGACAGCAAGATCAGACGGTCGGGGTCAACACCGTGTTGCGTGAAAAGATCCGTGTAGAACTGACGGGTCTGTGGGTCGGCGAACACCAGCCCCTTCAACAGCAGCTTCGAGTTGGGCACCGTGTTCAGGACCTCGGCCCACAACGCGGTGACGGCCGGCGTGACCTTGGACAGGTTGTTGAACGACCCAAAGGTGACAAACCCCTTTTCCAGGGCAGGCAGGGCGTTGACCTCGGTGGGGATTTCAGAGACCGGTTGATAGCACAGGAAGCCCGACGGCAGGCGGACCAGCGCTTCGGTGTGGAAATCATCCGTCATGCCATAGGGGTCGGCGACCGCATCGGTCAGGCGGTAGTCCATGGCCTTGATGCCGGTGGTATTCGGATAGCCCAGCCAGGAGACCTGCACCGGGGCCGGCTTGCGCGCGAAGGTCAGCAGGCGGTTGCCGCCCGTGTGCCCGGCGACATCGACCAGGATGTCGATCCGGTCTTCCAAGATGAGAGCGGCCAGTTGCTCGTCGCTGTGTCTCGCGACCGGACGCCAGACGGAAGCGGCCCGCTTGAAGTATTCGGTGATGGAATCGTCGTTGGTTCCCGTCGAGTAGCAATAAATCTGGAAGAGGGAGGGATCAAGGGACTCAAGAATCGGACGCAGGAAGTAGCCGACTGAATGGGTCCGGAAATCCGCCGACACAAAGCCGATGCGCAACACCCGGTCGGGGTCGGGTATGTTGGCGTGACCCGGGGCGTCGGGGGTCAGGGGATCGGCGTGGACCTGTCCCCAATAGCGATGCGCCTTGAGGTTTTCCAGGCCCGAGCGACCATCGGCATAGTTCAAGGACAGGAGAAGGTTGGAGTGGGCCGGGGCGTGGGTGGGCTGGTTGGCCAGGGCCTGGGCATAGACCGGGATGGCCTCGGTGATCCGGCCGTGCTCGCGCAGGGCATCGGCCCAGTTGACATAAGGCTCCAACGCGCCGGGGCGCACCTCGGCCGCGCGGCGGGCCGCCTGGATGGCCTCCTCTCCCAGTCCCTGCCCTTTCAGGGCGTCGGCCAGATTGACCAGGGCCGGAAAATAATCGGGGGAAAGGCGGGCGGCCCGGGTCAGGTAACGAGCGCCCGTCCGCCGGTCCATGCGGGCGACAAACGCGTTGCCGAGATTGAACCAGCTGTCCGTCGCGGATGGAAACAGCGCCAGGGCCTCGCGGCAAACCTGCTGGGCCCGCGTCGGGTTCCGGGCCTGGAAGTAAGCCAGGCTCAGGTTGTTGTAAACGGCGACGGGTTCCGTGGTGCGTGCCAGCGCCCGCTCGTAGCAGGTAATGGCTTCATCCAACCTTCCCGTTTCCTTGAAAACAACGGCAAGATTGTTCAGTGCGTTGGGGTACTCGGGGTCGAGATCCAGGCAGGCCCGGTACAAGGATTCCGCTTCACCGAGATCTCGACTTTGGTGTGCTGCCAGGGCGCGACTAAAGATGGCCTCGACGCCATTGCCATCCTTCTTTTCCGCCAATGGAACAGAGGATGTCGCAAACGGACCGGAGCGTTCCTTTCGGCGTGGATGGCCCTTGCGGGCCTGTTTCTTGTTCTTGGCCACGGCCGGCTCTCCTCCTTGCGCGATCCCCACCGGACCGGGACCATAGCCAAGCCCTTCATGGTGATCAATTGCGCTTGTTTTTCTTTTGATGAATTCGAGAATTGCTTCGTGCGTCATGCGACCCAAATGCAACAAGCGCTTGGAGATCAACGGACAGCCCTGTCCCCCTTGTTGTCAGGGAATGCGAAATAGGGTATCAGAACCGCAGGCTTTCGCCCTCCGCCGGCGTGCCCGAAGGGGTCGTGCGTCCGGTGCACCGGATTAGGGGCCGGTGGAAGGCCAAAACCAGAGTTGCAACTGAACATTCCGGAAGGGGTTAATTCATGACATGGTACGCCAGTAACGGGGCTTACACAGCGACAGCCGCCAATGAGGCGATTGTCATTGATGGTACCAGTAATTTCTCGGCGGGTTCATACAGCCTTACCCATACGAACTCGGGTACGGTTACCCTCACCAATGAGGCCACGGTTGCCGTCTCGTTTGTGATAACGGGTGGGACCAGTGGCAATCAGGGGGTTACCCTCTATTCCACGGCGGCCCAAGAGGTCACCGTCAACCTGATCGAAACCCTGACGGGTACGACGGACAGCGCCACGACCACGGTCACTCTCGGCACGTCCGGCAACACGATCGCGCTGTCGTATGTCGAAACCCTGATCGGCAGCTCGGCCAACGATGTTGTCTCGCTCGCCGGGACAACCGGCCAGACGATCACGGTTTCGGGGGCCATCGAGACTCTGACCGGTTCCTCCGGCAATGATAGGGTGTCATTCGGCACCGCCGGCGGCACGATCAGCGTTTCCGCGATTGA
>NZ_BJZO01000040.1 GCF_007992075.1 Pararhodospirillum oryzae
CTCGGATTACTCTAGCGCGCCAGGGCTTGCGACCGGGGCGTGCCACGCTGGCGGCGCGCGCCCAGGGCGGCCCCCAGTTCAACGATCAGGATGCTGGCGAGGATCAGCGAGGCCCCCACCCACTGCGATCCGTTCAGGCGTTCGCCCAGCACCACCGCCCCGGCCAGGGCGGCGAACAGGGTTTCGGTGGACATGATGAGGGCGGCCGCCGGGGCGGGGGTATGGCGTTGGGCGACCCCTTGCAAGGTATAGGCGACACCCACCGACAGCAGGCCGGCGTACAGAATTTCCCCGATGGCGCCGGAAATCGCGCTCACGGTGGGGGTTTCAAACACCAGGGCGGCGGCCAGGGCCAGGGTGCCGCAGGCCAGGAACTGGGTGACGGCCAGGGTCAGCGGGCGATGGGTGCGCGTGACCAGGATTCCCACCGCGATGACGTGCAAGGCCCAGAACAGCGAGGACAGCACAACCCACCCGTCGCCGGCCGACAGCGAAACGCTGCCACTCAGGCCACCGGTCAGGAACCACGATCCGGCAAGGCCGCCCACCACCCCGGGCCACACCATCCAGCGCACCGGCTGGCGGAACACCGCCAGGCAGATCAGGGGGACCAGCGGCACGTACAACGCGGTCAGGAAACCGGAATTGGTGACCGAGGTCCCCAGGATTCCCACCTGCTGGGTGATCGAGGCGGTGAACAGCACACCCCCCACCAGGGCGAACGCGGCCAAGGTGGTGGCCGAGGCGGGGATGCCGCCCAGGCCGCGCGTTTCGCGCCGGGCGAACGGCAGCACGACCAGGGCGCCCAGCAAGAAGCGCAGGCCGGTGAAGGTCAGGGGGCCCAGGGGCGATCCATCCTCGTCGCCTCCGGTGAACGCCGTCTTCTGAGCCACGAAGGTGGTGCCCCAGATGAACGCGACCAGAAGCAAGACAAGGCTGGCCCGCACGCGGGAAGACAGGAGCGTGTCGGTCATGGGAGTTCCGAAAAACGAAAAAGGCGCGCGCAAGCCAGCCGCCGGGGTGCGCAGGCACCCCGCCCGTGCCCTTGGCTTTTCCCGACGCCGCCGGTTCCCCGCGAGGGGAGGCAGGCGTCGGGATGTCGCCTAGGCGGCCTGGGTGGCCTGGGATTGGGAAAGCAAGGTGTACAGGGCGTCGGCCGTGGTGGCGCCGCGCAATTTTTCGCAGATCGAGCGATCGCGCAGCAGTCGCGAAACCCGGGCGAGCGCCTTCAGGTGGTCGGCCCCGGCGGATTCGGGGGCCAGCAACAGGAAGATCAGGTCAACGGGCTGATCATCGATGGAATCAAAATCGATGGGCTCGACCAGCCGCGCGAACAAACCATAAAGGCCGTTGAGCGAGGGCAGCTTGCCGTGGGGAATGGCGATGCCGTTCCCCACCCCGGTCGTGCCCAGTCGTTCGCGCTCCAGCAAAACGTCGAAAATCGCGCGCTCGTGCTGCTCCGTCAGGTCCGCCGCCCGCTTGGCCAGTTCCTGGAGCGCCTGTTTCTTGCTGCTGACCCGCAAATTGGGGAGAATGCTGTCCGGCGTGATGAGGTTGCTGATTTCCATGCGATTTCCTCTTGCGGCCCCGCTCCCGGGGATCCGGAAGTCCGTGACCGTCCAGACCACGACCCGGCCCGGCGTCAGAGCGGGCGGGGCCTGAGCGACACCGGAAAAACCGGGGTCGAGCCGCCTTCCCTCAAACGGCGCCGACGAACGGGCCCGGATCGATGTTCCGGACCGACCCCACGTCAGGCTGTACGAGGATCCGATTTCGGGGCACTCGTCTCCAAGGCATCAAGGAAAAAGCATCTAAGGCCCCTCCTGGTGCTGGAGGCGCTCAGCCCCACGGTCTGCGAAAGGGGCCTTGCTGGTCCTACCGTCGCAGGCGTCGGACAATAGGGGCCACGCTCCGGCCTGTCAAGGTGCATTAGAGTAATACGACAAAACCTTGGGCGTGGATTTTCTTTTCCCGACTATCGGGTTTTGCTTGGGGGGGATGGACAGGAAGAACAAAATCCAGGGCGATTCTGGTTTGATCTCGGTCCCCCGGTCCTTTCCGGCGCCCTCCGGTTCCCGCCTGCCCTTCGCGGACCCCCGGGAGCAGGCGAGAGTTTGTCAGAAAAAAGGGGGCACCGCTTTTCCTGAAAAGACAAACTCGAATAAAGGGAACTGGATTCTGTCTGCTTCAAGATGAAACGGGCAGGCTCTAGAAAGAGGGATTCATCTTGGCGCGGCGGCGCTGGACCGACGAGGGGATTTTCATGCTTTCCCGATACTTGGCCACCGTGCGCCGGGCAATGTCGATGCCTTCTTCCTTCAGGATTTCCACGATCCGGTCGTCGGACAACACCGCCTCGGCGCGTTCCTCGTCGATCAGGGTCTTGATGCGGTGGCGCACGGCCTCGGCGGAATGGCCCTCTCCATTTGCCCCGCCGCCGACGGATTGGGTAAAGAAATACTTCAATTCGAAAATACCGCGCGGGCTGGCCAGGGTCTTGTTGCTGGTCACGCGGCTGACCGTGCTTTCGTGCATCTCGATCGCCTCGGCGATGTCGCGCAGGATCAACGGCTTCAGATGGCGGATTCCGTGGGCGAAAAAGGCGTCTTGCTGGCGCACGATCTCGACCGCCACTTTCAAGATGGTGTTGGCCCGCTGGTCCAGGGCCTTGACCAGCCAGTTGGCCGAGGCCAGCGTTTCGGCGAGGTAGGTCTTGACCTCGCGCCCGCCCCCCTTGGCCAGGCGCGCGTGATAGCGGTTGTTCACCAGCACCTTGGGCAAGGTTTCGGTGTTCAGCTCCACCAGCCAGCCCCCGGCCGGGTCGGGGCGCATCAGCACGTCGGGCACCAGGGTCTGAACCAGGCCGTGCTCGAAGCGAAGGGCGGGCTTGGGATCAAGCGCCCGGATCTCGGCGATCATCTCGGCCAGATCCTCGGCATCGACTCCGCACAGGCCGCGCAGGCTCGCGAGATCGCGCCGCGCCAGAACGTCCAGATGATCGAGCAACGCCACCATCGCCGGATCCAGCCGGTTGCGATCGGCCAGTTGCAGCGCCAGGCATTCGCGCAGCGAACGCGCGAACAGGCCCGGCGGATCCATGGCCTGAAGCCGGCCCAGCACCCGCTCCACCTCCTCTTGCGCGCAGCCCAGGGCGGTGGCGGCCTCGGCGGTGGTTCCGATCAGGTAGCCGGCGTCGTCGAGCATGCCCAGAAGGTGCGCGGCAATCAGGCGATCGGCGGGCGCGGGCAGATCAAGGACGATCTGGGCCTCGATGTGCTCGCGCAAGGTGGGGCCGTCGGCGGCCAGCCGCTCCAGCGGATCCTCGCCCTCGAACGCGCCGCCCTCGCCGCCCGGCCCCCAGGGGGACGCGGTGGCGAACCCTCCCTCGGCCGCTTCCTCCCAGCCACTGGTGGCGGGTCCGTCCTCGTCGCGGGCGGTGTTGAAATCCTGATCGACCGGGGCTTCGTCGACGGAACCCGGGGTCAGATCCAAAAGCACGGTTTCGGCGCCGTCCGGGCGTTCCTCGGGGCGTTCGACCGGCTGCGTGGCCGGCTCGGCGTCCGAGCGCTCCAAAAGCGGATTGCGTTCCAGCTCCTGGTCCACGTAGGCCGCCAGGTCCAGGTTGGACAGTTGCAGCAGCTTGATCGCCTGCTGCAACTGCGGCGTCATGACGAGGGTTTGGGATTGCCTCAGGTCAAGGCGGGGAGACATCACCATGGGGCCGATCCTTGCTCACAAGCTGAACCGGTCGCCAAGGTAGACGCGGCGCACCCCTTCATGGGCGACGATCTCGGAGGGACGCCCCTCCATCATCACCGTGCCCTCGTGAAGGATATAGGCGCGATCGACGATCTCCAGGGTTTCGCGAACATTGTGGTCGGTGATCAAAACGCCGAGGCCCCGGTCCTTGAGATGGGAAACCAGGTCACGGATTTCCCCGACCGCGATCGGGTCAATACCAGCCAAGGGTTCGTCCAGCAGCACGAAGGCCGGACGCGCGGCCAGGGCGCGGGCGATTTCGGTGCGCCGGCGCTCGCCGCCCGACAGGGCCAGCGACGACGTATGACGCAGATGCGAAATGCTGAACTCGGTGAGCAGGGCTTCCAGATCGGCGCGCCGGACCTCGGGATCGCGTTCCACCACCTCCAGAATGCCACGGATGTTTTCCTCGACGGTGAGGCCGCGAAACACCGAGGCTTCCTGCGGCAGGTAGCCCACCCCCAGCCGGGCGCGCTGGTACATGGGCAGCCGGGTGACGTCGCGTCCATCCAGGTAAACCACGCCGTCGTCGGGGCGGACCAGCCCGGTCAGGCAATAAAAACAGGTGGTCTTGCCCGCGCCGTTGGGGCCCAGGAGGCCCACCGCCTCGCCCCGGCGCACCGAAACCGACACGTCGCGCAGCACCCGGCGCTTGCGATAGCGCTTGCCCAGCCCGTGGGCGACCAGACCCAGCACCGGCTCGGGGTGGGCGGCCGGTTCCTCGTCCGCCCCGGTGGGCTCCGTCCCGCCTTGTTGTGCCGCCTGGCGCTTGGTCATGGCTTGTTCTCCGCCCCCCCCTTGGATTGGCCCGGTCCTCCGCCCCCAGGAGTACCCCCCCCTGAGGTGTTGAACAAGGCCCGCGCGCGTCCGCCTCCCTCGCTGAACAGACGGCTGACCCCGGTTTTCATGTTGACGTTGGCCCGCGATCCCGTCAGTTGCTCGCCGCCTTGCGTGGTGATGCGCACGTTCCCCACGAGAGTCGCCAGCCCGGTGTTGGGGTCGTAAGTGGCCTCGTCGCCCCGGATCACCTCGGTTTCGGTCACGACCTCGACGTTACCCTTGGCGGTCATGAACTGGATCCCGGAGCCTTCCGCGCCCGGCGCCGCCCCCTTGGCGGTCCGCCCCTTGGCCGGAGCCGGCCGGGGTTGCGGCTGCGACCGATCGGGAAAGCGCGCGGTCAGCACGTCGGCCTGGATGGTGCGCCCGCTTTCCACCTGCCGGGCCAGCGCCCGGCCGCGCGCCACCGCCAGCGAGCGGTCTTCCCAGTATTCCAGGCTGTCTTGCGCCGTGACCACCTGCGTGGGGGTTTCCAGGCGCGGCGGGCCGCCGGTGACCCAGATCACGCGTCGTTCCAGGTCGCGCACCGCGTGGTCGCCATGAATTGTCTGGTCGGGCATCACGATGCGCGCGTGCCCCACCGCCTCCATGCGGTAGATCGCCGATCCCCCGCCCTCGCCTCCTTCCTGGGCTTGCGCCCCCGACGTGTCGTCGTTTTGCCCCGGGTGGTAGCGCGCGATCAGGCGATCGGCGAAAACCTTGCGGTCGCCTTGCACCGCCGAGGCGTTGCCGCGCGCGATGTACAGGCCCTCGGCCCGGTGCCATTCGATCCCGTCGTCGGCCTGCACTTCCAGCGGTCCGTCGCCGCCTTCGGCGGGCTGGGGGGCCTGGCCCCAGGCGGGGGCCAGGGCCACCGCGAGGCCCCACGCCAGGCCCGCGAGTCCGGCAACAGGAGTGTGTCGTGCGCGGCGGGGCGTGCTCATGGCCGTCCCTTTCCCGCGGTTTCGGGCTTGGGTTTCGGAACCGGTGTCGGGGCCGGGGCCGGCGCGCCAGGCAGCAGGCCGCCCCCGCCGCCCGCGCTGCTTTCGTGCAGCAGCAAGCGGGCGTGCCCGCTAAACACGATGCGCTCGCCGCCTTCCTCGATCGCGAATCCCTCGGAAACGATATCGTAATCCGGTCCCTCGCCCTGGACCGGGTCGTTGCCGTAGGCGCGATTTTTATCGAGTTCGATCATCGCGGATTGAGTGCGAAACTGCAGCCCGTCGTCCCGATAAAACAGCACGTTGCTTTCCAATTCGACGTGTTGATTCGTGTTGGTCAGATAGCCTACGTCGCTGCTCAGCGACAGCCAGCGCCCGGACGCCTGAAGAAGATCGCCCTTCGGGTTGATCAGTCGCAACCGCCCGTCCCCCGACCCCAGGTCGGTGGCGGTGTCGGCGGTCACGACATAAGGGTTGTTGTCGCGATCCGTCCCCATGTAGCGGGGGTTGAGGATGCTGCTGAAATCGGCGCTGCGCGGGTCGAAGGTGGCAAAACCCAAGGCCAGCCCCGCCGTGTGATCGTTGATCCACGGCCACGCCACCAGCACCCCCAAGGTGATGGTGGCAAGACCGGGCAACAGCAGTTTCATGCTGGCGACGAAGCGGCCGTAGCGGGCCGGCACCGCCGCGCTGCGCACGCGCAAGGGAAGGGATTCGGGGTCCGGAACCATGACCACGGGCCCCGGGCCGCTCATGCAAGCCCCGCTCGCAGGCAGTCATGCATGTGCAGGAAACCGACCGCCCGCCCGGTTTCGTCGACCGCGAACAGGCCGGTGATCGCGCTTCGGTTCATCACGCCCAGGGCCTCGACCGCCAAGGTGCCGGGCGCCGTGGTCTTGGGGCGCGGCGTCATCACCGCGCGGGCCGGCAGGGCCAGCAGGTCGGCCGCCATGTGCCGGCGCAAGTCGCCGTCGGTGATGATGCCCAGAAGCCGGCCCTGGGCATCGATCACCCCGGCGCAGCCCAGGCTTTTGGCGCTGATCTCCACCACCGCGTCGGCCATCGGCGTGTCGGGGGAAACCAGGGGCAACTGGGCTTCGGTGTGCATCAGGTCGGCCACCCGCAGCAGGACCCGCCCCAGGCGTCCGCCAGGATGGAACAAGCGAAAATCGCTGGCGGTGAAGCCCCGCCACTCCAGCAGCGCCACGGCCAGGGCATCGCCCAGGGCCATCATGGCGGTGGTCGAGGTGGTCGGCGCCAGGCCATGCGGGCAGGCCTCGGCCAGGGGGGGCAGGACCAGGGCCACGTCCGCCGCCTCGGACAAGGTGGAAGGATGATGGCCGGTGATCGTCACCAGGGGAATCGCCATGCGCCGCGTGTAGGCCACCAGGTCGGCGAGTTCGCTGGTTTCGCCCGAGTTCGACAAGGCAATCACCGCGTCGCCGGGGCCGATCATGCCCAGGTCGCCGTGGCTGGCCTCGCCCGGGTGCACGAAAAAGGCCGGGGTTCCGGTCGAGGCCAGGGTGGCGGCCATCTTGCGCCCGACGTGGCCGCTCTTGCCCATGCCCGACACGATCACCTTGCCCGGTTCGGCGGCGAGCAGGGCCACGGCCGCCCCGAACGCCTGGTCGAGCCCGGCGGCGACCAGCGCCACGGCGGCGGATTCGATTTCCAGCACCCGGCGGCCCACGGCCAGGGAATCGGCGACCGACGGCCGTTCCGACGGCAGGGAATCCCGTGCGGGCGGAACCGGATGGATGGCGGACAACGAGCAATCAGGGGACATCACGGGCGCTTCACGCTGCAAGGGGTCGGGGTTTCGGGGCACGCGGGCCCCCCGTCGGACCGGCCTGCCCCAAGGGAACAGGCCCAAGGGAACAGGCCCAAGGGAACAGGCCCAAGGGAACAGGCCCAAGGGAACAGGCCCAAGGGAACAAGACGGCGCGCCCCGGCCGAGTATGGGGGGGGCGCGCCCTCGGGTCAACGCACGGTGCCCCAGGGCGGTCGACGGGCCCCGCCAGGACCCCGGGAAAAACGCCGACCCGTCGTCGCGGGGGTCAGTGGGCGAACAGGTCCGGGTCGTCCCAGCCCGAGAGATCCAGCAGCGAGCGCGTGGGCAGGAAACGGAAGCACCCGGCCGCCAGGGCCGTCCGCCCCTCCCGGACCAGCAGCGCGTCGAGGCGCTCCTTCAGGGCATGCAGGTAAAGAACATCGCTGGCCGCGTAGCTGATCTGTTCCGCGCTCAGCTCGGGCGCGCCCCAGTCGCTGGTCTGCTGCTGCTTGGACAGCTCGATTCCCAGCAGTTCCTTGCACAGGGTTTTCAGGCTGTGGCTTTCGGCGCTGGTCCGGCACAGCTTGCTTGCGATCTTGGTGCAGTAGACCGGTTCGCACAGCACGCCCAGCCAGTACTGCAACGTGGCGATGTCGAAGCGGCCGTAGTGCATGATCTTCTGCACGCCGTGGCTGCCCAGGATGCTCCGCAGCACGGGCGCGTCCTCTCCCGGCAGGATCTGGACGACATGGGCGGTGTTATCACCCCCCGAGACCTGCACAACGCAAAGCCGGTCGCGCGAAACGCGCAACCCCATGGTTTCCGTATCGACGGCAATGCCGTTGGGGAAGGACAGACCCTCGGGCAGGTCGCCTTTGTGGAGATGGATGGTCGGCGCGGGGCTCATGGGAAACAGTCCGGTGGGGAAAGGGAACGAAAAGGCGGGCGACAGTCGCCGGCGCCATGCCCTGATCCCCCTCGACCTGAAAGGTCAGAGGATCTCCTTGACCCGGAAGGTCAGCGGATCCCCCTTAGACCCGAAGGGTCAGCGGCCGGCCATGGTGCCTGCGGCGCGGGGAGAATATCGAAGAGTGGTGCCCAGGAGAAGACTCGAACTTCCACGGCCTTTCGGCCACAGGTACCTGAAACCTGCGCGTCTACCAATTCCGCCACCTGGGCACACCAGACCCTCGTTTCAAACGAGGTGTCGAAAACCTTGCAACACCGAGACCGGCTTATGTCCAACTGGCGGCAGTCGGACCGGCGGGCGTCGCCCTGAAACGAAGCATTTCTTGTAAACCACCGAAGTGACCCCGAAGGATCGGTGATGGTGCCCAGGAGAAGACTCGAACTTCCACGGCCTTTCGGCCACAGGTACCTGAAACCTGCGCGTCTACCAATTCCGCCACCTGGGCTCAGGCTGCTTCGTTCGGCAGGGAGCGACTGTGTATAGCCGGGCCGGCCGGGTGTCAAAGGGAAAATGACGCGGTCTTGTCTTTTTTTCGCGGTCCCCCCCGGACTCCGGCAAACCGGGGCTTCGCGCGCGGCCCGGGCGTCCGAAGTCTTGCATCCCGGGGGGTTTTCCCTCACCTCTGGGGGGGATAAAACCACCAACGCGCGGGTCGTGGGGTGCGCGCCTTCGTCTCCCCCCCCGTCGCCGACGGCGCCCGCAACACGCGCGGATCAGACGATCAGCCACGCGATCATGAGGAGATGGGGTCCATGGACATGCACGGACGGGTCATTACGGTCTTCGGGGGCACCGGGGCAATCGGGCGGCCCCTGGTTGGGGCCCTGGCCGGACGTGGCGCGCGGGTACGCGTTGCGGTGCGCGATGTCGAACGGGCCCATCCCCTGAAGCCCCTGGGCGCGGTGGGGCAGATCGCCCCGGTGGTGGCCTCGATCACGCATCCGGACTCGGTGCGCCGTGCCGTC
This sequence comes from Pararhodospirillum oryzae, assembly GCF_007992075.1. GTDB lineage: Bacteria > Pseudomonadota > Alphaproteobacteria > Rhodospirillales > Rhodospirillaceae > Pararhodospirillum > Pararhodospirillum oryzae. The sequence goes on from NZ_BJZO01000040.1 coordinate 9,223, forward strand.
GAGGGCGCCGACGCGGTGGTCAATCTGGTGGGCATCCTGGCCGAAAGCGGGCGCAACACGTTCGAGGCCATCCACGCGCAAGGGGCGGCCACGGTGGCCCGCGCCGCCGCCGAGGCCGGCGCCAGCGCCCTGGTGCACATGTCGGCGCTGGGAGCCGACGACAACGGCAAGGCCGAGTACGCCCGCACCAAGGCCCAGGGCGAATCCCTGGTGCGGTCCGCGTTCCCCACCGCCGCCATTATTCGCCCCAGTGTTGTTTTTGGTCCCGACGACAAGTTTTTCAACCTGTTCGCGGGCATGACGCGCTTTTCGCCGGTGCTCCCCTATTTCGACCGGGGCGCCACCGGCAGCCCGCGTTTCCAGCCGGTGTACGTGGGCGACGTGGTCGCGGCGATGGTCCGTCTGCTGGAAGAGCCCGGCTTGCGCGGGCGCGTCCACGAACTGGGCGGGCCCGGGGTGTATTCGATGAAGGAGATCATGGAGCTGGTCGCGCGCGAAACCCGCCGTCCGGTCCGGGTGATCCGCCTGCCGTTCTCGGCCGCGCGCCTTCAGGCCCTGGTGCTGGGGCGTTTGCCCAATCCCCTGATCACCTTGGATCAGGTCGCGTTGATGGAAACCGACAACGTTTTGTCGGGCACCTTGCCGGGGCTGGGGGATCTGGGCATCGAGCCCCAGGCGGTGGAAGCCCTGCTGCCCGAGCAGCTGGCCCGTTTTCGCCCGCTGCACCGCCACGTCATCTTGCGCAAGCCGTCCCGATAACGGCGACCGCGCGCCGGGACGGCCGGTTTCCGGCCGACCCGCCTTGTCCCGGGCTTGGTCCCGGGCCCGCCTTGCCCTGGAGAGGGGAGGCCTTTTTCAGGCCTCTGGCAGGCCCGCGCCGGGCGCGATCGGGGGAGCGGAGGCAACCACGCGCAAGGTGGGCCCCGGGGAGAACGGCTTCCCGGTGGTCGTTCTCAAGCTGGCGCGCAGCACGTCCAGGCCTTCGTCGCAGCGGCCCAGGGCCTCTTCCAGTTCGCTCCACGAGCCGCACAGGGTGTTGAGCACGTCCATCTGCTGATCCAGCGCGCCCAGAAGTCCCTCCACCGCTTCTTGCAACTCGGCCAGCGGCCCCAGGGCCGAGCCGTCCGCCGGCGGCCTTGGGGCCGCGCTGTCCAGGGCCAGCGGCCTTGGGGCCGCGCTGTCCAGGGCCGGCGGCCTTGAGGCCGCGCTGTTCAGGAAGCTCGGGAGCGGGGGAGGCGTCCCCGGGGCAAGCGGGAGCCGGTCGGTCGGGGCGAGCTTGTTGTCGTTGGCGGCATGCATGGCCCGAACAGATGTCATGTGTCCGTCCTCCCTGGAGGGTCTAGACCAAAGGCGGATATCCCGTCGATATGGTAAAGGTGATCTTCCACTTCCAGGGGGGGCACGCCGCCCGGCCGCCCTTGACGGCCCGGCCCGCCCTGCCCGATCCTGCCGCAGGAATTCGGCCCGCACGCCGGGCAGCGCGGCAAGGAAAGGCGTATCCCGATGACCGACCTTCGTGAGACGGGGCAAGCCGGCCTCATCGTTCTGGGCGCGGGCGCCATTGTCGCCGTCGACGCCCTGGTGATCTGGGCCATCCCCGCGACGGGCGTCTGGCCGCCGCTCGTGGCCGTGGGCGTCGTCGCGACGCTGGTGCTGGGCCTCCTGACCGGGCTTGCCGCGCGCCTGGCCGGGCAGGCGACCACGGCCCGGCGCGAGGCCAGGCGACGGACCCGGGCCCTGGCCTTGCAGACCAGGATCCGAACCGCCGTCATGGACGCCTTCGACCAGCCCCTGGCCCTGACCAGCGCCCAGGGACGACGCCTGGCCATCAACCGCGCCTATGGCGCCTTGCCCGATGCGCTGCATGCGGCGGTGACCGAGGCCCTGACCCAGCCCGCCCCCGTTTCCGGCCCCGACACCACCGTGGATGAATTCGCCGCCGGCACCGAGGGGCGCATCCTGGCCTGGACCGCCGACGATGGCCGGACCCGGCGAACCCGCCTGGTGCGCCACCCCATCGCGTCGGGCCTGGGGCTGATCCGCCTGGAGGAGGAGGGGGCCCTGGCCCCGGCTCCCGCCCCGGCCCCGGTTGCCCCCGCGCCCGCGGCCCGGCTCTCGGTCAGCGCGTCGCGGGCCCGGGTCCCTTCCCCCGACGCGCCGCGTGCCCCGGCCCTGCCCGCCAGCCCGGCGGAGTCGCCCAAGCCGGCGGAGTCGGCCGCCCTTCCTCCGGACGACGACGACGTTCCCGTGCCCGTTCCCGTGCCCCCGCCCTCGCCGCCCCGGCGCCCGGCGGCGCCCGAGGGGCCCCTGGACGCGAACGAGGTTCTGGCCAGCGCCCTGGAAGCCCTGGCCGACCGGATCCACGAAACCGGCGCCGACATTCGCAGCGGCGTGTTGCCCATGGTGGTGTGCGCGCGTCCGTGGCTGGAGGATCTGTTGCAAACCCTGGTCGGCACCGCCTTGCACGCGGCGGTGCCCGATCGCCCGCTGCGAATCAGCATCGGCGGCCGGGTCGAGGAGGGCAACGCCATCCTGACCGTGGAGGACAACGGCAACGGCACCGGCGCCGAAACCCTGGGCGACGACCGGCGGGGGCGTTTGCTGTCGGTGAAAAGCAGCCTGGGCGTTGGCACCACCGTGACCGTGACCCTTCCGGCCGCGTCGGGTCCGCGCCCGCTTTCCTGAGCCGCCGGCCGCCAAGGCCGCTTCGTTCGTTTGGAACGGGTCAGGCGTGGCCCATGTTTTCGGACAGCAGGCGGGGATCAATGCCCAGCAGGCCGATGGCGGCGGCGTATTTTTCTTCCAGGGCGACCTCGAACAGCAAATGCCGGTCGGCGGGCACGGTCAGCCAGGCGTTTTCGCGCAGCTCGATATCAAGCTGGCCGGGGCTCCATCCCGCGTATCCCAGGGCCATCAGCAGCCGGTGGGGGCCGCAGCCGGCGGCGATCGCCTTCAGGACATCCAGGGTCGCGGTCAAGGCGACGCTGTCGTCGACGGCCATGGTGCCTTCGTTGTGGTAATCGCGGGTGTGCAGCACGAAGCCCCGCCCCATGTCCACCGGTCCCCCGAACTGCACCCGGACCAGATCGCACTGGGGGGTGGGGTCGATGCCCAGCTGACCGACGATGTCCGGGAACGAAATGTCGTCGAGGCCGCGATTGATCACCAGCCCCATCGCGCCTTCGGCCGAGTGGGTGCACAGATAGATCACGGTGCCGTCGAAGCGAGGATCCCCCATTCCCGGCATGGCCACCAGGCAATGACCGGTCAGGTACCCCTCGTGTGTTTGAACCCTGGGTGTCATGTCTGCTAGATAGGCCGTTCACAGGAGAACGGCAACAGTGCCGTCCCGTGATCCTCGCAGGGAGAGGCTGGCATGGCAAGCGGATGCGCCCGCGCGCCCAAGGCGGTTTGCGCTTTTCTTGTTTTTTTCGCGCATTGGGCCGGCCTGGCCTTCGCCGAGGTTCCGGAGCCCGGCGCGTCCGCCTGGGTGGACAAGCCGCAAGGACGGGTGCGCCTGGTCAGCGCCATTCTGGGAACCGGCCAGGCCGAAACCCTTGTGCTGGGCCTGGAGGTCGATCAGACCCCGCCTTGGAAGATTTACTGGCGCAGCCCCGGCGATGCCGGCTACCCGCCCTCGATCGACTGGAGCGGGTCGGGAAACCTGGCCCGGGCCGCTCTGCGCTGGCCGGTGCCGGAGCGGTTTTCGATCCAGGGCCTGGAAACCGTGGGCTACAAGGGCCCCGTGCTGCTGCCCATCGAGGCCGTGCTGGAACGCCCGGGCGACCCCCTCTTGCTTCAGGCCCGGGTGGACTACCTGACCTGCGCCGAGATCTGCGTGCCGGAACAAGCCTCGTTCTCGCTGATCGTGCCGCCGGGTCCCGCGCTGCCCTCGCCCCACGCCCAGGCCCTGGCCCGCGCCCTTGCCCGTGTGCCGGGCGAGGGCGTTTCGCAGGGTCTCGGCGTTCGCGAAGCCGGGATCGAGGCCGATGGCACCGTGCGGGTGCGGGTGACGGCCGATCCGCCGCTGCGCGCGCCTGATCTGTTCCTTGATTCGCCGGGAGGCCTGGCCTTCCTGCGCCCCGAGGTCCGCGTGCACGACGGCGGGCATGAGGCGACCTTGCGCGCCAAGCCGGTCCCCGGCAGCGGGCCCGCCGGGCAGCCCTTGCGGGCCCTGGTCGTGGCCGATGGCATGCGGGGCGTCGAAGCCCCGGTGGACACCGCGCGCGTGCTTCCCCCTGCCCTGCCCGACGCCGGCGCCGGAGAGGGTCTCCCGGCCAACGCCTCGCTTCTGACCATGGCCGGGCTCGCCGTGCTGGGCGGCCTGATCTTGAACCTGATGCCGTGCGTGCTTCCCGTTTTGTCGCTCAAGATCCTGGGGTTGATCGGCCACGGCACCCGCACCCCCCTGGCCACCCGCCTGTCGTTCCTGGCGACCGCCGGCGGCATCGTGACCAGCTTCCTGGCCCTGGCCGGCGTGGCCATTGCCCTGAAGAGCGCGGGGGCGGTCGTGGGCTGGGGCCTGCAGTTCCAGCAGCCGGCCTTCCTGGCGGCCATGGCCGCGCTTCTCACCGTGTTCGCCGCCAACCTGTGGGGGCTGTTCCACATCCCGCTGCCGGGCTTCCTCGCCCGCCTGGGCAGCGTGGGCCAGGGTGCCCGGGGGATGGCGGGCGCCTTCCTGACCGGTGCGTTCGCCACCCTTCTGGCCACGCCGTGCTCGGCGCCGTTCCTGGGCACCGCCGTGGGCTTTGCCCTGTCGCGCGGGCCCCTGGAGATCGCCTTGATTTTCCTGCTGCTGGGCCTGGGCATGGCCCTGCCCTATCTTGGGGTGGCCGCGTGGCCGCGCCTGGCGGCCTGGTTGCCCCGCCCGGGGCCGTGGATGGGGCCGCTGCGCGCGGTCCTGGGGGTGGCCCTGGCCGGCACCGCCCTTTGGCTGCTCAGTATCTTGCATGTTCAGGCCGGCCTGGGCGCCGCCGGGCTGGTGGCGGGCCTGCTGGTCATGTTGCTGGCCCTGATGGGCGTGGGCGCCCGCTGGCCGCGCGCGCGCGCGGGCGTGGCTCTGGGCGCCGTGGCGGTGATCGCGGCCGTGGTCATCGTGCCCTTGCGCACCGATGCCCTGGGACCGGCGCCGTTTGCCGCCAAGCTCGAAGGCCCGTGGCGCCCGTGGTCGCCGGTCGCCGTGACCGATCTGGTCAAGGCCGGGCGGGTGGTGCTGGTGGATGTCACCGCCGAGTGGTGCACCACGTGCCGGGTCAACCAGATTACCGTGCTCGACCGGGGCGCCGTGGCCGACGGGCTGAAGGGGGGCGCGTTCGACGGCCTGGTGGCCGACTGGACCCGGCCCGATCCGGTCATCGCCGCCTATCTGGCGTCGTTCGGGCGCTATGGCATTCCCTTCAATGTCGTGTACGGCCCCCGGGCCCCCGACGGCATCGTGCTGCCCGAGCTTTTGAGCGAAGCGGCGGTCATGGAGGCCCTGGCCCGGGCCGGAGCCGCGTCCGTGCCCACGCCCGTGCCCACGCCTGTGCACTGAGCGCAACACCCGTGAGGGGCGGGCCGCAAACCCGCCCCCAAGGGGCAAACTTAAGTCAAAGCTGTATTATTGTTGAAACAGAATGGATTGGGCGACGGTCCTAAGAAGTCGTCTTGAAAAAGTGATTATTCTGTTCTTGGGGGGAGCTCATGAAAAACCAGCTCCCCGGGCCTGGAGACTCCCCGGATTGCGGCAAACGCCAGGGAACGCGCGTGTTTTTATCGCACCGCACCCTTGGAAGAACCCTTGCGTCGTCTTTTTCCTCGTTTATGGTACGCCGGCTCACTGAACCGTTGGTGCACTTAAAGCCCCCCCCGTTCCGCGAGGGGTGGAACACAAGGGGGAGGTCCCCCAACGGGGTGCGTGGGCTTCGGGCTATCCACGAAACGAGTGCGCGGAGGGACGCGGATCATGAAGAAAATCATTCTTGCCACGGCGCTGACGGGAACCGTGGCGCTGTCTGGCCAGGCCTCGGCCATGGAATTGTGGGATCCGCACCTGCGCGGCGTGAACGAGGGGCTGGCGGCCGGTGCCCTGCCGCCCAAGGGCGTTTATTTCATGCTGAACAACTACTGGGCCTCGTACCAGATGCATGACGCATCGGGGAACAAGATCCATGGCACCAACCTGTCGGCCCTGGTCGAGGTGCCGGCCCTTTTGTGGTCCACGGGGTGGAAGGTGCTGGGCGCGGATTACGCCATGGCGATTGCCCAGCCCATCACCTTCACCGATTACGAACCCCAGGGCCACGGCAGCGGCAACTGGGGTTTTTTCAACACCATGCTGATTCCCGGCCAACTGTCGTGGGCGATCGATGATTTCCACATCAAGACCGGCCTCACCATTTACCTGGACGACGCCAGCACCACCCCCGCCGACCTGGTGCGCGGCAAGCGGCTGAACGGCGGCCTGCCGTCGGGCAATGGCTACACCGCCGTGCAGCCGGACCTGGGCATCAGCTGGTTGCATGATGGCTGGAACCTGAGCGCCGACATGCACCTGACCTTCCCGGTCGATTCGACCAACGCCCCGGGCTACGAGTATCATTCGGGCGATCAGTTCTCGGCCGATTACACCGCGACCAAGACCCTCGACAAGTGGACCCTTGGCCTGGGCGCCCACCAGCAGCACCAGCTGAACCGCGATACCCTGAACGGCGCGGAAGTGCGCGACAGCATTGCCGCCAACTATGGCCTGGGGCCCATCGTGGGCTATCAGTTCGGGGGGCTGTCGGTGATGGCGACCTGGAACCACACCGTTTATTCCCAAAACGACGTGGCCGACGATTTCGTCAACGTGCGTTTCGTCGCGCCCTTGTTTTGATCTGGTGCCGGTCCTCTCCCCCGGAGGCGGGGTTCGCGTCGCCCTCGGGGGAGTCGGACCGGCAAAACGGCCCCGCCGCCGTTACCGGAGGCCTGGCGTCTTGCGATCGTCGAGAAAGTATTCGGCCACCAGGCGCCCGTCGGCATCGCGAATCCGGCGCGTGCGCACCGGCCAGCCGGCTTGACGCAAATCCCACACCCGGGCCGCCAGACGACGGCACCCAAAGCGGGCTTCGGCCTCGCCCTGGGTCAGGGCCGCGCCGTCTTGAAGGCACGACAGCAGGTCGTCGCGTTGAGAGGTGTCGGCGCGCGGCGGTGAAAACGGCGCGGCGGGAGACAGGGCGGGAAAGGCGCGATCGGACAGAGGCATGGGGATCCTCGCTGACGATGACAAAGGGTGAGGGTTTCAGAATATGAATGACGCTTCGTCATCGATTTGTAGATCAATTCCACAAACCGCGCCAGCCCCAAAGCCCCTTGCGCACGCTGCGTGCGCGCAAAAAAAAACCCGGGAGCCCAAGGGGAGCGTCCCGGGAAAAGTGATCATTGTGCAGAAGTGATCTGGTCGGCCGTCGAAGCCGTCCGGGGGGGGATGGAGGCTTCGGGCTGTAAGAAGCATGCGGTATTTGTCCGAATTCGTGCATTGAGAATTCTCAATCGCCGCCGCCCGGTCCTTCAATTGCCAGGGAACGGGCGCGGTGTATTGGGCAAACAGGTGTCGTCGATTGAGTTTTACACACGACCCGTGCGCAGTCGCGCCGTGTTTCCCGTGGCTTCGTCTTCGCGGGTCTCGGGGGGCAGCAGCTCCGAGTCGCGCAGCCGGGCAAAATCATCGTCGGCCGGCAGCATGCCCTGGCCCCGCCCGATGTCCATCAAGGCGCCCAGCTGGCGTTCCTGGCCATCGCGGATGGCGGCGCGCACCGCCGTGGTGCCCAGCATCACCGAAAAGCACGCCACCCGCCCTTCGTTGCGGGCCGGCAGCAGGCGTTGATGCACGGCGGCCGCCAGGCATCCGGCCAGGGCTTCGCGGGCGCTTTCGCGGCGTTCCAGGGGGAACAGGGACAAGACCCGTTCCACGGCGCCCGGCGCGCTCGGGGCATGCAACGTGGCCAGGACCAGAAGACCGCTGCCGGCCGCCTGCAGCGCAAGCCCCAGGGTTTCGCCGTCGCGGACCTCGCCAACCACCAGCACGTCGGGGTCGGCGCGCAGGGCACTGCGCAGTCCCTGGGCCAGGCTTTCGGTATCGCGTCCCACCTGGCGCTGGGTGATCGGCCCGCCCAGGGGGACATGGCGGATTTCAACCGGGTCCTCGACACTCATCACATGACGCCCGCCCGCGCGGTTGATGGCATCGACCAGGGCGGCCTGGGTGGTGGTCTTGCCGGCCCCGGCGGTGCCGGTGAGCAGCACCAGCCCCTCGCGCAGGCCGGCCAGGCCCCGCACGGCGAAGGGCGCGTGCAGATCCTCCAGGGTTGGCACCAGGGGGGGCAGCAGGCGCACCACCAGCACCGGGCCGCTTTCGCTGCGTCCGGCCCACACCCGCACGCGGCCGCCGGGGGTGTCGGCGATGACCGCGTCCACTTCCCCGTCGTGCTCCAGGCGGGCGCGGGTTTGGTCATCGAGCAACCGCCCGAGAAAGCTTTCCAGGCTTTCGCTGGGGATCGGGCCCGATTCAAGGGGGATCAGCGTGCCGTTCCGGCGCAGGTGAGGCGGGGCCCCGGCACCCAGGTGCAGGTCACTGGCGCTTCGGGCGCGGGCCAGGGCCAGCAGGAGGGCCAGATCCTCGGGGAGGGCAACGGACAACGGACAACTCCTTGAAACGGCAACAAGGGGATCAGGGCTCCGCGCATTCCAAGGTGGCGTGCAGCAGGGCCAGGGGCAGGGGATGGAGCCGGTCGGCGAAGCGATCCGCTCCCCGTTCGTCGGGCGCGGGAGCCGCGTGCAGGGCCTCGCCCGCGTGGGCATCGCGGACGGTTGCCGGCGTGTCGGGGGGGCGGTTGGCGCGGGCCGAGGGCCCCAGGGTGTCGGTGCCGGGCAGGCGGTGCCCGTCGCGTCCCAGGCTGCCCGCCGCCGTGGGGCCGGTGCTGATCAGGACGAACACGGCCCCTTGCGCGGGCTCGCGGGTTTTGTCGGAGCCCAGGATCGGGATACCCCGCGCGGCGGACCCGCCGGCCTCGCTTCCCGTCCCGGCGGCGCAGCCCCAGGCCCCGGCCACGGCCGGGGCGGCCACCGCGTAGATCAGGCGGTGGCCCCAGCCGTCCTCGCCATCCCGGGGCATCAGGCCCAGCGGCTGCCAGGGAACGGCGCCCATGAAAAAGGTGTCGTCGGAAGAAACCAAGGGGCACGGGCCCGCCTGTCCGTCCCGGGCGCCGGCGGCGGGCGCGGGACAGGGCAGGGCATGCAGGCGCCTCATCGCGCCCACCAGCGCCGCCTCGACCCGGCCCACGCGGGTGTCGGTTTCGCGCTGGCGCCCGGCGTCGATCCACGCGGGAGCCAGGCGCAATCCGCCCGCCAGCACCAGCCCCAGAACGGCAACGGCCAGGGCCAGGTCCACAAGGACCGTTCCCCGCCGCGCGCTCACGACACGGGCGGCGTCCGGCGGGGCCAGGGGAAAAAGGCCGGAACCTCGGCTTGATGACGGGCGTAGGCCTCGCCATACAGGCGCGAGAGCTTGCGTTCCTCGAACCAGGTGCCGATCACCAGGTACGCCGAGCCCCACGCCGCGACCGACAGGCCAAACGGCGAGGTGGCCCCCCCCCACAGCAACAGGAAGGCCGCCAGGTACAGGGGATGACGCACCCAGCGGTGGGGCCCGTCCAGGCGCAGCGGCTCGTCCTCGGGCTCATCGGCCCGGCCCTGGCGGGCCGCCCACACCTGCCGGATTCCGCTCAGCCGGCCCATGTCGTAGTAAAGCGAGGCATACAGGCCAAACAGGGCGCCGGCCCAGGCCAGGGCCTGGATCGCCCCCAGGGCCAGGGGCGGCAGATCAAAGGGCCGGGTGTCCAGGGTCAGGAGGCCGACCACGCCCACCAGTCCAAGGTGAAGGACGGAAATCGCGTTGTAGGCCACCCGTCCCCAGGGGCCAAAGCGGCCAGCCAGCCAGCGGCGCCCCCGCTCCTGGGCCAGCCAGGAATGTCCCAGGCCAAACGACGCCCAGGCGGCGGCGTTCAGCCCGTGCCCCACGATCGCGTCCATCCCGGCTTCTCCCCTGATCGGTGCGCGAACCCTTTTACTCGCACGAAAGGGACTGAATGCGGCCGGCTTCGTCAAGGGTAATGCTGAGGCGGTCGGGACGCACGTCGGTGGTGGAGACCCCGCCCGGCATGAGGATGCGGTGCGGATGGGGGAGATCCGAAATCCGCAGATAGGCCCCCGACGACGGCGGGGGATCGTTGCTGCCGATCAGGCGCCCGCCGATGCGGTCTTGGAAGCGCGACGCGGGGCAGGCGCCAGGGGTGGCGGCGTCGCCGGCTTCGGGGGTGTCGCTTCCACTCCACCACGACGAACAGCCGGCCCCGCCCAAGGCGAGAACCAGGCCCAGGCCGGCCCGCCCCAGGCGGGTGGCGCGGCGTGTCGCAAGAAAGGTCATGGGGTTTTGCCTCCGGTGGGGGATCCGTGGACCCGGGCCAGGGTGGCGGTGGTCGAATGGCCGTCTTCAAGCCGGGCCAGCACCACCCGGCCGCCGGCCGCCTTGACCACGGCCCCGCCGACCACCTGATCCTCGGTGTAGTCGGCGCCCTTGACCAGGATATCGGGCATCAGGCGCTCGATCAGCGCCAGCGGGGTATCCTCGGTGAAAATGACCACGAGATCCACGCCGGCCAGCGAGGCCAGCACGGTGGCGCGGGCCATTTCCGATTGCACCGGCCGCGTGGGTCCCTTGAGCCGGCGCACCGAGGCATCGCTGTTGAGGCCGACAATCAGGCGGTCGCAGGTGGCCCGGGCCTGGCGCAGCAAGGAAACATGGCCCGGGTGCAGCAAGTCGAAGCAGCCGTTGGTGAACCCGATGCGCAGGCCCTGGCGGCGCCAGCGGGCCACGCGCTCGGCCGCCTCGTCGGTTTCAACCACGCGGGCCTCGCTGGCGCTCAGGTCCTGGTGGTGGATGGCGGCCATCAGGTCGGCCCCGGGCACGGTGGCGGTGCCCACCCGGCCCACCACGATGCCGGCCGCCAGGTTGGCCAGCCGGCAGGCGTCTTCCAGGGGGGCGCCCACCGACAAGGCGCCAACCAGGGTGGCGATCACCGTGTCGCCGGCACCCGACACGTCGAACACCTCGCGGGCCTCGGCGGGCAGGTGAACCACGCCGCCGCCGGCGGTGACCAGGGTCATGCCGTCCTGGCTGCGGGTGGCCAGCACCGCGTCCACGCCGCACACGCCGATCACGGCGTTGCAGGCCGCGGCCACCTCGGTGTCGGTGTCGGTGGGCAGGCCGGTGGCCTCGGCCAGTTCCTTGCGGTTGGGGGTGAGCACGGTGGCGCCCCGGTAGCGCGAAAAATCGCGCCCCTTGGGATCGACGATCACCGGGCATCCCTTCTCGCGGCCCAGGGCGATGAGCGCGCGGGTCACGTCCTCGCTCAGCACGCCCTTGCCGTAGTCGGACAGCACCAGCCCGGTCCCCGGTTCCAGGTGCTGGCGGGCCTTGTCGATCAGGCGCAGGGCGTCGGCGGCGTCGAGGGGAGCCACCGTTTCCTCGTCGGCGCGCAAAAGCTGCTGCCCGCCCGCCAGGTAGCGGGTCTTGACGCTGGTGCGGCGCGAGGCAAGCTGAACCAGGCCCGGGGTGACCCGGGGCTCCTCGGCCAGCAGGCGGGCGACCTCGGCCCCGGCGGGGTCGGAGCCGGTGACGCTCAGGAAGGTGCACGCCCCCCCCAGGGCCACGACGTTGCGCACGACGTTGCCGGCGCCGCCCAGCATCATGCGCGACTCGCGCACGCGCAGCACGGGAATGGGCGCCTCGGGGGAAATGCGCTCCACACTGCCGTGCACGAAGCGGTCCAGCATGACATCGCCCACGCACAAGACGCGCGCGGCGGCCAGGCGGGGAACAAGATCGGCCAACGAGGAAGAAATCATGAAGAAAACCGGTCCTTTAAGGCCAGGCCATCGGGAACGGGGCCTGTGCGCCCCAGGCCGCCGCGCCCACGCAGGGGCTGCCACGGCCTCCTGCCCGCGCGACGACGGCCCAAGGATTCCATCTGGTCCCGAAATCCGCAAGCGCCGTTGGGTTGCCTGAATATAACAGCGGAAATTTCGGTGAAAAGAACACCCCTTGCCTTGGCTCGAACGCCCGGGGGGGATATCTCATAAGGGGGGAACAATGCGGAGCGAAAGGCTCCACCCGACGCGATCTTGGATGAACCCGGGAACGACGGGCGGGGCCGGTCATGGAAAACGCGATGTCTCAGGCAACGGCGACATTCGGCGGCGGGCGTGCCCTGGCCCGGGCGGTGGGCGAGGCCCGCAAGGATCCCGCCGGGCGACAGGCCACCGTGCTGGCGTTGTCGCGCCTGCAACCCGAGTTCCGCCGCCGCCCCCTGGTTCACGGCGCGGCGGCCTTGTTCGCGCCCTTGCACCGCCCCGACGACGGCATTCAGGTTTATCTGGCCGAATGCCTGGATATCGTGGTCCTGGGCCGCGACCTGCCCCGCGATGCGCTGCGCGAAACGGCCGGGCGGGTGCGCCGCCTGTTTGGCGCCGATCCCCTGACCCGGGAAAGCGGCCCCGGCCGCGATCGCTTCGCGCGCTGGTTCGATCTGGGCAACGTCGATCATCTCAACGCCTTCCTGGGCGTGGCCGACGACATCGACCGGCGCGCCGGCGAGGCCTCGCAGGCCACGGGAGCCTGGAACATCAATGACCAGCCGCTCACCCCGCAGCGTCTGGCCTTGCTGGTGGCCGACATGGACCGCCTCGACATCGGGCCCTATCTCCAGCGCCAGCCGGTGATCACCATCACCGAAGCGCGCACCACCAAGGTTCTGTTCGAGGAAATCTACGTTTCCCTGGGTCCCTTGCGCGCCGCGATCGCCGAGGAAGTCAACCTGACCAGCGACCGCTGGCTGTTCCAGGACTTCACCCGCTCGCTGGATCACCACTTGCTGCGGGTGTTGAAATCAACCCTTGCCGGGCGGGTGTTTGGCTCGCTCAGCGTTAACCTCAACCTCGACAGCCTGCATGGCGCGGCGTTCGACAGCCTGGCCCGCGCCCTGGGGCCCGAGCGCCCCCTGGTGGTGGAAGCGCAAGGGGTGGATGCCTTCGCCGATCTGGGCGCCATGCTGCGCGCGCGCGACTGGCTGCACGCGCGCGGCCACAAGCTGGTGATCGACGGCCTCACGCCCCGGGTTCTGGAAACCGTGGACCTCGCGCCCCTGGGGGCGGATTACTACAAGCTGATCTGGAACCCGGGCCTGGTGCACTCGGTGGATGGCGACGAAGCCGCCGCCGCCCGCGCCCTGATCGGCGCCCTGGGCCCGGGGCGCGTGATCTTGTGCCGCACCGATTCGGAACGCGCCATGACCTGGGGCCTGCGGGCCGGGATCCGGCACTTCCAGGGCTTTCTGGTTGATACCATGGTCACCGCCGGCCTGCACGGCCACTGCCCGGAACGCGACACCTGCCCGTTGACCCGCTGCGTTGCCATCCGCCGCGCCGTGCAAGGCGGCCTGCTTGAAAACTGCCCGCAGGCCGCGTTGCTGGATTCCCTGGTCCTTGAGGCCGAGCCGGCCCCTTGAGCGACGGGACACACGCCATGGATTCCTTCACGCCCGCCGAAAGCCTGGATCCCGCCCTCGGGAGCGACGAAACCCCGCCGCCGGCCGAATCGCTGGCCGCCCTGATCGCGTGGATCCAAGATAACCTGGGCCGGCTGCTGGGCTCGCGCGCGGCGCGGGTGCGGGTATCGGGCTTGCGCCGCCCCGCCGACGCCGAGGCCCTGGGGCTGGCGCTGCGCGACCTCGCCCGCGATCCCGACGTGCGGGTGTTCGCGCTGCCGGGCGGTGATCTTCTGGTTTTACTGCACCAAACCGACGCGCCCCGGCTGTGCGCCGTCCTCGCCGCGTTTTGCGCGGCCCATCCCAGGAACCCCCTGTGCCGGACGCTGCCGGGGCCGGGGCAGGATACCCCCTTGATCCGCTGGCATTCGCTCACCCGCGAGGGGGCGGCCCTGCTGGCCTGGGCCGAGCGCGTGCTGGTGGCCCACAAGGAAGCCGCCGGCGGCCCCCAGGCGCCGCCGGGCTCGCGCCAGCGGCTGGCCGCGCCCGGGGCGCCGGGGCCGATGCGCCCGCGCGGGCGTCCGCTCACGCCCGAGGTGCTGGATCGCCTGGAACGGGGCCTGGCCGATGCCGACCTGTCGTCGCAGGTCCGCCGTCAGCGCATGGTGGCGGTGGAGCCCGACGGCCAGCTGCGCCCCGTGGGCACCGAGTTGTTCATGAACATCGGCGAACTGCGCCAGACCATCGCGCCCGAGTTCGATCTGGCGTCGAACCCGTGGCTGTTTCGCCGCCTGACCGCGACCCTGGATCGCTGCATGGTGACCCATATCGGGGGCTACGTCGCCGCCGTGGACACGCCCCTGGTCAGCGTGAACCTGAACCTGGACACCATCCTGGGGCCCGGGTTCCAGGCCATCCAGGCGGCGGCGGCCCTGATCCCGCACGGTACCATCGTGCTGGAACTGCGCCTTGACGACATCATGGCCGACCTGCCCGCCTATCTGTACGCGCGCGAGTACGTGCACCAGCATGGATTCAAGGTGCTGATCGATGGCCTGGGCGCGCAGGCATTGCTGTGGATTGACCGCACCCGGCTGGGGGCCGATTATCTCAAGGCCATGTGGTCGCCCGACATGAAGGCCCTGCTGGCCGCGCCCGAGGGCGCGGTGCTGAGCGCCCGCCTGCGGGCCTTCGATCCGCGCACCCTCATCCTGGGCCGCTGCGACGACGCGGCGGCGGTCGAGGCCGGGCGGTCGTTGGGGTGCACCGTGTTCCAGGGCTTTTATCTGGATGAACTGCTGCGCGACGGCCGCGCCCACGCCCCGCCATCCCCTTGAGCGCGCCCGTGCCGTGCCGGGGTGTTTTTTGTGTTTTTCGCTTCTGTTCGGGATGCTTCGCGCATGATGCCTGCCCTGCCCTCTTCCCTGGAGCCGGCCCTGGAGGCCCGGGATCTGTCCAAGGTGTTCCACGATGCCCGGCGCGGCCCGGTCCACGCGGTCGAGGCCCTGTCGTTCCAGGTCGGGCCCGGGCAGGTGGTCGGGCTGCTGGGTGGCAACGGCGCGGGCAAGACCACCACGCTGTCCATGCTGCTGGGCCTGCTGCTGCCCTCGGGCGGGGTGGCGCGGGTGCTGGGAATCGACATGGCCCGCGATCGCCACCGGGCGCTCGCGCGCATGAACTTTTCCAGCCCCTACGTGGACCTGCCCCATCGCCTCAGCGCGCGCGAGAACCTCAGCGTGTACGCCCGCCTTTACGACGTGCCCAAGCCCGGCCAGGTGATCGCCCGCCTGGCCGGCGACCTCGACCTGGAGGCCGTCTTGGACCGGCCCACCGGGCGGCTGTCGGCCGGGCAGAAAACCCGCGTGGCCCTGGCCCGCGCGCTGCTCAACGATCCCGCCGTGCTGCTTTTGGACGAACCCACCGCGTCGCTGGACCCCGACACCGGCGACTGGGTGCGCGGCTACCTGCAAGAGTGGCAACGGCGCACCGGTGCCGCCATCTTGCTTGCCAGCCACAACATGGGCGAAGTGGAACGCCTGTGCGACGACGTGGTGATCCTGAAAGGGGGCCGGCTGGCCGAACACGGCACCCCGGCCGAGCTGCGCGCGCGCTGGGGCCGCGAGCGGCTGGAGGATGTGTTTCTCGACGTGGCGCGCGGCCAGGGGCAATCCCGCCCGACGCGACCGGAAGGACCGGGGGAGCCGCACCCTCCGGCCGAGCCGCCCGAAGGAGAGGGGCTGTGACCTACTGCTTGGGAATACTCCTGGAAGACGGCCTGGTGATGATGGCCGACACCCGCACCAACGCGGGCGTGGACAACGTGGCGACGTTTCGCAAGCTCCGGGTGTGGGAACGCCCGGGCGAACGCGTGATCGTGCTGCTGTCGGCCGGCAACCTCGCCATCACCCAGTCGGTGGTGGCACTGCTCGAAGACTCGGTGCGCTGGGAAGAGCACGAGGAAATGGCGCCCGGCCCCCACGGCCGCCTGATGAGCGTTCCCGGCCTGACCGCCGCCGCGCGGGCGGTGGGCGAGGCGGTGCGCGCCGTCCACCGCCGCGACGCCGCCGCGCTGCGCGAACAGGGCAACGACTTCGTGTGCTCGTTCCTGCTGGGCGGACAGGTGGCGGGCGGACCCATGCGCCTTTTCATGATCTACGCCGCCGGCAACTTCATCGAGGCGGGCGAGGACACGCCCTTCTTGCAAATCGGCGAAACCAAGTACGGCAAGCCGATTCTCGACCGGGTGGTCAATCACGAAACCTCGCTGGCGCAGGCGGCCAAATGCGCGCTGGTGTCGTTTGATTCCACCATGCGCTCAAACCTGTCGGTGGGCCCGCCGATCGACCTGTTGATCTACCGCCGCGACACCCTGGGCGCACCCATCCGCCGCCGTTTCCAGGCCGACGACCCCTATTTGCTGGGCGTGCGCGACCTGTGGGGCGAAGGCGTGCGCCAACTCTTCCTCGACCTCCCCGACCTCCCCTTCGCCCCCGACGTCACCCCTCCCCTGCTCGGCGCACCCTCGCCGATGGACACGGACCCGCTCGACGAGGAGTAAGGAGGGCGGGGGCAGGTGGTGGACGAGGGGGCGAGGCTTGGTGCTCAGGGCTTCGCCCTTCGGGGGCTGCCGCCCCCAAACCCCCGCCAGGGAAGGCTCCGCCTCCCCTGACCCCTGATTTATTATTACTTTTTATTTTACATGACCGATAAACAATTTCTTCATTTTGCAAATTGTATATCATTATTATTTTGTTTTAGAGATATTATGAAAATTCTGTGTGATTTTTTTTAAGGGTTGTCATTTGACTACGAAAAACCCTTTGGCGCAATAAACACACCACTTTGTAACCATAGTTTTGTTTTTTCTTGTCGGCAGCCAAGTTATTCGGTATAACCGGATCGGAATATTTTTGGTGGAGATGGTCATGGTCAAAGAAGAGGATTGGTGTGATGATTACAATGAAAGCTCTGGTGAAGCTGATGAGAATCAAATCGACGAATACGATATAACGTCTACGCCAAATGATTTTAATGTTTTGACTTTGAATAGTTTTGTGGAGGCTGGGGCAGTTAGGATTCCGGGATTTCAAAGAAATTTTGTTTGGGATCATCCACGTGCTTCGAAACTGATTGAATCCCTTATACTTGGCCTTCCTGTTCCGCAAATTTTTTTATATGAACAAGCTCGGAATAAATTTTTGGTGATTGATGGCCAACAAAGACTTATGACCATTTATTATTTCATGAAAATGCGTTTCCCGAGAAAAGATAAAAGGGTCGAAATTAGAGAGATTTTTGATAAAAATGGAAAAATTACAGATGAAATTCTTCATGACAGCAATTATTTTGACGAATTTAAGCTTAGGCTGCCCAGTAGTATCCCCGAAAATACAAATAAGTTTCACGGATTGAATTACGCAAGGCTTGGAGAGTATAAGACTCAATTTGAGTTGAGGCCGATTCGTAATATTGTTGTAAAGCAAAATGCTCCGTCTGACGATGATTCTTCAATGTATGAAATCTTTAACCGCTTGAATACAGGAGGTGTTAATCTTCGGGCGCAGGAAATACGTACGAGTATGTATCATTCAAGATTTTATGAAATGCTTTATCGAGTAAATAGAAATTCGGAGTGGAGGTCTATAATTACATTCAGTGATCCAGATATACATATGAAAGATATTGAAATTATTCTGCGAGGATATGCTCTACTTATTGATGGGCATAACTATGCTCCGTCCATGCTTCGTTTTCTCAATAAATTTTCTCGACAATGCAGAGGGCATACAGAACAATATAATGAATACCTTGAAAATTTGTTCAAATCTTTTTTGACTTCATGTCAGGAGTTTCCTGAGGGTGCGTTTTTAAACAATAAAAATAAGCGCTTTAATATAGCTTTATATGAAGCTGTTTTTACCGCTGCATGTCGTGACGCTTTAAAGGAGAACCGTATATTAAATTCATTAATTGATTACAAATCAGTTGATGCTCTTAAGAATGACCAAGCATTTAATAATGCCGCCCAAGAAGGAACGACAGGGACATCGAACGTAAAAACTCGCCTATCACGCGCTGCTGATATTATTAAGTTTATATAGAACATATCGCCATGCACTCAGCTGTTGAAAAAATGCACGGAGAGTTTAGCGAATTAATTCGCTTTCTGGATGATAATATGGAGATATCTCTTCGTGTATTTGTAGATGATACATTTCGCAAATCGCTCCTCCTTTGTGTCGCTAGTTTTTTTGAAAAAAACCTTTCAAATATCGTAGAGAATTATGTAAAAAAGACATCTGAGAACAATTTGGCAGTAGTTTGTTTGGTAAAAAATAAAGCAATTAACAGGCAGTATCACACTTGGTTTAACTGGAATGAAAACAATGCGAACTCTTTTTTTGGATTGTTTGGCGACGATTTCAAAAATTTTATGAAAGAAAAAACAAAAAATGACGAACAACTGCGTCATTCAATTAAATCATTCATGGAAATCGGCAGTGAACGAAATAGGCTTGTTCACGAAAATTATGGAGCGTATACGCTTGAAAAAACCTCAGAAGAAATATTTTTATTATATAAATCATCTATATTTTTTTTAGAATCCATAGAGTGTTGCCTTGATGAATTCGGGAGAAATACAATTTAAGCAAGTAAATAACTGCTTTAAAGAGCGAAGCGCCTTACGCCCCGCGATGAAGGTACCCTCCTTGCCCGGCTTGGCCAGTTGCCCATATTCTGGGGGCGGTTGGCGTGGAGGGTGCCATGAACACGGCTGTGCAGGCCTATGAGGTCGTCGGGGGGCGCGAGGTTCTTGGGATCGAGGTTGCCCATGGCCTGGATCTGGCGCGGGCGGTGCGTCGGGGGTTTCCTTCCCAGGCAGTCCAGCATCTTCTCGATAACGGTTGGCTGACCCTGGCCGAGCTTGATCATGTGGTGATGCCGCGCAAAACATGGTCGAACCGCAAGCGCGCGGGCACGTTGACGGCGGAACAATCCGACCGCCTGATCCGGGTCGCCCGGGTTCTGGCGTTGGCCGAGGAAACCTTCGCCGATCGCTCCAAGGGGCACGACTGGCTGCGCCGGGCGACAACGGCCCTGGGGGGGGAGCGGCCCCTTGATCTCCTTGATACCGAGGAAGGCGCTCGCGAGGTTGAAACCGTTTTGGGGCGGATCGCCCATGGCCTTGCGGTTTGAATGGCTTGGCGGATCTGCAAGCGCTGTCATGCCGATCTTGGCGGCACGGGGGCCCGGCTCTTTGGCGGACGCTGGAACAGCCCGGGGCGGGCGTTGGTATACACGGCGGCAACGGCCGAACTGGCGGTTCTTGAGGTCCGCGTTCACCTTGATTTGCCACCGGATTTGATTCCAAGCGACTTCGTTTTGATGGAGATCGATTTAACGGCTCTTGCCGCTGAAGAGGTGGTCTCTCTTCCGGCCGACCCCACGGCCTTCGGCGACCGGTGGCTGGTCGAGGCCCGCAGTCCGGTGTTGCGCGTTCCTTCGTTCATCGTTCCGGAAGCGAGCAATCTCCTGCTCAATCCAGCCCATCCCCAAGCCGGCGCGGCGCGGGTGGTGGGGATGCGCGATTTTACGTTCGACCGTCGCCTGTGGCGCCCCCTGTCGTGATCCGACTCGGCCCAATTCCCGGGGTCCGGGGCCTTGCGGCCCCGGCGGGGAGCGGGGCGGAGCCCCGCCCTTGTTCGTGCAAATCCCCTCCCCTTCCCCTCAGGCGAGGCCGGCCAGGGACAGGGCTTCGGCCTGGCGGGTGGCGAGGCGGGTTTCGTCGAATTCCTCGATCACCTCGTGGAACATCTGGTACCAGTTGATTTGCGCGTCCAGGTGCCAGAACACGCTGCCCAGGCCAATGGCGGCGCGGTCCATCAGGACGAATTCGCGCGGCGGCTTGACGCCCCCGAACCCCTTGAGGTCGGCGTGGACCTTTTCCGCCACCTTGCGGCCGATCTGGCCGCCGGCGGGCATGTCCTCGCGGATCACGCGCATCCGGTCTTCCAGCAGCGGGCCGTAGATGAAGCGGGCCCACTGGTTCAAGATGTCGATCAGCTCCTTGCTGAGGTTGCCAAAGCCCCAGGTTTCATAGGCGTGGACGGCGCGTTCGGTGTCGTTGTCGCGCAGCGCGAAGTACAGGTCGATCACGCCCTTGACGAACGCGGGGCGGAAGACGCGAATGGCGCCGAAATCCAGCAGATTCAGCGAAAGATCCTCGCGCACCGTGTAGTTGCCCAGGTGCGGGTCGCCGTGGATGACGCCGAAGTTGTAGAAGGGCACGTACCAGGCCCGGAACATGTTATGGGCGATCTGGTTGCGCTCTTCCTGGCTGTGGTCGGCGAAGCTGAGCATGCGCGCGCCCTCCAGCCAGGTCATGGTCAGCAGGCGGTCGGTGGACAACTCGTCAATCGGCTGGGGCACGTGAACGGTGGGTTCATGGGCCAGCATGTGGGTGTACAGGCGCATGTTGCGCGCCTCGCGGCCGTAGTCCAGTTCCTCGCGCAGGCGGTCGGCCAGTTCGGCGTGCAGCTCGGTGGGATCGATGGCGCCGTCATAGCGGCGATACAGGCCGATGAAGACCTTGAGCTGGCGCAGGTCCGCTTCCACCACCGACGACATGTCGGGGTATTGCAGCTTGCAGGCCAACGGGCGGCCATCATGGTGAGTGGCGCGGTGCACCTGCCCCAGCGACGCGGCGGCGGCGGCTTCGCGGTCGAACGAGCCGAAGCGGCTTTCCCAATCGGGGCCCAGTTCGGCGCTCATGCGGCGCTTGACGAAGGGCCAGCCCATGCGCGGCGCGTCGGCCTGAAGCTGGGCGAGTTCGGCCACGTATTCCTTGGGCAGCGCGTCGGGGATGGTGGAAAGGATCTGGGCCACCTTCATCAGGGGGCCTTTCAAGGTGCCCAGCACCTGGCGGATCTCGGCGGCCAGCCGGGCGTCGTCGCCCTTGCGGCCCAGGTAGCGCTCGCCGGCGGCGCGCACGGCCAGGGTGCCCATCGAGGTCGAAACGCGGGCATAACGGCGCACGCGCCCGCCCAGGGTGTTGGCTTCGCTGGTCATGGTCTTGCTTCCTTGCCTTGATGAGCGCGCGGGCGCACTGCCGAACTCGGGGTGCGCGCCCGCGCGTGGCCTGGGGCCCCAGGCTCAGGTCATGGCTTCCAGTTCGTCGATGAAGCCGGTCAGCACGCCCAGGCCGCGACGCCAGAACTCGGGATCGGAGGCATCGAGGCCAAACGGCGCCAGCAGGGCCTTGTGGTGCTTGGTGCCGCCCGCCGACAGCAGATCCAGGTAGCGGCTGGGGAAGTCGGGGATGCCGCCTTGCTGATAGGTGCTGTAGAGCGAGTTCACCAAGCAATCGCCAAAGGCATAGGCGTACACATAGAAGGGCGAGTGGATGAAGTGCCCGATGTAGGTCCAGTAGGTGCGGTATTCGGGGTCGAAGTGGAAGGCGGGACCCAGGCTTTCGCTTTGCACCCCCATCCACAATTCGCACAGGCGATCGGGGGAAAGCTCGCCGTTCTGACGCTCGGCGTGCACGGCGGCTTCAAAGGTGTGGAACGCGATCTGGCGGACCACGGTGTTGATCATGTCCTCGACCTTGCTGGCCAGCATGATCCGCCGGCGCCGGGGGTCGGGGGTGGCGTCGAGGAGGGCGCGGAAGGTCAGCATCTCGCCGAACACCGAGGCGGTTTCGGCCAGGGTGAGCGGCGTATCGGCCATCAGCGCGCCTTGCGGGCCGGCCAGCACCTGGTGCACCCCGTGGCCCAGTTCGTGGGCCAGGGTCATGACATCGCGGGTGCGGCCCATGAAGTTGACCAGCAGGTAGGGGTGCGCCGAGGGCACGGTGGGGTGGGCGAAGGCGCCCGGGGCCTTGCCGGGGCGGGGCTGGGCGTCGATCCACGGCTGTTCGAAGAAGCGCTTCCCGACGGCGGCCAGATCGGGGGAAAAGGCGGCGTAGGCGTTCAGCACCGTGTCGCGCGCTTCCTCCCACGTAAAGCGGGTATCGTCGCTGTCGGGCAGGGGGGCGTTGCGGTCCCAGTGGTTCAGCTTGTCCACGCCAAACCAGCGCGCCTTGAGCGCGTAATAGCGATGCGACAGCTTGGGGTAGCTCTCGCGTACCGCCGACACCAGGGCATCCACAACCGAATCCTCGACCCGGTTGGACAGGTTGCGCGCGGCCATCGGATGAGGATAGCGTCGCCAGGTGTCATCAATGCGCTTGTCGAGGGCCAATGTATTGGTGATGCGCGAGAACAGGCGCAGATTGGCTTCCAGGGTCGTGCCCAGCGCCTTGGCGGCGGCGCGCCGGCGCTCGGGCGAGGGGTCGGACAGGCGGTCCAGCGCCTCGGTCGAGGTCAGGATTTCGCCCTCGACGTCGAAGGTCATGTGGGCAATGGTTTCATCGAAAAGACGCTGCCAGGCCCCGGCCCCGGCCATGTCTTTTTCATTCAGCACCCGTTCCATCTCATCGGAGAGTTGATGATCGCGGAAAAGGCGCACATCATGCACCCACGGGGCATAGCGACCGGCGGTCGGATCTTGCAGCCGTTCGGACAGGGTTGCGTCTTCTATCTGGTTCAGTTCCAGGGTAAAGAAGATCATCAGGCTGGAAATAGCCGTGCCGCGTTCGGTCATGGCTTGCAGGAATTGCCCGATGGTGACATCCGTCATGCAGCCGGCATGAAGAAGTTGGGCATAACTGAGAAT
This sequence comes from Pararhodospirillum oryzae, assembly GCF_007992075.1. Taxonomy (GTDB): domain Bacteria; phylum Pseudomonadota; class Alphaproteobacteria; order Rhodospirillales; family Rhodospirillaceae; genus Pararhodospirillum; species Pararhodospirillum oryzae. The sequence continues at coordinate 32,001 of NZ_BJZO01000040.1, forward strand.
GCGATAAAGTCGCTCGCTGATGGTTTCGTAGGTCGCGATGGCGGATCCCAGGGCTGGGCCGTCCAGCGAGGCCACCTGCCCCAGGTAGGTTTCGCGAAAGGCGCGCGCCTCGTTTTCGATGGCCGCAAGATCGGCGTGCAGGCGAGCAGAGTCGGGACCGTCGTACAGATCCGACAGGTCCCAGACGGGAAGGGGGGAGGTCGCGGGCGCCGGCAAGGTCCCGTGGGTCATGAACAGGCTCTCCTCGGACAACGAAAGGGTGCCCCGCAATATGGGGCGGCCTTTGGCAACGGCAAAGAGACGGTTTATCGTCTGCGATAAAGAAGTTGTAGAGGGGAAACAGACCGTGCCCGCACATCGCGCTCAGGTGGTCCGCCAGGAAACCCACACCAGCCTTATCGCCTTGTTCCTGTCCCAAGCCGCCCGGTTCAAGGAGAAGCCGTTTTTATGGTCGAAACGTGACGGCGTGTATCGTCCCTGGAGCTGGGCTTCGGTGCACGACCAGGCGGTGGCCCTGGCCAACGCGCTGATCGATCTGGGGTTGAAGCCGGGCGACCGGGTGGTGCTGGCCTCGGAAAACCGCCCCGACTGGACGGTGGCGGACCTCGCGATCCTGGCGGCGGGTGGCATCCCCACGCCGGCTTACGCGACCAACACGGAAGCCGATCACCTGCACGTGATCAACAATGTTGAAGCGGCGATGGCCATTGTCTCGACCCCGGCCCTGGCGCGGCGCTTCCTGCCGGCGGCGGCGCGGGCCCGGCAGCGTCCCGTGGTCATTGTCATGGACCCCCTGGAAGACGTGCCGGTGCCGGACGGCTTGCAGGTGTTGTCGTGGAATGCCTTGATGGCCCAGGGCGAGGGCCGCGACGTGCCGGCCCCCGCGCATCGGGCCAAGGCCGACGATCTGGCGGTGATCATTCACACCTCGGGCACCGGCGGCGCGCCCAAGGGGGTGATGCTGAGCCACCGCGCCATCTTGCACAACTGCATGGGGGCGCATGATCTCCTGGCCACCATCGGCTTGTCACATGAAATTTTCTTGTCGTTCCTGCCGCTGTCCCATTCGTATGAACACACGACCGGACTCTTCTTCCCCATCTGCCTGGGGGCCGAGGTGTATTTTGCCGAGGGCGTGGAAACCCTGAGCACCAATTTGCAGGAAGTCCGCCCCACGATCATGACGGCGGTGCCCCGCCTCTACGAGATGATGCGCGCGCGCTTGCTGCGCACCGTCGAAAAAGAAGATGGTCTCAAGGCCAAGCTGTTCAAACACGCCGTGGACCTTGGGACCCGGCGCCAGATGGATCCGGACAGCCTGTCGCTGGGCGATCGCCTGGCCGACCGTGCCTTGGATGTTCTGGTGCGGCGCAAGGTGGCGGAGCGTTTCGGCGGACGGCTCAAGGCCATGGTCTCGGGGGGCGGGCCGCTCAATCCCGAGGTCGGCTTGTTCTTCCGCGCGCTGCACGTCCCGGTGTTGCAGGGCTATGGCCTGACCGAGGCGGCGCCGGTGGTGTCGTGCAACCTGCCGCAGCGGGTGAAGATTCACACGGTGGGCCCGGCGCTCAAGGGCGTTGAGGTTCGCCTGGGCCTGGATGGTGAATTGCAGGTGCGCGGTCCCCTGGTCATGGATGGCTACTGGAACGATCCCGAGGCCACCGCCGCCGCCCTGGACGCCGAGGGCTGGTTGCACACCGGCGACGTGGGCGAGCTGGACGAGGACGGCTACATCCACATCACCGATCGCAAGAAGGACATCATCGTCAACTCGGGCGGCGACAACATCAGCCCGCAGCGGGTGGAAGGCATCCTGGCCCTGGAGCCCGAAATCGGCCAGGTGGTGGTGTTCGGCGATCGCATGCCGCATCTGGTGGCCCTGATCGTGCCTGACCGCGAGTTCCTGATGCGCTGGGCGCGCGAGCATGGGCGCTCCGAAGACCTGGCGGCGCTTGCCAACGATCCGGCCCTGCGCCACGCGGTTTCGCGGGCCATCGACCGCGCCAACCTGCGCTTGAGCCCGATCGAGCGGGTGCGGCGCTTTGCCCTGCTGGGCGAGCCTCCCAGCATCGACAACGCGCAGATGACCCCCACCATGAAGGCGCGCCGTCACATCATCCGCGATACCTATGGCGACCTGATCGACAGCCTGTACGGGGGCTCGGTCGCGGCCTGATCGCGGGCCTTGGGCCGATACGGGCCCGGGCCGGTTTTTCGATTGCGGGAGGGTGGGGGCGCCGAGGGGCCCCCGGCCCTTGGCGGGGCTTCTGGCCCACGGCGGGGCTTCCGGCCCTTGGCGGGGCCCCTGGCCCTGGTTTTGGTGTTTCGTTGCGCCCTGGCCCGGAGTCCGTGGCCGGGGTCTTTTCGTCGGAGAGTTCCCATGGTGTCTTGGTATCGTCTGGCATGGCCGCTGATCGCGCGCCTTGACCCGGAAACCGCGCACAAGGCCGCGCTGGCCGCGCTGGGGTCGGGGGTGCTGGGAGGCGGCACCCGCCTGGATGATCCGATCTTGCGCACCACCGTGTGGGGGCGCGCCTTCGCCAATCCCGTGGGTCTCGCGGCTGGTCTCGACAAGGATGCCAGGGTGCCGGGGCAGCTGCTGCGCCTGGGCTTCGGGTTTGTCGAGGTGGGCACGGTCACGCCGCGCCCGCAGCCCGGCAATCCGCCGCCGCGCTTGTTCCGCTTGCCCCACGACCGCGCCCTGGTCAACCGGATGGGCTTCAACAACGGGGGCATGGAGCGCATGGCGGCGCGCCTGACCCGGCCCCGGCCGCCCGGGGTGGTGGGGGTCAACCTGGGCAAGAACAAGGAAACCCAGGACGCGGCCGCCGACTACGAGCTGGGGCTGTCGCGCCTCGCGCCGCTGGCCGACTACGTGGTGATCAACGTTTCGTCGCCCAACACGCCGGGCCTGCGCACCTTGCAAGATCGGGGGCCCCTGGCGGCGCTGGTGGCGCGCGCGCGCCTGGCCCTGGACGCGGCCTGTCCCGATCCCGCCGCCCGGCCGCCCCTGCTTTTGAAGATCGCCCCCGATCTGGCCGACGACGATCTGGCCGACGTTGCCGCCGTGGCCCTGGGCCGGGAAAGCGCCCGGGGCCAGGCGCCCCTGGATGGCCTGATCTGCACCAACACCACCTTGGCCCGTCCCCCCACCCTGGGCGACGCGGCGCGCGAGGAGGCCGGCGGCCTGTCGGGCGCGCCGTTGCGCGGCCGGGCGCTGGAGGTCTTGCGCGCGATGTACCGCCTGACCGAAGGACAACTGCCCCTGATCGGGGTGGGCGGCATTGGCAGCGGCGCCGATGCCTATGCCCGCATCCGGGCCGGCGCCAGCCTGGTGCAGATCTACACCGCGTTGATTTACGAGGGGCCGGGCCTGGTGGAGCGGGTCAAGGCCGATCTGGCCCGGCGCCTGAAGGCCGATGGCTTCGCCTCGGTCGCCGACGCGGTGGGGGCCGATCACCGATGAGCAATCCCGTGGTGGCGTGCCTGCCCGGCCTCGCATCCCTGGCCGATCGCTATGACGGCTTCCTGCTGGATCTGTGGGGCGTGATTCACGATGGGGAACGCCCCTACCCCGGCGCCGTGGAGACCCTGGCCACGCTGAAGGCCCGGGGCCAGCCGTGCGTGCTGGTCAGCAACGCGCCGCGCCTGGGGCGGGCGGTGGGCCGGACCATGGCCGCCATGGGCATCGGGAGCGACCTGTACCGGGGCATCGTGACCTCGGGCGACGCGGTCAACGCCGACCTGCGCGAGGCGGGCGATCCGGCGATCCGGGCCCTGGGCGCGTGCGCCCTGTTCATCGGGCCCGAACGCGATTTCGACATCCTGGAAGGCACCAAGGTCGAGCGTACCGACGACCCGGCGCGGGCCTCCTTCGTGCTGAACACCGGCCCGGTGGACCTGGACGAAACCGAGGACGCCTACCGGGGGCTTCTGGAACGGTGCGCCGCCCGGGGGCTGCCGATGCTGTGCGCGAACCCCGACCGGGCGGTGATCCGGGGGGGGCGCGTGGTGATGTGCGCGGGCGCGCTCGCCGATGTCTACGCCGGCCTGGGCCAGTCGGTGATCTATCGGGGCAAGCCCGATCCCGCCTTGTTCGTGCGTGCCCGGGCGGCGCTGGGCCTGCCGGCCGGCGCGCGGGTGGCGGTGGTGGGCGATGGCCTGGCCACCGATCTGCCCGGCGCGGCCGCCGCCGGGTTGGATGCCCTGTTCGTGACCGGGGGCCTCAATGCCCGGGCGCTGGGGGTGCGTCACGGCGAGGCGGCCGACCCCGCCCGGGTGCGGGACCTCCTGGCGCGTCATGGCGTGGCGCCGGTCGCGGCGATTCCGGCCTTTGTCTGGGGGGAGGGCGGCGCCTGATCGTTTTCCTCGCGGATTGATCTTGCGTCCAAGTAAACTGAAAGTTTATAAGGCCAGCGAGAAAAATCCGCTAAAATGGGGAGATCCCCTTCCCCTTTTGGCGCAGGGAAGGGAAAAGACTGGCATGGCGTCCGTGGGCTTTTTTTCCTCGATCCGGGCACGATCCATTATCGCCTCGGTCGTGCCGCTCCTGGTGGGGGCCGCCTTGTTGTGCGGCCTTTTTTTCCATCAGGTCGTCGAGAACAACACAAAGGCGATCGACGCGCGCCTGGCCCGTACCACGGACCTTCTGACCCATCATATTGGTTCCCAGGCCACCTTGGTGGAAACCCTGGCCGCCGCGCTGGCGGCGCTGGAGCCGGTGGGGACCCTGACCACGGCCGGCGATCACCAGGGGCTGGTCGATCTTCTGGGCCCCGTGTTCGCCACGGTTTCCAAAACCTACGCCATCACCCAGATGCAGGTGCACGACCCGAAGGTGATCTCGCTTGCCCGGCTGCACCAGCCGGCCAAATGGGGCGACGATCTGTCGGGCATCCGGCCGATGCTGGTTGAGGTCAACCGCGACCGCGCCCCCCGGCGGGGCATTGAAACCGGCGTGTTCGGGCTTTCGATCCGGGGCGCGGTGCCGGTGTTCGATCAGGGCCGGCATGTGGGCTCCCTGGAAACGGGCAGCTTCCTGACCGATGCCTTCCTCGCGACGCTGGCCCGGGATGGATCGGACATCGCCCTTTATACCCTGGGCAAGGACGGACCGGTGCGCCAGGCCTCCACCTTGAACGGCCGGCCCGACGATCTGGACGGCGCGACCCTGACCCGGGCCCTGAGGGGCGAAGCGGTCAAGGCCACCCTTCACCGGGGCGGGCGCACCGTGGCGGTGGGAACGGTGGCGCTGAACGATGCCCTGGGCCAGCCGTTCGGGATCGCGGTGGTTTCGGTGGACGCGAGCGACCTGGCGGCCGAGTTCGACAAAACGGTGCTGATGAGCGGCGCCCTGGTGGCCGGAATCCTGCTGCTGGGGGGCGTCATGGCCGTGTGGTTCGCGGTCCATCTGACCGGCCCGGTGGTGGCGACCACCCGGGCGATGAGCGCGCTGGCCGAGGGCGGAAACGATATCGTCATCGTGGGCGAGGACCGGCGCGACGAACTGGGCCACATGGCCCGCGCGCTTCGCGTGTTTCGCGATGGGCTGGTGGAATGGCGCAAGCTGGAGGCTCAGAAGGTTTCGCGCGAGGAAATGGATTCCCAGAAGGTCACCGCGCTTCGCTCAATGGCCGACGTGGTGGAAAACAATGTGCAAGAGGCGATCGACTCGGTCACGGGGCGTTCGCGCGCCATGTGCGACCGGGCGGACGGGCTGAAAGCCTCGTCGGGACGGGTGCAAGATCACGCGGCTTCGGTGGCGGCGGCGGCCGAGCAGGCCCAGGCCAGTGCCCGCACGGTGGCGGCGGCGACCGAAACCCTGAGTGCCTCGATCGCCGACATCGGCGAACGCATGGACCGCTCCACGCGCATCGCCGGGGACGCGGTGGCGACGGCGACCCAGGCCCGCGCGGTGGTGGAAACCCTGGCCTCGGTGGGCCAGCGGATCGACGACGTGGTCAAGCTGATCGGCGACATCGCGGCGCAGACCAACCTGCTGGCCCTGAACGCGACCATCGAGGCGGCACGGGCCGGCGACGCGGGCAAGGGGTTCGCGGTGGTGGC
>NZ_BJZO01000041.1 GCF_007992075.1 Pararhodospirillum oryzae
TCATCAGTTCCGACCGTTGGTATGAAAGGGACTTGCGCATGGCGCAGCGCCGGGCAACCGGGATCCCGGCGCGGCCCTCGGCGTCCAGAACCGCCGTCAGCCAGGGCGGAATCTCCTCAGAATCCAAGGTGATGAACCCCAGGCGTTGATACAGGGGCTCGTTCCACGCAACGGCCCGAAAGGTGGTCAGGGTCAGGGCCTGGAGCCCCTGGCCCCGGGCCACCCGCCCGGCCGCTTCGATCAACTGGCGCCCGATTCCGCGCCCCTGCCACGCCCGATGCACCGCGATCTGCCAGAGATGCAGGGCGTCGCCCCGGTGCTCGCCGTTCAGAAATCCCACGACGCCATCGTCGGGCAGATCCGCGACCAGTGCCACGCCCGTGGCCATCAAGGCCCGGTGCTGGTCCTCGGATTGCACGGTGTCATCGGCGATCCATTCCAGCCCCGGCCACTCCCGGAAGATCTCGCCCGCGCTGCGCTCGATCGCCGGCAACAAGAACGCCTCCCCGGGGGTGGCGGGCCGGATCATGGTCCCTTTCATTATTCCTGTCCCTTTTGTTCGTTGCCCGGGCGAGAGGACGATCCGGGCGCCCCCGACGCCCACGCCCCTTCCTCCGTCAGCGCGCGAGAGTAACGAAAGCGGCCATGACCTTGCGCGGGCCGGCGGTATCGAAGGCAATGTCCAGGCGATCGCCCGAAACCTCGCGCACCGTGCCCAGGCCGAAGGATTCGTGCGACACGCGATCGCCGGCCTTGAAGGCGGAAGCCGGCGTTGGGCGGGTTGGGGGCGCCGACCAGCCCGGGGACGGGCGGCGGATCCCCCCCTCTCCGGACACCGTGCCGGGACCGCCCACGCGCCCCCAGCCGCCGGGTGCGTTGCTCAGCCCCTGCGCGCCCGAGCCCACGAGACCGCGCGCGGTATCGGTTTCCACCACCTCGGGCGGCAACTCGTCCAGGAAGCGGCTGGGCAGGCACGAACGCCAGTCGGCGAACACCCGGCGCGATCCGGCGAAGCTGATGAACACGCGGCGCCGGGCCCGGGTCAGGCCGACGTAGGCGAGGCGGCGTTCCTCCTCCAGGCCTTCCACGCCGTTTTCCTCCAGGGCGCGGCGGTGGGGGAACAGCTCCTCCTCCCAGCCGGGCAGGAAAACGGTGTCGAACTCCAGGCCCTTGGCGCCATGCAGGGTCATCAAGGTGAGGGCGTCCTCGGCGGCCCGGGCCTCGTTGTCCATCACCAGGCTGACGTGCTCCAGGAATCCGATCAGGCTGTCGAACTCCTTGAGCGCGCCCACCAGTTCCTTGAGGTTTTCCACCCGGCCCTCGGCGTCGGGAGCCTTGTCGGCCCGCCACATGTCCACGTAGCCGCTTTCATCCAGGATGGTGCCGCACAGGGCGGCCGGATCCAGGCCATCGGCCAGGGCCCGCCAGCGCGACAGGTCTTCCAGGAAGGCGCGCAAGGAGCGCCGGGCGGCCGGGCGCAGTTCGTCGGTTTCCACCACGCGGCGCGCGGCCTCGGGCAGGCTGATCCGCTCCAGGCGCGCGACGCGGTTGAGGATCTGGATCGTGGTGGGGCCCAGGCCCCGGCGCGGGGTGTTCACCACCCGCTCGAAGGCCAGGCTGTCGTCGGGCTGGGCGGCCAGGCGCAGGTAGGCGAGCGCGTCGCGGATTTCCTGGCGTTCGTAGAATCGCGGCCCGCCGATCACCCGGTAGGGGGTGCCGGAAACGATCAGCCGTTCCTCGAACTCGCGGGTCTGGAAGCCCACGCGCACCAGGATGGCCATGCTGTTGAGGGGCTCGCCCGCGCGCTGGAGGGCTTCCGCCTCCTCGACCACGCGGCGGGCTTCCTCGGCGCCGTCCCACACGCCCCACACGGTGATCGGGGCCCCGGGATCGCGGGTTTCGTCGGCGGCGCGCAGATCCTTGCCCATGCGGGCCTTGTTGTGCCCGATCAGGCCGGAGGCGGCGGCCAGGATGGTGGACGTGGAGCGGTAGTTGCGTTCCAGGCGGACCACGGTGGCGCCGGGGAAATCCTGCTCGAAGCGCAAGATGTTGCCCACCGCCGCGCCGCGCCAGGAATAAATCGACTGGTCGTCGTCGCCCACGCAGCAGAGGTTGCCGTGCGCCCGGGCCAGCAGGCGCAGCCACAGGTATTGGGCCACGTTGGTATCCTGGTATTCGTCCACCAGGATGTACTGGAACTGCCCGCCGACCTCGGCCAGCACGTCGGGATGCTTGGTGAACAAGGTCAGGCCGTGCAGCAGCAGATCGCCGAAATCAACCGCGTTCACCACCAAAAGCCGTTCTTGGTACTGGCGGTACAGGTCGGGCAGACGGCCGGCGGCGAAGTCGCGGCCCGGGGCGTCGGCCGGGAGGGCATCGAAGCAAAGTCCCCGGTCCTTCCAGCGCTGGATCAGGCTCATGGCCACGGCCGGCTGCCAGCGCTTGAGATCCAGGTTTTCCACTTCCATGATCTGCTTGAGCAGGCGGACCTGATCGTCGGTATCAAGAATGGTGAAGCCCGGGCGCAGGCCCACGCGCTCGCCATGGCGACGCAGCAAGCGAACCCCCAGGGCGTGGAAGGTGCCCAGCCACACCTGTTCGGCGTCGGGGCCGATCAGGGCGGCGGCGCGCTCGCGCATCTCGCGCGCGGCCTTGTTGGTGAAGGTCACGGCCAGGATCCGCCACGGGCGCACCGGGCGGGTGGCCAGGAGATAGGCCAACCGGCAGGTCAGCACCCGGGTTTTGCCCGTGCCGGCGCCCGACAACACCAGAACCGGGCCTTCGGTGGTGGTCACGGCCAGGCGTTGCTCGGGATTGAGGGCATCCAGCCAGGGCGGCAGAACCTCGGGAACGGGGCCGGGCTCGGGGTCGTCGAGGGAAAAGGGGTCGTCCATGGGATTATGTCTACTCTTGGTACAGAGAAAAACACACGCTCTCGCCGAAGGAGGCGCATGTCCCGGCTTGCGCGATCATGGGGGTAGGGTATCCTGCCGGCCGGCCTGCTGACCAGGGAGATACCGATGGCCCTTCCGGGCGACCCACCGCAGCATCCGGGACGCATCTTGAAGCATCAGTTCATGGATCCCCACCGCCTGGGGGTCAACCAGCTGGCGCGGGCGTTGCGGGTGCCCCCCAACCGTGTAAGCGCCATTCTGGCCGGCCAGCGCGCGATCACCGCCGACACCGCCTTGCGGCTGGGGCGCTTTTTCGCCACGTCGCCGCTTTTCTGGATGAACCTGCAAGCCCGCCATGACCTGGGGGTGGCGGTGCAGGTGATCGGCGAGGAACTGGAAACGCGGGTCAGTACCCTGGCCGAGCATCAGGTCCGGCCGCTGGACGACAGCCCGCCGGAAACCGACCCCGCCGAGGACGCCCCGGCGACGGCGTGAACGAGCCTTCGGCCATGGAGCCGGGAAGCGGGCGCGGCGCCGGCGCCCGCCATGCGCGGGCCCCCCGCGCCGGGAGCGGACGGCATGCCCGGCTTCAAGGGACGGCCCCGGCGCGGCGCAATTCCAGCTCCATTTGGGAAACCACCCGGTTACGCCCCTCGCCCTTGGCCATGTACAAGGCCTCGTCGGCGCGCTGGATGAATTGGCCGATGGCCTCGCCGATCACGTATTCGGACACGCCGATGGACAAGGTGATGCACCCCAGATCCTGATTGGTGCGCCGGTTGGTGACGCGCTTCGAAGCCACCTGCCGGCGGATGGTCTCGGCGGTGGCGACCGCGTCGCGCACCCGGATATTGGGCATCAGCACCGCGAACTCCTCGCCGCCGTAGCGCGTGGCGATCGACTCGGCATCGACGCCTTGCTGCAACAAGCGCGCGACCAGGCGCAGGACCTGATCGCCCATTTGATGACCGAAGGTGTCATTGAAGCGCTTGAAGTGATCGATATCGACCATCAGCAAGGACAGCCCGTTCAGATCGTCGCGGGCGGCGCGGTGGGTCAGATCGCGGATGGTCGCGTCGAAAACCCTGCGGTTGGCAATGCCGGTGAGGCCATCGGTCAGGGCCTCCAGACGAACGCGGTCAAGATCCTCGCGCAGCTTGCGCACCTCGTCGGAGGAACGGGCCAGTTCCTCGCCCAAGGCGCGGTTGGTGGCCAGCATGCGCTGGGTTTCATCCAGGACGGTGGCGATCAGGCGTTCGGCATGCTGGGGCTCGGCGCCCTGGACCTCGCCCGAGAACGACTCCAAGGTCCGGTTATAGGCCTCGGTTCCGGCGTGGGCGCTGGAGAACAAGGTGCGCATCTGCTCCAGCGTGACTTCCAGCTTCAATCCGGTGGAAGCGATCCCGTCGGTTTCTTCCTGGGCGGTGAAATATCGATTATACAGTTCCTCGCCCACTGTTTCGGTGAATGACGTTCCTTCCGAGAGAAGGGTATCCATCCGCCGCCGCAGATCGGGATAATGATCGAGAAAATAGCTATACCATATTGTATAATTGCGAGGATGCGGCGCGACCCCCATCTGCTCCATGCGGGCAAGCGCCTGGCTGGCAATGGATGCGGCCTGCCCGGGTGCTTCGGGATACTCCATGGTGAGGACTCCGCCGTGTTCCGCCCGCTTCCTGGCCATCCGTCATACCTTATTTCGCAGGGCCTGGAAACCCGAGGGGCCCGGCACCGGGCCCCTCGCGCAGGAAAGGGAAACCAGGAAACCACCCCCATGAAACGGCGACGGTATTCCTGAAATGTGAATAAAAGGCAAAATGTCGTGATGAATTCGCGGAAAGGAGGCCGCGTTGCCATGGGAACCGGAGCGTCGATCCGCCCAGGAGAGGGAGAAAAGGAAGCGCCCGCGAGGAACGCCGGATCAACGCGCCCTGGGGAAGACTCCGCCCCCTCCTCCCGATCGCGCGAGGCCCGCGCCCGGGGCTTTCGCAACGCCACCGCCCCGCTGCTCCGTCAGTTCAAGAACGCCTTGCGTCATGACCTGGGCGAAATCCTGGACCTCACCGTTTTGTATGGCTCGCGGGCCATGGGACACGAGGGCGAAGCGGTGTCGTGGGAAGTGGCGGTGCTGTTGACCGATGAACGCGACCCGGCCTTGATCCGGCGCTCGCTCACGCGGGCGGTGCGCCAAGCCACCTTGGGCACGCCGGCCCGCCTGGATGCCGTGGCTCTGACCCCGATGGGCCTCAAACGGGGGGGGCCGCTGCTGGAGCATCTCGCCCAGCACGGGATCCCGTTTTAGCGTGATCCGTTTTTGAACCGTCCCGGCTCCGGGCGGATCTTCCGAATACACTCATGCGAACACCCCCGTGCTTCCTTCAGCAAAGGACGCACGGGCGGGCTTGGCCCCAAGCCGGGCGTGGACATGCGCAAGGTCCCCAAGGCCTCCGCTGGCGGCCTCGCTCCCCTTCCACCTGACCACATCCCCGGCTTTTTCAATGACTGCTGATCGCCCCGTCGCGGGCGTTCAACGGAAGGCATCCGATCGGAAAACCCTCGGGGCTTAGTCGCCCTGATCCAGGCCCGATCCGCATTCCTCGTACAGACGATGGGCCCAGTCCATCAGGCCCAGCAGCTCGCGGTCCTCGGGCGTCTGGCCGCCCGCGGTGGTGCGTTCCACCATTTCCAGGAAGTCAAGCACCCCCACCGGGCAAGGAGCATGCCCCGAGAGAGCCGCCTGGCGCAGTTGCTCGGCCAAGCAACGAGAAGCATTGATGTAGTGTGCAAAATCGCCGCACTGCGCGGACTGATCGGCCGATGCATAGGCCCCGATCATCCGTGACAACAGCCATTGCACATGGCTGCCCGGGCCATTGCCGTCCATGGGAGTCCTCCACTGGTCTTTTGGTCCATCCGCAAGACTTTTTGATGTAGCCTTGCGAATACTTGGTGGCGTGTCGCGCCGGCACCCGTCCGGCTCGGATCCCTTACCAAAACTTTTAGACCGAGTCTTTGAACAGTTCCATGAAAATCGTCGGAAGACAGCCGCTTTGAAACCCTGAGGAGATAATACCGCGCCGCGCCATAGCCAGAGCGTGCATTAAGCGCGCGTTAAGCACGATTAATGAATCCCGGACGCCTTTGGCGCCCGGGTATGACGAAAAGACTCGAAACAGATTAGGTCAGAAGGCCAGACCTATATAACCCTGGCATAGACCCCCCGTAGACTTCCATCCAAAAGCTGTGTCGTCGCAAGAATTTTGTCGACTTCCTCTCCCTTGACCGACCCCCGGCGTTTCATTTCGAGAAAATCGGCCACCAGGCCGGCAATGGCCTTGGTGCCTTGCGGTTTTTGAAAAGCCCCTTCAAAAAAGGGCCGCCCCAATTCCTTTTTGTTCCAAAGCCCGTCCAGGATCCCCAAAATCTCGGCAAAGGACGGATTGCGCATGGGATCCGCCCCCTCGACGCCCAGGATCATCGGGTTGTTGACCGTCAGCCTCAGCGCTTCGGCCATCTCGGGGGTGAGATAGACCATGTACCGGGAGGCCAGGGTGTCGATCTGTTCGATCCGTTCGCTGCGCTCCAGCCCCTTGAGGCGCACGGTCGAGGCCACCACCCGGCCGATTACATCCAAAAGTTCCGATGATTTTTCCAGCAGCTCCTCGAAATGCACCCCCAGGAAATGAACGATGACCGCGATATCGGTTTCAAACCGACGTCCCTTCAGGCGCTGCTTGCCCTGTTTCACCCGTTCCTGGTTCACCCGGTCGGTGACGTCGCGGGTTTCCCACCCTCCGATCACCCGGACCTGGTCGGCCGACTTCAAGGCCGTCACATAGGCCCCCAGATCCCTGTATTGTTCAACAACGGTGAAGCATTCGGCGAGAGCGGCAAGAACATCCGCTTCCCATTCGGTGATCTGGATGAACTCGCGCCCCATGGCCTTGCGCAAGGAGTGCAGGGCATGCGGCTTCAGAAGGGCCAGGGCCTGCAACTGTTCGAGCGACACCCCCACCAGCACCTGGGCGAAACGCGGGCCCAGGGCTTCGCGGAACACCTCCAGGCGCAACGGGTCCAGCTCGGCCAGCACCCGCAGCTTGGGCAGGGTTTCAATCCCGCCCAGGACATCGCCGATTTTTTCCAGACCGCTTTCGTTGCCGGCGAACAGGTGGCGGGCGGTGATCGCCACCACGTTCTGCTCGATGTCGCGCATCGACAGGCCGCAGCAGGCGGTTTCCAGCCCGTTCTTGCCGAACTCGATCACGTCGCCCTCAAGGTCCCGCAGAACGAACATCCCGGCTTGCCAGGCGGCTTGAAACACCACCCAGCCCCGTTCCACGCATTCCGGACTGGTCAGGGCCTCGTCGGCGTTCAGCCCCTGCAACATCAGCGGCTGCCCCCCCATCACCCGCGCCTCGACCAGGGCAAGGCGTGGGAACAGGCGATGAAGCGCGCGCTCCAGGCGGCGGCGGCGCGCGTGCGGCAGCCATTCCCCAACCCGGCGGCCCATGCCGCGCAAGACACCGGGCAGGGCAACGATCACGTCCCCATCCCCCAGGCGCTCGCCGATAACGGTCCGAAAAGAGTCCATGCGTCCCCAGGTCCTGTTTTTGGAACCGCCAAGGCATACACCGGAACCTCGCCTTGGGGCGACCCCCCATTTTAGGTGAGGCCCCAAACATTACGTTTACGTCAACGGAAAGGTTGACGGGATTTCTCCCGCCCTCTACGCTGCCCTGGCCCCGGTGAAGGGGTCCGTGCGCCAACCGCCCGCCGCCCTGTCGGGGGCCAACCGGGGTGGACGCGCCGAGAGGGCCCCCGGCGGACGCGGGGCCGTTGTCGTCGAGGGAGGTTTCGTCGTGTTTGAGATACCGGGCTTGAATTTCGACCTGGGCGAGGCGGCCGGGATGCTGCGCGCCAGCGTGCGCGCGTTTGCCGCGGCCGAGATCGCGCCGCGCGCCGCCTTGATCGACCGGGAGAACACCTTTCCCCCCGATCTGTGGCCCAAGCTGGGTGCCTTGGGCCTGCTGGGCATCACGGTGGAGGAGGAGGACGGCGGCGCCGGCATGGGCTACCTGGAACACGTGGTGGCCATGCAGGAAATCAGCCGCGCCTCGGGCAGCGTGGGCCTGAGCTATGGCGCGCATTCCAATCTGTGCGTCAACCAGATCCGCCGCCACGCGACCCCCGAGCAGAAGCGCCGGTTCCTGCCCGGCCTGATCGAGGGCACCCGGGTGGGCGCCCTGGCCATGAGCGAGACCGGGGCGGGCTCCGACGTGGTGTCGATGCGCACCCGCGCCCGGCGCCAGGGCGACCGCTACATCCTGAACGGCACCAAGATGTGGATCACCAACGGCCCCACGGCGGACGTGGTCGTGGTCTACGCCAAGACCGATCCCGAGGCGGGTTCGCGGGGCATCACGGCTTTCGTGATCGAGCGGGGCATGAAGGGCTTTTCGTGCGCCCAGAAACTCGACAAACTGGGCATGCGGGGCTCGGACACCGGCGAACTGGTGTTCGAGGATGTCGAGGTCCCCGAGGAAAACGTCCTGGGGCAGGTCAACGGAGGGGTCCGCGTCCTCATGAGCGGCCTGGATTACGAACGCCTCGTTCTGGCCGGCGGCCCCCTGGGGCTGATGGAGGCCTGCCTTGACGTGGTCTTGCCCTATGTCCACGACCGCCAGCAGTTCGGCCAGCCCATTGGCACCTTCCAGCTGATGCAAGGCAAGCTGGCCGATCTCTACACCACCATGAACGCCTGCAAGGCCTATGTGTACACGGTGGCCCGCGCCTGCGACCGGGGCGAAACCACCCGCAAGGACGCCGCCGGCGCCATCTTGTACGCCGCCGAGAAGGCCACCTGGATGGCGCTTGAGACAATCCAGTGCCTGGGCGGCAATGGCTACATCAACGAATTCCCGGCCGGACGGCTGTTGCGCGACGCCAAGCTCTATGAAATCGGCGCCGGCACCAGCGAGATCCGGCGCATGCTGATCGGGCGGGAGCTGTTCTCCGAAACCGCCTGATCTCCCTTTCCCTTCTTGTCGCGAGCCCGGACCCCATCATGCCTCCCCCTTCCCCCGTGCCCGATCTCCTGGCCCGCCTGGAATCCCGTCACGATCTTCGTGTGATCCACGCCACGCTCACCGGCCCGGGGGCGTGGGGCGTGCCGGGCGCGCCCCTGGCCCCCCCCACCGTGGTGGCCTTGTTCACCCGCGCGCCCGACGCCTACCTGGGGCTGGCCGAGCCCCCCGACGTGCTCCATGGCGAGACGGACGAACCGGAGGCGCCCTCCCTGGTTGCCTGGGACGCGCGCCGGGCGGTCCGCTTGGCGCTGCGCTCCAACGCCCTGGTCTGGACATGGCTTTCCAGCCCGGCCCTTGATCCCGCCACCGGCCTGCCGGCCCCCGGCGCGCCGGCCGTCCAGGCCCTGATCGACGCCCTGGCGGGCAGCCTGTCGCACGGGACCGTGCTCGCCGACGCCCTGGCCGAGGCCAAGGAGGCGATGAACACCTTCCTGCCCGATCCCCCCCTCGCGGCCGCGCGGACCAAGTACGGGCTGGTCGTGCGCGCCTTGATGCGGACCCGCTGGCTGCTGGACCGGGGGACCTTGCCGCCCGCGTCGTGGGAGAGCTTGCGCGCCGGCCTCGCCTGGCCCGCCGAGGTCGCCGCCTGCCTCGACAGCCTGGAAGCCGATACCTTGACCCAGCGTCGCCTGCCCGTTCTCGATGCCTGGATCGATCAGGTCTTCGACGATGCCCGGGCGCGGGGCGCCAGCCTGCCCGACCGCCACCCGCCGCTGGCCCTGCTTGATCCCCTGTACCGTGCCCTGGTCGCGCCGCCGGGCCCGCCGGTCCCCCCCGCGCCGGCCTCCCCCCGCGACCGCGTTCTTGTGTCCACCCCGTAGGGAGTGCGTCATGCCCGCCTGCGCCGCCTCTTCTGATCCCATTGTCATTCTTTCCGCCCGCCGCACCCCCATGGGGGCCTTCCAGGGCGCTCTCTCCTCCGTCAAGGCCTCCACCTTGGGGGGAATCGCCCTCAAGGCCGCCCGCGAGGACGCGGGCGTGCCCCCGGAGCGCCTGGACGGCGTGCTGATGGGCTGCGTGCTGCCGGCGGGCCAAGGCCAGGCCCCCGCCCGCCAGGCGGCCCACGGGGCCGGCCTGCCGTGGTCGGTGCCGTGCACCACGCTCAACAAGATGTGCGGCTCGGGCATGGCCACCTTGATGGCCGCCCACGACAGCCTCGCGGCCGGCACCGCCCAGGTTCTGGCCGCCGGCGGCATGGAAAGCATGTCGAACGCGCCGCACCTGCTGCCCCATGCCCGGGGGGGCTTGCGCATGGGCAACGCCCGCCTGCTCGATCACATGTTCCTGGACGGGCTGGAGGATGCCTTTGATCCCGGCCGCCTGATGGGCACCTTCGCCGAGGACACCGCCCAGGCCCTGGGCTTTTCGCGCGCCGAGCAGGACGCCTTCGCGCGCGCCTCGCTGGAGCGGGCCCGCCAGGCCCAGGCCAACGGCGACTTCGCGGCCGAAATCGTGCCCGTGGATGTCCCCGGACGCATGAGCACCACCCGGGTCGAGATCGACGAGGCCCCGGGCAAGGCCGATCCCGCGCGCATTCCCCACCTGAAGCCGGCGTTTCGCGAGGGCGGCACCGTGACCGCCGCCAACAGTTCCTCGATTTCCGACGGCGCCGCCGCCCTGGTCCTGACCCGGGCCTCGATCGCCGAGCGCGAGGGCTGGCGCCCGCTGGCGCGCATCCGCGCCCAGGCCGTCCATGCCCAGGAACCCGCCTGGTTCACCACCGCCCCCATCGGCGCCTGCCAGGCCGTGCTCGACAAGGCGGGCTGGACGGTGGCCGACGTTGACCGCTGGGAAATCAACGAAGCCTTCGCGGTTGTCACCCTGGCCGCGATGCGGGCTCTGGACCTGGACCCCGAACGGGTGAACAGTCGCGGGGGGGCGTGTGCGCTGGGCCACCCGATCGGCGCCTCGGGGGCGCGCATCGTGGTGACCTTGATCCACACGCTTCGGGCCCTGGGCGGGCGGCGCGGCGTGGCGACGTTGTGCATCGGCGGTGGCGAGGCCACCGCCCTTGCCATCGAGCTTGTGGAGTAGCGCGCTCGCGTGCCCGGGTTTCGTGGCCGCCCCCCTTCCGGCCGGGCCTCCCCCGGCCGGAACCGACCGACCCGCGCGACAAGCAAGGAGTTTCCCATGTCCACCGTTCTGATCACCGGCGCCAATCGCGGCCTGGGCCTGGAATTCGCCCGCCAGTACAAAGCCTCGGGCTGGGAGGTGATCGCCGCGTGCCGCGATCCCGTGGGCGCCGACGCCCTGGGCGCCCTGGGGGTCGAGGAACTGGCCCTCGACGTGGGCGAACCCGCCGCCATCGGCGCCTTTGGCGCGCGCCTGGCCGGGCGCGCCCTCGACCTGTTCATCTGCAACGCCGGCGTCTACGGCGGCAAGGAAGGCCAGCAGGTCCTGGGCCAGGTCGATGTCGCCGCCTGGGAGCACACCTTTCGCATCAATGCCATTGCCCCCTTGAAGCTCACCGAGGCCCTGTTGCCCTCGCTCAAGGCGGCGAAGGGAGCCAGGGCGGTGTATGTGTCGTCGCTCATGGCCTCGATGGCCGAGAATACCTCGGGGGGCGAGTACATCTACCGCTCCTCCAAGGCGGCGCTAAACGCCGTGATCAAAAGCCTGAGCATTGATCTGGCACCGCTTGGCATCACCGTGGCCGCGCTGCATCCGGGCTGGGTGCGCACCGACATGGGCGGCCCCAACGGCATGATCGACGCCCCGGAATCGATCACCGGCCTGCGCCGGGTCATCGAGGCCCTGACCCCGGCCGACAGCGGGCGCTTCCTGGCCTACAACGGCCAGGAAATCCCCTGGTAATCTCCCAGCCCTGGCCGGAGCCCGCCCATGCCGGAACCGTTGACCTTCTATTTCGACTTCACCAGCCCCTACAGCTGGATCGCCGCCGAGCGGATCACCATGATCGCGGCGCGCCATGCCCGGGAAGTGCGCTGGCGGGCCATCCTGGTGGGGCCCCTGATGCGAGAAAGCGGCAACGAACCCTTGCTGCACCAGCCCCTCAAGGGCGCCTACTTCCGCCGCGACATCGCGCGCTGTTTTCGCCTCCATGGCCTGGAAGGCCGTTTGCCCGCCGTTTTTCCCGTGCTGACCACGGCGGCCGCGCGCACCTTTCACTGGGTGCGCGCCCAGGGCCGCGAGCCGGCCCAGGCCTTTGCCCTGGCGGTGTTCCGCGCCTACTTCCGCGAGGGGCGCGACATCGCCGACCCGGCCGAGATCGCGGCCCTCGCGGCCACGCTGGGCCATGATCCCGACGAGGTCCTGGCCGTGACCCGCGATCCCACCTGGAAATCCCGCCTGATCGACGAAGTCGAGCGCGCCCGCAAGGATGGGGTGTGCGGGGTGCCTTATGTCCTGGTCGATGGCGAACCCTTCTGGGGCGCCGATCGCCTGGACATGCTTGAGGCGTGGCTGAGCCGGGGCGGCTGGTAGCGTCTTCTCCCTGGCCGGTCCGGGGGGATCCTTCCCGGACCGGCTCCCGGGCCCGGAAAGCCGCGAATAACGGCTATTGCGTACCATAAAAAATAAAAAACACCGACACGAACGCCCGTCCCCCGCGCGAGACGGGATCAGGCAGGGAAGGAAAACGTCCGTGAGCGTGATCAAAAGCGCCCTTAACCCGCGCTCCGAGGACTTCAAGGCCAACCGCGCCCGCATGGAAGGCCTGGTGGCCGACCTGCGGACCCAGGTGGTCCACATCAAGCAAGGAGGCGGCGAGCGCGCCCGGGAACGCCATCTGGCCCGGGGCAAGATGCTGCCCCGCGACCGGGTGCGCGGCCTTCTCGACGTGGGCTCGCCGTTCCTGGAGTTCAGCCAGTTCGCCGCCTGGGGGGTGTACGACGATCCGGTGGCGGCGGCCGGCATCATCACCGGCATTGGCCGCATCGAGGGGGTGGAATGCGTGATCGTGGCCAACGATGCCACGGTCAAGGGCGGGTCCTATTACCCGCTCACGGTCAAGAAGCACCTGCGCGCCCAGGAAATCGCGCGCGAAAACAATCTGCCGTGCGTTTACCTGGTGGAATCCGGGGGCGCCTTCCTGCCCCGCCAGGACGAGGTTTTCCCCGATCGCGACAACTTCGGACGCATTTTCTACAACCAGGCCACCCTGAGCGCGGCCGGGATTCCCCAGATCGCGGTGGTGATGGGCAGTTGCACGGCCGGAGGCGCCTACGTGCCGGCCATGGCCGACGAAAGCATCATCGTGCGCGGCCAGGGCACGATCTTCCTGGGCGGCCCCCCCCTGGTCAAGGCGGCGACCGGCGAGGTGGTCAGCGCCGAGGAACTGGGGGGCGCCGATGTCCATTGCCGGATCTCGGGCGTGACCGACCATTACGCCCAGGACGACCGCCACGCCCTGGCGCTGGCGCGCCGGGTGGTTGCCGGGCTCAACCGAGTCAAGCGGGTGAGCCTGGATGTCCGGGCGCCCGAGGATCCCCTCTACGACCCGGCCGAGGTCTATGGCATCCTCCCCGCCGACCCCCGCAAGCCCTACGACGTGCGCGAGATCATTGCCCGCCTGGTCGATGGCTCGCGCCTGGACGAGTTCCGCGCCCTCTATGGCCCCACCCTGGTGTGCGGCTTCGCGCGCCTGTTCGGCTACCCCGTGGGCATCGTCGCCAACAACGGCATCTTGTTCGGTGAAAGCGCGCAGAAGGGGGCGCATTTCGTGCAGGTGTGCGCCCAGCGGGGCATTCCTTTGATCTTCCTGCAAAACATCAGCGGCTTCATGGTCGGACGCAAGGTCGAGGCGGGGGGCATCGCCAAGGACGGCGCCAAGATGGTCACCGCCGTGGCCTGCGCGCGGGTGCCGCGCCTGACCATGATCATTGGCGGGTCCTACGGGGCGGGCAACTACGCCATGTGCGGGCGCGCCTACAATCCCCGCTTCCTGTGGACCTGGCCCAACAGCCGGATCTCGGTCATGGGCGGCGAGCAGGCGGCCAACGTGCTGGCCCAGGTGCGCCGCGACGCCCTGGAAGCGCAGGGCCAGACCTGGCCCCCCGAGGACGAGGAAGCCTTCAAAACCCCGATTCGCGCCCAGTACGAAACCCAAGGCCACCCCTACTATGCCAGCGCCCGGCTGTGGGATGACGGCATCGTGGACCCGGCCGACGCCCGCATGACCCTGGCGTTATCCTTGTCGGCGGCGCTCAATGCCCCCATCGAGCCCTCGCCCTTTGGCGTGTTTCGCATGTGATCCGAACCAGGAGCCCCGCCATGTCCCCGTTGCTGGAAGACCGCGATAGCCCGCAGGTCGTGCGTCTGACCTTGAACCGCCCCCAGGTTCACAACGCCTTCGACGAAACCCTGATCGCCGCCCTGATCGAGGCGCTGGAGCGCCTGGGCGCCGATGATCACGTCCGGGTCATCGTGCTGACCGGCACCCCCGGGACGTTTTGCGTCGGCGCCGATCTGGAGTGGATGCGCCGTCTGGCCGCCTGCGGTCCCGAGGAAAACGAAGCCGACGCCCACGGGCTCGCCCGCCTGATGGCCACCTTGGACCAGTGCCCCAAGCCCACCGTGGCCGTGGTCGATGGCCCGGCCTTCGGAGGCGGGGTCGGGCTGGTCGCGGCCTGCGACATTGCCCTGGCCAGCACCGAGGCCCTGTTTTGCCTGTCCGAGGTGCGCCTGGGGCTGATTCCGGCGGTGATTGCCCCTTACGTCGCGCGCGCGATCGGAACCCGGGCCTGCCGGCGTTTGTTCCTGACCGGCGAGCGCTTCGACGCCGCCGAGGCCCAGGCCCTGGGGCTGGTCAGCACCGTGGTCTCGCCCGCCACCCTGGACGACGCCCTGTCCCTCGTGACGCGCGACCTGCACCGGGGTGCCCCCCAGGCCCAGGCGGCGGCCAAGGATCTGTTGCGCCTGGTTGACGCCTTGCCCCCCGACGACGAGGCCCTGCACGCCGAAACCGCCCGGCGCATTGCCACGCGCCGCGCCAGTGCCGAGGGCCGCGAAGGCATCGGGGCTTTCCTGGACAAGCGCCCGCCCGCCTGGACCATCCCCTCCGCGTAGGGGCCCCTCCGCCTAGGGGCCCCTCCGGGAGGGCGCCCGCGACCAGAAAAAGAAAAGACATCCCCAGGGAGGGACCGTTCATGTTCACCAAGATCCTGATCGCGAACCGGGGCGAGATCGCGTGTCGCATCGCGCGCACGGCGCGCCGGCTGGGCGTGCGCACCGTGGCCGTGTTTTCCGACGCCGACGCCCAGGCCCGCCACGTCAGCCTGTGCGACGAGGCGGTGCGCCTGGGGCCCGCGCCCCCGGCCGAAAGCTACCTGCGCATTCCCCGCCTGATCGAGGCGGCCCAGGCCACGGGGGCCCAGGCCATCCACCCCGGCTATGGCTTCCTGTCGGAAAACGCCGCCTTCGCCGAGGCCTGCCAGGCGGCCGGGATCACCTTCATCGGCCCGCCCGTGCCCGCCATCCGGGTCATGGGTTCCAAGGCCGAGTCGAAGGCCCTGATGGCCCGGGCCGGGGTGCCCCTGATCCCCGGCTTCCACGCCGAGGAGGCCTCCGACGCCCGGCTGACCCAGGCCGCGCGCGAGATCGGGTTTCCGGTGCTGATCAAGGCCAGTGCCGGCGGCGGTGGCAAGGGCATGCGGGTGGTGGACGACGAAGCCGGCTTCGGCCCCGCCCTGGCCGCCGCCCGGCGCGAGGCCCGGGCCGCCTTTGGCGACGACCGGATCTTGCTGGAAAAATACCTCGATCACCCGCGCCACGTGGAAGTCCAGGTCTTCGCCGATCGCCTTGGCACCACCGTGACCCTGTTCGACCGGGATTGCTCGATCCAGCGCCGCCATCAGAAGGTGATCGAGGAAGCCCCGGCCCCGGGCCTCGCCGCCCCCTTGCGCGCCGGCCTGGCCGAGGCCGCCATCGCCGCCGCCCGCGCCGTGGCCTACGAGGGCGCGGGCACGGTCGAGTTCCTGGTCCAGGACGACGCCTTCTACTTCATCGAAATGAACACCCGCCTTCAGGTGGAACACCCGGTCACGGAAATGATCACCGGCCTGGATCTGGTCGAATGGCAGCTGCGGGTGGCGGCGGGCGAACCGCTCCCCAAGGGGGCCGACGCGATCACCGCCCAGGGCCATGCCTTCGAGGCCCGCCTGTGCGCCGAGGATCCGGCCCGCGACTTCGCGCCCTCCACCGGCAAGATCCGCCACCTGCGTCCGCCCGCGACCGGCCCGCACGTGCGCCTGGATACCGGCATCGTCGAGGGCGACCGGGTGTCGGTTCACTACGATCCCCTGCTCGCCAAGCTGATCGTGTGGGACGTGGATCGCGACGCCGCCTTGCGCCGCCTGCGCGGGGCCCTGACCGAGGTGCAGGTGGCCGGCATCGCCACCAACATCGAATTCCTGGGCGCGGTGGCGGCCCATCCCGCCTTTGCCGCCGGGGCCCTGTCCACCCGCTTCATCGAAACCCACGCCAGCGCCCTGTTCCCCGCGCCCCGCCCCGCCGACCCGGAAACCCTGACCCTGGCCGCCTTGTTCGTGCTGCTCAAGGAACAGCGGCTGACGGCGGAGCGGGCCCGGGCCTCGCACGATCCCTATTCGCCCTGGCACCGGGCCGATGGCTGGCGCCTGAACGACGACAACCAGTACACCCTCGATCTGCGCGACGGGGCCGAACTGGTGCGCCTGATCGTGCACTATCGCCCGGGGCGCTTTGAAATCGCCCTGCCCTCGGGCCGGGTGCTGACCGCGCTCGGCACCCTGGGCGACCACGGCGAGCTGGTGGCCGAGATCGACGGCCTGGCCCGGCGCGCCACGGTGGTGCGCCTGGGCGACGACCTGGTGGTGCTTTCGGGCGGCCATCAGCACGTCCTGGGCCTGCCCAAGGCCGCCGAGGAAGCCACGGCCGACGTGGGCGGCAGTCTCAACGCCCCCATGCCCGGGCGCGTGGTCCAGGTCCTGGTCGCCCCCGGCGAGGCCGTGGAGCGCGGCCAGCCCCTGATCGTGATGGAAGCCATGAAAATGGAAACCACCATCGCCGCGCCCTACGCCGGCATCGTCGCCCAGGTGTTTCCGGCGGTGGGCGAGCAGGTCGAGGACGGCAGTGCCCTGATCGCCCTGGAGGACGCCCCATGACCGGATCGTTCACGCCCGACCTCCCGCCCCTGTGCGCCCCCGACCCCGAGCCCATGCCGTCCTTCCCGCTGGCCCCGGTTGGGTTGCCCGGAATCTCCCCGGCCGTGCATCTGGTCGAGGTTGGCCCCCGCGACGGCCTGCAAAACGAGGCCGTCTCGGTCAGCGTTACCGAGCGCGTTGCCCTGATCGAATCCCTGGCCGACGCCGGCCTGACCGAGATCGAGGCCGGCGCCTTTGTCTCGCCCACCTGGGTGCCGCAAATGGCCAACACCGACCGGGTCCTGGCCGCGCTCGCCCCCCGCCCGGGCGTGCGCACCCCGGTTCTGGTGCCCAACAAAAAAGGCCTGGACGCTGCCCTGGACGCCGCGAACCTCACCGACATCGCCGTGTTCGCGGCCGCGTCGGAAACCTTTTCGCGGCGCAACATCAACTGCTCGATCGACGACAGCCTGACCCGCCTGGCCGAGGTTGCCCGCGAGGCCCGGGCGCGGGGCCTGCGGGTGCGCGGCTATGTGTCGTGCGTGCTGGGCTGCCCCTACGAGGGCGCCGTGCCAGCGGGCGCCGTGGTAAGGGTTGCCGAAGCCCTGTGGGCCATGGGGTGCGCCGAGATCTCGCTGGGCGATACCATCGGCGTGGGCACGCCGGGGCAAGCGGTCGCCCTGGTCGAGACCGTGGCCGCCTCGCTGCCGCGCGAGGCCCTGGCCGCCCATTTCCACGACACCTATGGCCAGGCCCTGGCCAACCTGCTCGCGGTGCTGGAACGGGGCGTGCGGACCGTGGACAGCTCCGTGGCCGGCCTCGGCGGCTGCCCCTACGCCACCGGCGCCAGCGGCAACGTCGCCACCGAGGACGTGGTCTACATGCTTGAAGGCCTGGGGGTGGCCACGGGGGTTGACCTGGATGCCCTGTGTCGCGCCGGCGAGACCATCGGCGCCGTGCTGGGGCGCCCGCTGCCCTCCCGCGTCGGGCGCGCGCGGGCCGGCCGGCGGGCCTGAGCCCTTCCCTCCCCCAAGGGTGGAACGGCGCCTTGCCTGAGGCGGTCCGCTCCCAGCGTGGTTCACTTCATCCGAAGAACGTTGGTCTGCCCGAAAAAAATAATCCCCGGGCGCCTTGTTCAACGATCGATCCCCATGCTACTTGCCCCGGCGTGCGGGGAAGGAGTCCCATGGCGATCAAAAGAGCCGTACAATGGGACCGGCGGGCGAAGCATCGCAGCGAGACAAAACGGCGGGCCCCCAAGGGGGCTCGGTCGTTTCAACGGATGGCTCATGGATTCTGTCGAGTGTCGGCGCCTGAAGATTCTCGTCATCGACGACGAGCCGCTCATCCGCACGACGCTGCGCCGGCAGCTCGGCATGATCGGCTTGCCGCAATCCAACATCTTTGAAAGCGCCAACGCCGCCGAAGGCTTCCTTGAAACCGTCCAGCACCGCCCCGACGTGGTGTTTTGCGACATTCACATGCCGATGGTGGATGGCTTCCACTACCTCAAGCAGGTCCGCAAGTCCGCCGACGCCACGCTGGCCGCGACCCCGGTGATCATGCTCACCGGCGATGCCTCGGAATCCTCGGTTCTCACCGCCCGGTCCTTGTCGGTCAACGCCTACCTGGTCAAGCCGGTATCGACCAAGATCTTGCAACAGTCGATCGAGCGCACCTTGAAGGCCACGCTCATCCCCATGCACCGCTCGTGACAAGGCTTCCCGTCATCCGGGCGCCCAGGCAATCAGGGTGATGACCTCGAAGGTCGCCACCACCCGGCCCTCGGGCGTGGCGTGGCGGGCGTTGTACAGCTCCAGCGCCCGGGCCAGGGTTTCGCGGCGCAGGGGCACGCGACGCCGCGCCGCCACCGCGTTGCTTTCCCCCATGCCGCGCAGGTCGGCGAGCAGGCGCACGGGCTCGGCGTAGTGCACGGGAATGGCCTCGGCGTCCACGGTGGGCAGCGCGAAGCCCGCGCGCACCAGCAAGTCGCCCACGTCGCGCACGGCGGCCAGCGGACTGCACCGGGGCGACACCCCGCCTTCCACGGCCAGTTCGGCCTCGGCGAGGCACGCGCGCAGTTCCACCAGGGTTTCGCCCCCCAGCAGGCTGGCCAGCAGCACGCCCCCGGGGCGCAAGGCGCGCCGCAGTTGCACCAGCACCCCGGGCAGATCGTTGACCCAATGGAGGCTGAGGGCTGAGAGCACCAGATCCAGGCTGGCCGGGCGCAGCGGCAACCATTCCTCGTCGGCCACGAAGGTGGGCACGTCGGGGAGAGCCCGGGCCGCGCGCCGGGCCAGGGCGGGGGCCAGATCGGCCTGCACCAGGGTCTCGATGCCCTTGCGCGCGCGCAGGCCGGTCCGCTCCAGGGCCTGGCCCACCGCGCCCGCGTGGCAGCCCAGATCCAGGGCCACCGGGAACGGGCGCACGATATCGTCCAGCCGCTCGACCAGCCGTTCGGCCGCTTCCACGAACAAAAAGTCGTGGGCGTCGAAGGCCGGCGCGGCGCGCTCGCGATGGCGGCGCACCAGCGCGCGGTCGAAGACGCTCATGGGATCGGAGGGAGAAGACAAGGAACAGGCCGTGCTGGTCACCGGAACCCCCGGGCAATGGGCGAAGGATGGAGGGCATGATAAACTGCCCCGTCCGTTTCTGTCACCGTGGCCCCTCTCCATGCCCCTTGCCCCCTGGCTCGCGCGCCGTGGCGCCGCCCTGGCTTCGCCCCTGGCCGCCCTTGGCCGGCGGGGGCAGGCACTGGCGCGCGCCGGCCTTGATTTCCTGCTGCCGCCGCGCTGCCTTGCCTGCGGGGCCGTGGTGCTGGACACGGGCGCGGTGTGCCCCGAGTGCTTCGCTCGCCTGACCTTCATCACCGAGCCCGTGTGCGCGAGGTGTGGCCTGCCCCTGCCCGATCCGCCCCAGCCCGGGGTATTGCTGTGCTGCGGGGCCTGCCTGCGCCGCGCCCCGGCCTTTGACCAGGCCCGCGCCGTCCTGGTTTACGATGATGGCTCGGCCCCCTTGATCTTGCGCCTGAAAAACGGCGACCGCCCCGAAAGCGTGCCCGCGCTTGGCCGCTGGATGGCCCGGGCCGGGCGTTCCCTCCTGGAGCCCGGGGCCGTGCTGGTTCCCGTGCCCTTGCACTGGACCCGCCTGTTCAGGCGCCGCTACAACCAGTCCGCCCTGCTGGCCTTCGCCCTTGGCCGGGCCAGCGGCCTTGAGGTGCGCCCGCGCGCGCTGATCCGCGTGCGCGCCACGCCCCCGCAAGGACTGCGCCCCCCGGGCGGCCGATACGCCAACGTGCGCGGCGCCTTTCGGGTGCGCGTGCCCGACCACGTGGCGGAGCGGACCATCGTGCTGGTGGATGACGTGCTCACCACCGGCGCCACTACCGAGGCCTGCGCCCGCGTCCTGCGCGAGGCCGGCGCGACCCGGATCGTGGTCCTGACCCTGGCCCGGGTTCCCCTGCAACACTGACCCGGGCCCCGCCCCCTGGGAACCCCCTGGCGTGATCGCACCCGACACCGTATATCAGGAAATACTGAAAAACCGATCCGGGAGACAACGCCCCATGGTTCCCGTGGAAATTTACACCACGCCGATTTGTCCCTACTGCCTGCGCGCGAAGGACCTGCTGCGCCGCAAGGGGGTGACGTTCACCGAAATCAATGTGCAGGGCAACCAGACGCGCCGCGCCGAAATGACCAAGCGCGCGAACGGCCGCCACACGGTGCCGCAGATCTTCATCGGCGCCCATCACGTGGGCGGCTGCGACGATCTGGTGGCGCTCGATCGCCGGGGCGGCCTGGATCCCCTGCTGAATGGGGGCACCCCGTGAGCCCGGCTCCCCAAAGCGCGCCGGTGCGGGTGGCCTGCGTTCAGGTCACGGCCGGACGCGACCTTTACCCCAACCTGGAGCGCGCCACGACCCACATCCGCGCGGCGCACGCGGCCGGGGCGCGGATGATCTTCCTGCCCGAAAACGTGAGCATGATGGAGGGCACCTCGCAGGCGGCGCGCGCCAAGGCCATGCCCGAGGAAGATCACGTGGCGCTTGGCACCTTCCGGGCCCTGGCCCGCGAGCTGGACATCTGGCTGCACACGGGCACCCTGGCGGTCAGCGTGGGCAATGGCATGATCGCCAACCGCACCTACATGCTGGACCCGGAAGGCGCCATCCGCGCGCGCTACGACAAGATCCACATGTTCGACGTGACCCTGGCCGGCGGCGAGCGCTATTGCGAAAGCGCCACCTTCCAGCCTGGCGCGCAGGCGGTGGTGGTGAACACGCCATTCCTCCCGGTGGGCCTGTCGGTGTGCTACGACGTGCGCTTCCCCCACCTGTTCCGGGCCCTGGCCCAGGCCGGGGCCGGCCTGCTCACCGTGCCCGCCGCCTTCACCCAAACCACCGGCAAGGCCCACTGGCACGTGTTGCTGCGCGCGCGCGCCATCGAAAACGGGGCCTACGTGGTCGCCCCGGCCCAAACCGGCACCCACGAGGACGGCCGGCGCACCTTCGGCCATTCCCTGATTATCTCCCCCTGGGGCGAGATCCTGGCCGACGCCGGCCCCGACGAAGGCTTCATCGTCGCCGACATCGACCCCGCCCGCGTGGCAGAGGTCAGGGGCCAGATCGCATCCCTCAAGGACGACCGTCCGTTTACGGTAAGCGTGGTGTAAGCGGGGGGGGCTTCCTGGGAAGAAACGCGGGGCTCTGCCCCGCTCCCCGCTGGGGCCTTGGGCCCCAGACCCCGGTCAGGGGGAACACAGGGCGTATTGATTGGTAATTTCGATGACCGAAAGCTGATCCAGGGGCAGAATGTAAACGGGCGGCCGTTGGCCCCGGGTGTTCAGGATCGTTTTCATCTGCCGCTCCGTCCGGACCTGCCCCAGGGCGGCGCCGATCAACCCCACCCAGAACACCCCCACCACCAGCTGCGGCTCCAGCAACAGGCCGCTTTCGGGTTTATACGGTGCAGCGGTGATGACAGAATCTCCCCCTTTGGAACGTCGGACACTTCAGCGGACTCCCTTTGACAGCTTGAAAACACAACACAAGCGAGGCATTTAATTTACGTACCACCTATAAGGTAAAATCGTTGCCACCTTGAGGTAAATTAACCATTGAAAGTATCTTTTATATGACGAAATATACCTTTTTTGGTCATCCAGCTCCCCTTCCCCAAGGAGCATCGGGCAAGAATTCACGGCACGGATCCTATAGAGAGTCTCCAAAACTGAGAGCAAGGATTGTACAAAGAGCGTGGGGATTTTCCCTAAAAGAATCGCAGCTAGATTCCCTTTCGAAACGATCCTTGTAGAGAAAAATGAAGAATTGACCATCCAGAACCGCAATATATTCCCGTTTAATACGCCATCCCCTTGAACGATAAGCGCGTAAAAAGCCCACACCCCCTTGTGGCAGATTGAGTGTCACGCCGCCCCAAACTCCCCAAGATCAAAGGGAGACCACACCGTTACACCGCACGCGCAACGAAGCACGAACACTCTGATAGACTTCGGAGAAATCAAAAAATGAGCTATGCGTCAGCTACGGAAACGCTTCGCCCGTTCGCGCAACGCCGCCTACAGGACATCCGAGAGCAAGAAATACTTCGACTAGCAGCATCTATTAATGGAGCTAATGGACAAAAATCGGCTGACTCTGCTCGTTTTTTTGTACTGAAATGGGCTCAGGATCAAGCGGGTAGCAAATTACCGGAAGAAGCGTGGAAACAGCAAACCTTTGAACATCTTGCCGGTGGCCGCAATTGCTCTGGTGTTCGCATCATAAATGACAATATGGACATATGGACAATTCGATCGGAACGTCCCGATACGAACGTAGCTCAACGCGTTTGGACAACCGAAATAACGATTGGCTTTCAGCAGTCTGAATCACCCCTCATCGGCGTCAGGTCATTGGTCAGTTCTCCCGAAAGAGAATTGGCAATTGAACCGGCCGTTCCAAAATTTCTTCGCAAAATTGCATCTAAATGCGGTTTGCGACGTCAAGAACAGGATCTATCAGAGTACCCCTGGTTCATTGGATCCGATGCTGACGTCGATATTTTGCAGGATATGCTGGTCGACCCTATCCGAGACATGCCCATCTTTGTCCTGACAGTACCCGAAGGCGCCGCAGATAAGGTACCCTTGATTGATCCCGTTCCTCTCGCACGAGCAACGCTTGGGATCGCTTCTGTTGTCGTCATCCCCGCCCGATTCACATGGGCATTAACGGAACGATTTGGTAAACGCCTCTCGGTCTATGGTGGTGCGGCCCGTGTCTACCTTCCGGGCTTTTCCGAGGACGCCAATCCCTATGGCAGGCATGAGCTTTTTCTGGCGGATCGCATATCCACCCCAGAAAGTGCGACTCGGATAAGTACTTGGATGCGTCGGCTTGCAGCCCATGAAACCCTGAAACGATTCCACCTTGAACGGGACGTTCTATCCTTTGCCACGGTTCGGGAACAGAGTCTTGATTTTACAAGCAATCGCCTGGAACGAGAATGTGCAAGCGATGCCGATCAATTGAAGGCTGCTCGGACACAAATTAGTGCACTGAAAGACGACCTAAACAAAGCGTTAGACATACAGAAATGGCTGTACGAAGAACACTCTGCAGCCGAAGAACGAGCCAAGACGGCAGAGGCTCAATTGAATGCCGCAGGCTTTCGAATCCAGCAACTTAAAGATCAATTAAAGGCACGAGGCGATACTCCCGATACGAATATTTCTCCCCCTAACACCTGGGAGGAGTTTCCCGACTGGTGTGATCAAAATTTGGTCGATCGGGTGCTTCTTTCGGCGCGAGCCAGAAGAGAAGTTAAGGCACCTCTGTACCGCCATGTATCGACTGCCGCAGAATGTCTGTTATGGCTGGCCAATGAATATCGTGAGCGACGCCTTGCCGGTGGTGACGGAGATCTCCGGATTCCGCTCAAAAATGGGATTAAGAACGACCAGTGTGGCGATCACAGTTTCAAATTTGACTGGCAAGGGAAACGGTTCGATGTCGAGTGGCACATCAAAAATGGAGGTAATACTCGTGATCCAACCCGGTGCCTCCGAATCTATTATTTCTGGGACGACGTAAATCAACATGTAATTATTGCATCGATGCCATCCCACATTACCACTGGAGCGACTTAAAATACACAAAGCCATAAGTTTGACCCATTTTGTAACTTGAACATTCAGATTCAGCCATGATGCCCAAGGGAGATCACAGATCGCGCAACGTCATGATACCTTATCTAAGAACTTGGCCCGTAATCGGATAGAGAGCGCCATTACCTTTCCATTTTCCTGGCGAGTTTGACTCTGGAAGCGAAGATCCAAGCCATTGTGGTGTCGACTCTTCTTTCGAACTCCTTGGCAAGGCGCCGATTCCGGCCCAGCCAAGCGAAAGTCCTCTCAACGACCCAGCGCCTGGGCAGGGCAACGAAGCGCTGGGCGGTATCGGATCGTTTGATGATCTCCACGGTCCACTCGCCAATGCCGGCCAGGGAGATTTTCAGCTTGTCACCCGTTCAGCTTGTCACCCGCATAAGCGCCATCGCGGTCTTGGATGTTGAGGCCATGAACGAGGACGCCACGTGTAAAAACAGCGCTGTACCGTCGAGCGTGGCGGAAAACTGCCTGGCACCATCCGCCACGGGCAGCCCCAGACCCCAGCCAACAAAAAATCGCTTTCACCACCGACCGCAGCTCCACCCGACGACGCTCCCCCGAGACGATCGACCGTGTGTTTAGTCCCGGGCGACGTTGGTTTCGTGGCGCTGGGCCGGTTGGGGAGGACGGATCCAAAACCGGGATCAATCGGATTGCTTCATTCGGGCCGTCGCCGAGGCGGTGTTGGCCGAGACACCCTCGACGTCTTGGACCACCCGCGAGACACGCTCCGCGATCTCCTTGGCCGCGCTATCTTGCTGGGCCACCGCGGCGGCGATGGTTGAAGAGACCTCCCGGACATCGCGGATCATGGCGCCGATTCCGCGAATGGCTTCGACGGCCTGCCTCGCTTCGTTCTGCACCGAGGTGATCTGGGCCGCGATCTGTCCGGAAGCGCTGGCGCTTTGATTGGCAAGGCTTTTGACCTCGCTGGCAACAACGGCGAACCCCTTGCCGGCAGTGCCCGCCCGCGCCGCCTCGATGGTGGCGTTCAGGGCCAGGAGGTTGGTCTGGGCCGCGATGGCCCCGATCAGTTCGGTAATGGCGCCGATACGCTCGGCGGCGTTCACCAGGGCCTGAACGCCAAGATCGGTTCGTTCGGCCGCCTCGGCGGCCCGGGACGAGGAGTCCGCCGCCTGTGCCGCCCGGCTGCTGATTTCAGTAATGGACCCCGCCAGATGCTCCGTTGCCGCCGCCACCGTCCGGGCATTGGCGCTCGCCCGATTGGCCGCCGTCGCCACGGAATCGTCCAGGGAATTCGCCAGGTTGGTGATCGAGTCGCGCCACTCCTTTTCGGCTTCCTTTTGTCGAAGCTCGGCTTGTTTCTGGGCATCGACATCGATCAGCGACCCACAGGCCCGCAACGCCACCCCTTGCGAATCCCGGGTTACCCCGCCGATCGCGCGAAACCAGCGATACCCGCCATCCTTCATCTTCAAGCGGTACATGACGTCATAGCCAGTCCGGTTGGTGCGGTCGTTCAGGCAGGCGCCGAAGGCCTGGAATGTCGCCTGGGCGTCGTCCGGGTGCAGCCGGTCCGACCATGACGTCACCACGTCGGGGAACCCCCGGGTATCATCGGCGGCAAACCCCAACAGGCGGCGGAATTCCTTCGACCACTTCCATTGGCTTTTGGCATGCATGGGGTCGCCGTTATGAAACAGGGCATCCCATAACCCGACGCCGGACGATCCTTCGAACAAGGTGGCGCGTTCCAGCTGGCTCCTTTCATTGTGAACATCAATCAAGGAGCCGCACGCCCGCACGGCCACCCCCTGGGCATTCCGGCCCACCCCGCCGACCGCCCGAAACCAGCGATACTCCCCATTCTTCATTTGCAATCTGTAAATAACATCATAGCCAGTCCGACTGCTGCGGTCGTTCAGGCAGGCGCCAAAGGCCTGGAACGTCGCCTGGGCGTCGTCGGGATGCAATCGATCAGACCATGACGTAACCAAATTGGGAAAACCGATCTCGTCGCCCTGCTCGAACCCCAACAAACGACGGAATTCCTCGGACCACCGCCACACACTCAAAGAATGCATCGGATCGCCTTCATGCAACACGGCATCCCACAGTCCAACGCCGGCATGGTGGCTCAGCAGTGCCATTTCGTCGGACAGGTTATTTTGTTCTTTTTTGCCGATTTTTTCTTTTTTCCCAAACGAGAAGATCATCAGACCGTTTCCCTGGTTCTGGCATGGCGCCGTGGTCTCCGGCTGATCCAGCCGAACCGATCAATTCGCCCAAGGATGCATCACAACCGACACACCGTTCTCCAGGGAAGTGGTCGTCACACGACTCATTTTCCAGACCCGCCGTGGAATCCGGAGGAAGAGAAGTTCTTCATGGTTTTCTCGTTGTATTTATTTAATTTAAAATTGCATCAAACGCCGGGCGAACTTGGTGCGCTAATCACGCGGTGCCACCAGATTTCTATGGGGTTGCCGGCCGCTTCCTGGGCCGCGATTTCGTCCAGGTGGGCGGGGAAGCTTCTTTGAATGTCTCCGGCCTAAGGCGTTCTGGACGGGCGACAGGCTATAGCGAACCAGTTCCAACGACACCTCTTGAATTGTGCTCCGTTTATGAGCACATTTTTAGCAGAGATCAAACAAGGAGAACGACCATGCCCCGAGCGGCGGGAACCAAGGATGACCGGCTACAGGTGCGCCTAGACGCCGCGTCGAAGAGCGTGCTCCAGCGTGCGGCGAGCTACCGGCACAAGACGGTCAGTCAATTCGTCCTCGCGACGGCAATGGAAGAGGCCGAGAAGGTGATCCGCGAGAGCGAAGTCGTCACTCTCTCCAGCCCGGACTGGACGCTCTTCTATGAGGCGCTGACCAACCCACCAGCGCCGAACACGGCCCTGCGCAAGGCGTTCGCAACGTACCAGAAAACCAACGGATGAGGCAGTCGCGTACGCCATGGCTGATAGCGCCACTCAACAGCAAGGCCCATGACCGGGCGGGCTTCTCGTGCGGCGCTATTGAACTCGACCGTTACATCCGGGAACATGCTTCGCAGGATATGAAGCGGGATGTCGCCCGCGTCTTCGTGGCCACAGATGCCGAAGCGCCCACAGTCTGCGGTTACTACAGCCTGAGCGCCACCAGCTTTCAACGCGACAACCTTCCAGCCGACCAGGCCAAGCGGTTGCCGCGTTACCCCGTGCCGGCCGCTCTGCTCGGCCGACTGGCCGTCGATGACGGTATGAAAGGGAAAGGGCTGGGCGCCTTCCTGCTCATGGACGCCCTGAACCGGATCCTGCTCGCGACACAAACGCTGGCGGTCCATGCGGTGATTGTGGAGGCGAAAGACAACGAGGTCGCAGCGTTCTATCGCAAGTACGGGTTCATTCAGTTTGATCAAGATGATGCAAGGTTGTTTATGCCGATGGCGACGATCCGGAAGTTAGCTGACGGATGACAAGAGGGCGGAAAACCTGACTGGGAGGGGTGGAGGCGATGTGTCCCGGCCGAAACGAGCCTTGCTACTGCGGTAACGGTCGAAAATACAAGCACTGTCATCTTGCGATCGACGAGGCCCCCCTTGAGCATCGCTATGAGGCCGCGCAGCAGGTTTACGCTCGGAACTGGACATCGACGGCTCAGGCGCACTATCAAGCGCAACGCTATCACTGGATGGCTGAGCAGATAAAACCCTTCACACCGCACCGTATACTTGATGTTGGGTGCGGTAGCGGGCATGGGATTCTGGCTCTGTTTGACGTGCTGGGGAAAGACATTCAGGTCGTTGCCCTCGACGAAAACCCCGTGTGCCTGAAGGCCGCCGCTCAAATTCTTGTGGAAGGCGGCGTTGATGCCACGTTTGTGAAGCGCTTGAAGCCTGTCTTGACGACGGAGGGATTTGCGTTTGAAGCGGCGCCCCTCGTTGGTCCCTTCGATGGCAGATGTACGTTGGTCGAGGCAGATATCTGCAATGACCCAGGCATGATTCAAGCTCTCGTTAACGACAGTTCTTTCGACTTAATTACAATCTGGCTTACCGGCACACATATGATGCGGAAGTTCAACAAAGATGTGAGAAGTAAAAACATTGAGAGTGACGGCATGCATCGCCTCTATGTGCAGAACAGGGTTTACGAACTGGCAGACCGTATATTGAAAAGCGGCGGAGTCCTTCAAGTCGTTGATCGGAGCGAAGCCCCTACAACTGAGGAGATGCGGGACGATTGTCTGAACGCGCATCGCGACCAAGCATCCGTCACCAGCCTCGACGTGAAGACACTTGAATACCTCCCTTATGACGAGCCACAAACATCGCGCACGCCGATGATCTTCACACCTAGCACCTCCGGCAGAGTACCGAAACAGTTCCAGCCGGCAATCACCTCCGTCATCTCCATCAAGCCATAGCCGGTATCACTGATCGAACAGGTTGAAGTCGAGCCCTAAGGGCCTGCTTTATTCTTGGTTGCATTCCTTCTCCAGTAGGCGTTCCTTGGCCTGCCGCCACGCCCTGTGCAAGTGCCAAGTGTTTTCGATAGAGTTCAGCTCTGGGCATTTGGGTAGAAGCGGTAGCACGGTGATCGTCGCAGGGATTGGCAAATCGCCGGAGAGATGCCCTCCAGCCTGATCAAGCCGTCCCCACAAGGCCCGCGTCGCCTCCCGCCCGCCCCTACTCCCGCCACAAGGTCCAGGCGCGGGTGGCGGCGCCGGGGACGCTGCGGGCGGCGTCGATCATTTGGGACAGCCAGCCGGCGGGGCGGCGGCCGCGCTGGAGCTGGCGCTGGCGGGCCAGGGGCTCCACGGCCGCGAGGCAGGCGCGCAGCGCGTCCAGGTTCCAGGCTTCGCCCCCCTCCCCGTCTCCGGCGGGGCGGAGCGCGACCAGGGCGCAGCGGGCCAGGGGCACGGCCAGGGTTTCGGCGCTCCAGGCCCGGGCTTCTCGCATCAGGCGTTCCTTGGCCCGGGTGCCGTTTTCGGGCGCGTAAGGGGGCGCCCATTCCAGGGGGGGCGGCAGGCGGTCGGCGTGGGTCAGGGCCAGCACCACCGGGGTTTCGCAGCGCCTCGGGTCCTGTTCGACCAGGGCCCGCAAGGCCGCCAGGGCGCGCTGGTCCACGGCACGGTCGGCGCGGTGGGCGGCGGCCACCCACAGCACCACGTCGGCGGCGTCAAACTGGGTCCGCCAGGGGCCATCCGGCTCGCCACGCACGCCGGGGCTGTCGATCAGCACCAGCCGGCCCAGGCGGGCGTCCTCGATCGCCACCGCCTGAAAACCCTCGGTCGGGCGGGTAAGCCCGCTCAGCACCCGCCCGGCCCCGGCCAGGGCGTTGATCAGCGCCGACTTGCCCGCGTTCGCCTGCCCGGCCACCAGCACCACCAGCGGCTCGGGCCCCTGCGCCTCGGCCCCTTGCGCCTCGGCGTCGGGGTCCCCGGCTCCCGGCGTTTCAGACTCTCCCCCCCCGGCCCCCCGGGATGCCTCCGCCCGGGCCGCCGGTCCGGCGGCGCGGGACGAGGCGTCCGCGCGGGGAGCGCGGTAGCCGCCGGCGTACAGGCGGATGGCGGTTTCGCCCACTTCGCGCACCAGCACGGCGGCAAGGCGGGCGCGCAGGGCGTCGCCCAGGTCGCGGCCGACCGTGTCGCTCACACGGCCCCGCACCTCGTCGGCCAGGGCTTGCAGGGGATGGGTCACCCGCAGCATCCGATAGAGCCGCCACGCGCCCGAGGCCCGCGCGAGCCAGGCGCGCCCGCCCAACGCCAGCCCCACGTCCACGTGGCGCACGATCGGCACGTCGCGTTCCAGGGCGTGGCGCACGGCGCGGGCCACGTCCTCGGTCATGTGCAAAAGCTCGGGCAGGGTCACGCGGCCCCAGGCCCGTTCGTCGCCCGGATGGTAGGCCTGGGCCACGGCCAGGACGGTGCGCCGCACCAGGTCCTGGACAGAGGCGGCGTCGGCCACGTCGGCGGCGGTGGCCTGGGCCATCAGGGCCTTGACGGCAGCGCGGGCGTTGACCTCGGCCTGGGCGGCGCCGGGAAGAGCCGGGGCCAGGGGCGCGACCCCGGCGGTTTTCCGGCCCAGGCGATGGAGCCCGCCCACGGCGATCGCCACCCCCAGGCCCACGCCCGCGCCCGCCAGAAGCCAGCCTTGTTCCCACAGCCACACCCCCCCCAGAACGGCCAGCGCGAGCACCGGCAGGGCATACAGGGCGGCGAGCAGCAGCACCCGCCAATGGGCGCGCAGGTCAGCGGGTCCCAGGGTCATGCTTGGGGTCTCCGGAGGGCTCGGGCGCCGGGAGCCGGGGCGGGGTCAGGGATCGGGTCTGGCGGTAGGCGGCGCGGGCCTCGCGAAAGGCGGCCTCGTAGCGGGCGCGAAGCGCGGCCCGTTCGGGCGTGCGCCCGGCCTTGCGTTCGCGGAAGTAATACAAGGCGGCCTCGCCAATGCCCCAGGTCACGGCAAAGGTCCAGGCGGCACTGAGCGCCGTTCCCCAGCCCAGGCCCAGCTTCAGGCCCTGTTGCGCGATCCAGCCGCCGCCAAAGCCCAGCAGAAAGCCGGCCCCCAGGGTGGAAAGGAACTCGCCCCACAAGGCGCGATCGATCCCCAGCCCGCAGCGGCGCGCCACCGCGCGCACCATCAGCGCCTGCACGCTGGCCGAGCCCAGCCCGCCCAGCACCGGGGCCGGCACCGCGTTGGCCGCCGCCGCCGCCAGCGCCCAGGGCAGGACCACGGCGGTGCGCACCTGGGCCTCGTCGTCGCGCCCGCTCAGCGCCCGCAGGCGGGTGATCACGTCGGGCAGCAGGGCTTCCAGTTCCTCCAGCAGGCGGTCCATGCCGTAGTTGGCGGGCACCACGCCGTCCTCGGGGCGGGTGACATCAACGGGCACGAACACCGGAGCCTTCCCCCCGGGCAGGCCGGCGAACAGGGCACGCTGGGCGCACAGGGCTTGACGCAGGCCCAGGGGCAGGCGGGCCAGGGTGTCGTCGGTGGCGGTGCCGGTGAAGGGATAGGGCAGATCGTGGCCCCGGCCCGGGGGATAGAGGTGGTGCAGGCAGGTTTGCACCACCACCAGCGGCCAGTCGGGATGCGCGCGGCGCAAGGCGCGGACCACGCCCAGGATTTCGTCCAGCGCCAGATCCTCGGCCCGGGCCACCACCATCAGCACCTGGGCGCGGGCCTCGGCCAGGGCCAGGGCGGGGGCGGGATCGTGGTCGGCCGCGTCGCCCAGGCCGCGCGTATCCAGGAACTCGACCAGGGGCGCGTCGGGGGGAAAAGCGTAGGCGCGGGTTTCGCGGGTCATTGGCTTGAAGCCGTTGCCCACCTCGTCGTAGCCCTGGCCGGTCAGGTCGGCAACCAGGCTGGTCTTGCCCGCCGCCGTCTTGCCCAGAAGCCAGATCACCGGCACCAGGGCCGCCGTCTCGCTCATCGTTGCCCCCGGATGGAACACGTCACGCTGGAGCGCATGCTAGCGCGGGTTGGCGTCGTCGGCCAGGGGGCGGGTCCGTGCCCAGTGCTGGGCCAGGGCGGCGCAGACCAGAAGCTGGATCTGGTGAAACAGCATCAACGGCAGCACGATCAAGGGCACGGCCTGGCCCGCGAACAGCACCCCGGCCATGGGCAGGCCGGTGGCCATGCTTTTCTTGGAGCCGCAAAAGAACAAGGTCAGGCGATCGGCGCGGCTGAATCCGGCCCAGGACCCCAGGCCCAGGCTCGCGGCCATGACCAGGGCGAGCACGACACAATCCAGGGCCATCACCAGCAGGAAATCCCACCCCGACATCAACGACCACACCCCGCTGGTCATGCCCTCGCTGAAGGCCACGTAGACCACCAGCAAGATGGCGCCGCGATCCACCATTGAGGTGACCCGGCGGTGACGCGCGACCCACCCGGCCAGAACGGGGCGGGCGAGCTGACCCAGGGCAAAGGGCAGCAGCACCTGAAGGGCGATGTCTTCCAGGGCATCCAGGGAAAAGCCCCCGCCGGGTCCCCCCATCAGCAGCCCGACCAGCACCGGGGTTGCCACCACGCCCAGCAGGTTGGAAACCGTGGCGGCGGTCAGGGCCGCGGGCACGTTGCCGCCGGCGATGCCGGTGAAGGCAATGGATGACTGCACCGTGGAGGGCAACACGCACAGGTACAGGAAGCCAAGCACAAGGGGCGGCGCCAGCCCCAGGCCGAGCGCCGCAATGCCCAGGCCCAGCAGGGGGAAAACGCCATAGGTGCACAGTAGCACCAGAAGCTGCAACCGCCAGTGGGCCATGCCGCGCCCGACCTCGCGCGGGGCCAGACGGGCGCCATACAAAAAGAACAGCAGGAAAATCGCCCCGGTCACGGCCACCGCCGCGCCCTCGGCCCACGCGCCTTGGGCGGGGAACAGGCTGGCCCCGCCCACGGTGGCCATCAAGGCCAGCACGTACGGATCCAGGGGAACAAACCGCATCACACCCGCCATGGGCCCACATTCCTTTCGCCTTGCTCGGGGCCTGTTGTCTACGCCCCGGCGGGGGTCCGGAGCAAGCGGAGGGGCAGCCCCGGGGCCCCGGGACGCGCACGGCCCCGGGGCTCCGGCAGCGGATCAGAGAATCTCCTTGATCGCGGCGACAACCTGCCCCGCGTCCGGAATATAAAACTGTTCCAGGGGCGGGCTGGCGGGCACGGGGATGTCGGGGCCGGTCACGCGGCGCAGGGGAGCCTTGAGGGCGGCGAAGGCCTGTTCCATGACCACGGCGGCGATTTCCCCGGCGAAGCCGCCGGTGCGGGTGGCCTCGTGCACGACAACAAGCCGGCCGGTCTTGCGCACCGAGGCCAGAAGGGTGTCGGTGTCCAGGGGGGTCAGGGTGCGCAGATCAACGACCTCAACGCTGATGCCTTGAGCGGCCAGTTGCTCGGCCGCTTGCAAGGATACCCCCAGCATCTTCGACCACGTCACAAGGGTGACATCGGTCCCCGAACGCTTGATGTCGGCCTTGCCCAGGGGAATCGTGTACGCCTCGTCGGGCACGTCGCCCGGCGCGAAGTAAAGCCCCATGTCCTCGATGAAAATCACCGGGTTTTCGTCGCGGATGGCGGATTTAAGCAGGCCCTTGGCGTCGCGGGGCGTGGCCGGCATCACCACCTTGAGGCCGGGACAATGGGCGACCCAGGCTTCAAGGTTGTGCGAGTGCTGGCAGCCGGCGCCAAACCCGGCCCCGCTTTTGATGCGCACCACCAGGGGAAAGGCGGTCTTGCCCCCGGACAGATAGCGCAGCTTGGCCGCATGGTTGACGATCATGTCGGAAGCCAGGGTGAAGAAGGGATTGAACATGATCTCGATCACCGGGCGCAGGCCGGCCGCGGCGGCGCCCACCGCCAGCCCGGCAATGACGGCTTCCGAAACCGGCGTGTCCTTCACCCGCTTCGGCCCGAACGCGTCAAGCAGGCCCGTGGTGGGCATGAGGGGGCTGGTGTGAATCCCCACCCCGATGCCTTCGCCGGCCAGGAACACGCGGAAATCCCGTTCCATTTCCTCGCGCAAGGCTTGATTGATGGCCTGGCCCATTCCGAGTTTTTGCATCACCCCTGCCTCCTCACGCGACCCAGACATCATCAAGCGCTTCCTGCGGCTCGGGCCAGGGGCTTTCCTCGGCGAACCGCACGGCATCGGCCACGGCTTCGGCCGCCGTGGCGCGCATGGCCTCCAGATCCGCGTCGCCCAGGGCGCCGGCCTCGCGCAGCGTGTTGACGAGGCGATCGATCGGGCACTTCTTCTTCCAGGCGGCGATTTCGTCGGCCGGCTGGTAGAGCTGGTGATCCGTCTCCCCATGCCCGCGCCAGCGGTAGGTCAGGCACTCGATCAGCGTGGGCCCCTCGCCGGCCAGGGCGCGGGCGCGGGCGCGGCGGGTTGCCTCG
Organism: Pararhodospirillum oryzae; assembly: GCF_007992075.1. Classification (GTDB taxonomy): domain Bacteria; phylum Pseudomonadota; class Alphaproteobacteria; order Rhodospirillales; family Rhodospirillaceae; genus Pararhodospirillum; species Pararhodospirillum oryzae. The sequence goes on from NZ_BJZO01000041.1 coordinate 34,084, forward strand.
AACACGGCCAGGGCGTCGTTGCCGTCGATGCTTTCGCCCGGCATGCCATACGCGGCGCCTCGCGCCGCCAGGGAGTCGACCGGCGTGTGTTCCCGGTAGCTCTGGGCGGCGGCGTACTTGTTGTTTTCACAAACGAACAGGACCGGCAGGCGCCACAGCCCGGCCAGATTGAAGGCTTCGTGCACCGAGCCCTCGCCGGTTGATCCATCGCCAAGAAAGCAGACGGTCACGGCTTCGCGGTTTTCGTACTGCTGCGCGAACGCCGCGCCCACGGCGATGGGCGGCCCGCCACCCACGACCGTGGTCGTGCACAGGGCGTTGACCTCGGGCACCGCCAGGTGAAGCGTGCCACTCTTGCCCTTGTTGCACCCGGTACGCTTGCCGAAAATCTCCGCCATCAGCGCCTTGGGATCGGCGCCCCGGGCCAGCAGATGGTGGTGGCTGCGGTGATTGGTGATCAGGATATCGTTCGCCGACAGCGCGGCGCACACCCCGGATCCCACCGCCTCCTGACCCGTGGCAAGGATCATCATGCCGTGAATCTTGCCCTGCTGGCGGACAAGATCGGCCAGGGTTTCCTCGAACTGGCGCGCCAGGATCATGGTGCGCGCCATTTCCATTTGTCTCTCTTTGGGAATGGACATCGGGAACGGTTTCCTTGTGACAACGCCACGGCTCGCGCGGCTCCCTCCTTTGATCACCCGATCAAAAGACGCGCGTCAAAGGCGGAACGGCCCGAGAGCCCCTGTCAACACCGGCTTGCCAGCGCTGCCCGGAGTTCGTCGCGTTTGAATTCGTCGATAAGGTCGATGTTGAAGAGATGCTCAAGCAAAGCGGTCGGACCAACGTGCATCCTGAGCGCCATCTGAACAAGGCCATCGCGATCCAGGTCGCCGGGCGGCAGCCTGTTCCGAACAAGTGGGCGCGGCATCAGAAGCATTGCCGCAAACGCATTCGCGCGCTTTTCAATGCCCGCAGGCGCCCAAGGACCGCTTGAATGCGTGATACGCCGGGCCCGTTCCCGGTCATAAAGGATGTGGAACAACTCGTGGGCCAGCGTAAAGCGCTTTCCAGGCTCCACGGCATTGTAAGGGCTGGTCACGTTCACCATGATCGTTGGATGATAGCCGGCTCCCGCGATGGCAACGCCGCGTATCGTTGGCGTTTCAAGTTTCTGCTCAATCACCTGAATACCCAGCCGCGACAGGAGGGCCTGCATGTCGATGGGGGTTGTTTCATGATCCAGATTTAAGTCTTCCAGGATTCCCTCGGCCAGGTCGTACCCTTCCTCGAACGGCGCGCTCAGTGGCGCGCCGATGGTTGGATCAACAAGCCTGGCCAACTCGGGGGAGTCCTGACCACCGGCTTGAGTCGCCAGCAAACGGAGCAATGTTTCGCTGTCGTGCGTGCCGATGTCGGGGTTGACGCTCCCGAACATCAAAACAGCGTCGTCGAACAGCGTCAGGGCCGGCAGCGCCGGTTCGCGAAGGCTCCGATCCCGCAGGCCGACCGTGCCGCGCGCGCTCTCGACTTTGCCGAGCAGGTCGGCGGACAGATACGCCTGTTCGAGCGCCGCGCAGGACAGGCCCCGGAGATGGTCGATCTTTTGGTCGAGGTCGGCAATCGACCGGCGATCGTCGGCGTCAAGATCACCCGGCGGCACGCTCACGGCCCAGGCCAAAGCCTCCCACAAGGGGCCGGCAACATCGCCAACAGGCAGGGTCGCGGCACCCGGCACCAGCATGAACCGATATCCATTCGGGGCGTAGCCGGGCTGCCGGGCGGTCCAGGAAATCTCGATGTCGTTCATAAAACGGCGGATAACGACATCAGGGAAAAGCGCGCTTGAATCCGCTGCACGCAGGGCATGCCGGGCCCACCACCCTTGCACCCTCGCGTACTCTGCCTGATCCTCTTCCGAGCGCGCGTCGATCAGGCGGCGAAGCGCCAGAAACACAGCGGTCGCCGCCGGTGCCCCATGATTGTCCCGCCAGGCAAAGCGTTCCTCGTGCAGCAACGAAACCCAATACGTCGCCAGCCAGTCGAAAAAGGGGAACAGGTACCAGTGAACCGCGTCCTGCTCGCCGCCAATGGACTCATGACGGGTCAGCACATGCCCGCCAACCGTGAGGCGTAGCGCCCCCATCGACCACCCGCCATGGGCCGGCCGTCGCTCGCGCGGTTCCCGATCCGGGATCCACCGGATCGCGATCTCGAAGCGCGATGGATTGCCAAAGCGAACGAATTCGGTCATCGGTCGTCCGTTGCCAGGGCCCAATGGATCTCGTTCCTGTCGAAACGAAAGTACTTTTTTGTCTGGCGCGCGGTGACGGCGCCGCTGCGCAACCAGGTGTTCTTGATAGCAGCCGGCACACTCTCCCACGGGATCGGAAAGCCGTGCCATGTGCCATCAAGGGTTGGCTTGGCCTCGAAGGCAATACCCCTGGCCGTCGCATAGCGTCGGCCGCTGGCCTCGTCCACCACGGAGCCCGCGAAGAGTTCCGCCGCTGGCGTGGCGGCCCAGTCATGGGCATGGGGATCGGTCGCGAACCCTCCGGCGGGAGTCCTGTGGGTCCACTCGGGACACAGCGTCCCCTTCTGCTCGTCGGCCGGTCTGTTCTTGTGCTTGGAAGAGCCGCGATAAAGCAAGGTCGCGGGCGAAACGGGACAAGGCATCGACCGATCCAAGGCTGGAAATGAGATCCTGCTGGCCCCCAACCTTATCAGGGGACACCGAGGCCGTCACCCCCACCGCCCGCGCAGCCGCCCCCCGGACCAGGGGCGTCCCCGCCCGCATCCTGCCCCCGTCGGCGCGCCCAATCTCAAGCGCCGGACGCGGGCCGACCTGGGGTCGGCGTGGCCATGCCGCCCTCGGAGAGGGGGTAGCCAAGTCATTCTCCTGGTCTGTCAGGACTGGGGCTGGACCGCGACCACCGCTTGAAGTTTGGCCAGGAAAGCGGCGGCGTCTTGGGTGTCGGGATGCCGGGGTCCCAGGACCTTGGTCCGTCCCGGGACCACCTCAATCATCAAGGCAAGGGCCTGGGCGGGTTCGTTCATCCGGAACAAGGTGTGGGCCAGATTGTTCTGGCTGGTCAGCGTATCCGGATGGTCGGGGCCCAGAACACGACGACAGGCCTCCAGCACGCCCTCCTCCAACGCTCGCGCCCCGGCAAGGTCGCCTTGGGCAAAAAGGGTTCCCGCCAGATTGTTCTGGCTGGTCAGTGTGTCCGGATGCTCGGGGCCCAGAACACGACGATGGACCTCCAGCACGCCGTCTTGCATCTCTTGCGCCCCGGCAAGGTCGCCCTGGGCAAAAAGGGTTGCCGCCAGATTGTTCATATTTCT